>CADCPA010000128.1 GCA_902803135.1 uncultured bacterium
GTGCGGACTGAACGTGGAAGTGCCCGTGACGGTGTTGAACTTCATCGACCGCCGCACGTTTTCGTGGAACGACGGAACCAAGGACAACAACGGCGTGGCCGCCGATCCGGAGAGCAACGCCGGACGGCTGGTCGTGCTTGGTACGTTCCGCCCGTCGGCAACGGACGTCTTCTGCAACGTCACGCTGGGCGACGCGACGCATCTTGCGCCGACGTTCGACCTTTCCCTGCTCTCGGATGCGTTTGTGCTGGAGGGAGATCGTTTCAATTTGGCGTTTGCGGAAGAGGCGTCCGTCAGGGTCGATGTGGGCGCGCGCGAAATCGCCGTCGGCGACAAACTCGTTTCGTGGAGCACCATTCCCGACTGCGCATTCACGCTCGTCTATTCGGGCGAGACGCGTCCGATCGAGCCGGTGGCGCGCATGGACGGGCTGTACGTCAAATCCACCATCGTTCCCGCGTATGCGACGCTCGACCTTTCGGGCGAGGTGCCGGAATGGAAGTTCTTCGGCGCGGACGGTTCGCCCGTTCCGGACTGGGAGAACGGCGTCACTTCGGAGATTCAGGTGCGGTTCGCGTCGTACGAGGAATATGTTGCGATCAAGGCGCAGAACGTGAATCCCGCAGAGTATCTGCTCATGGGCAGCATCGTTCTGCCGGAGGGAACGGGAACGATCGACATGGGCGCAGGCGTCCCGTTCGGGGTCGCGCCCGGCGTCACGATCGATGTCGCGGGCCGCAGCCTCAAGCTGCCGAACTCGATGGTGGGCGGCGGAAACGCGTTTACCGTCACGTCGTCCGTGGCCGGCGGCGAGCTGATCGTGGAGACGGCGGCGGACGAGACGATTGCGAACACGGCCATGGCGCTCACCGGCAGCCTCAAGCTCGTCAAGAAGGGCGCGGGCACGTTCGTGGGCGCGAAGGCCGACCAGACGTACACGGACGGCACCTTCGTCGATGCGGGCATTGCGCAGAGCGGCGTGTACAGCGGCGCATGGGGCCCGAGCCGGGCGCTTGTGACGATTGCCGACGGCGCGGCGTTCGACTGGAACGGCATGGCGGACGCAACGAGCGTCGCCTATGATTTCGTCGTGCAGGGCGCGGGCCCTGACGGCTCGGGCTGCATGTTCACCTCGCGGAAACACAACCCGGCCACCTGGTGGCAGTTGAACGTGATCGGCGACTTGGAGCTTGCGGGGGACGCGGTGTTCACGACTCCGGGCACGGTCGAGCATGACGTGTGCTCCACGCCGGGTCTCGTGTACAGCGGGGACGGCGTCCATGTCTTGACGCTGAACGGCTACACGCTCACGGTCAACGGAGGGCCGAGATTCGGGATGCGCTGCGTCCGCACGGTCGGCGCGGGGACGGTCGCGGTGCGGCAGGTCGCGGGAGATCCCGGCCTCAGCGCGTTGTCGTTCTACGGCGGCGCCAGCGATCTTTCCTCGGCGACGGTGGACGTCGGCGAGAACTGCGGCTCAAACGTCGAGACCGGTTTCAAGGTGGGCACGTACATCGACAGGCGTGCGACGCGTGGTATCTACAATGCCAATGCGAAGGTGACGGTTCTCGACTGTTTCCGTCCGACGGCGACGGAGCTCCTCAAGACCGTCGAACTTGGCGACGCGACGCATCTGACGCCGACGCTTGACCTCGGCTCGGTGACGGGAACCTACGCAATTCCGGCGAGCGGCTACGCGATGACGTACGCCCCCGGGGTGCAGGTGCAGGTGAACCTTGTCGGCGGAACGCGCACCGATCTGGTCGAACTTGCGAAGACGGTGGATGAAGAGGGGAAGCCGGCCGGATATGTTCTCACATGGCCTGCGAAGCCGGAGGGCGTCGATTTCGCCGTGAACGGGGCGTCGAAGCGCGAAGGGTACAAGGTCGAGGCCGACGACAAGGGCCTGTTGCTCAAGCGGTTCATGGGCGTGAGCATCTACATCCGCTGACGGCGTCGGCCGTCGGGGCGGGAAACTTGCGCTTGATTCTCAGACGAAAAATCAGTACACTATTCGCTGTCATATCCAAATAAAGGAGAATAAGAAGATGGCTTGGGGTCCCTGGCAGATTGTTTTGGTTCTTGCGGTGATCGTGTTGATGTTCGGCAGCAAGAAGCTTCCCGAAATCGCCCGCTCGCTCGGCAAGGCGAAGGGTGAATTCAAGAAGGGTACGGAAGAAGGCGAACAGCTTCTCAAGGAAAACAAGGAAGATTCCGAGAAGAAGTCCGATTCCGATTCGACGAAGTAAACTTTCGCGTCGTGAACGACGTCCTGCGAGAACGGTTGAAGACCGTTCCCACGAACCCCGGCTGCTACCTCATGAGGGACCGCCGGGGTGTCATCATCTATGTCGGCAAGGCGAAGAACCTGCGTCGCCGCGTCTTGTCGTATTTCCGCCCGAACGCGGATCATTCGCCGAAGGTGCGCTCGATGGTCAACACGGTCGCCGATCTGGAGTTCATGACCGTGCGGAACGACGCCGAGGCCCTGCTGACCGAGGCGAACCTGATCAAGAAGTACAAGCCGCAGTTCAACATTCTCATGCGGGACGACAAGCGCTATCTGGCGCTGCGGGCGGATCCGTCGGAAACGTTCCCCGCCTTCCGCACCTGCCGCATCATCCGCGACGACGGGGCGCTGTACTTCGGGCCGTTCCCCTCGGCCCCGGTCGTGCGGGCGGCGAAGGACTTTGTGGAAAAGCACTGGGGCCTGCGCGGCTGCACGGCGCTGACGCCCGACGCCGAGACGCATTGCCACTGCCATGCGGACGTGGTGCGCTTCTGCACGGCGCCGTGCGAAGGGCGGATTTCCCCCGAGGACTATCGCACGCGTTTCGAATCCGCCTGCGCCTTTCTGCGCGGGGACCGTCCGGACGTGATCGCCGAACTCGTCGAGGAGATGAAGGCGGCGGCCGCACAACTCGATTTCAAGAAGGCGGCCCAGCTCCGCGATACGGTCGGCGCGCTCAAGGAAATGACGAAGAACCACTTCGTGCGGAAGCGGCCCGAAGAGACGCGCGCCGATGCGCTGAAGGGGCTTGAGGAACTGGCTGCGGTGTTGAAACTGCCCAAGCCGCCGCATGTCATCGAATGTGCGGACATCTCGAACCTCTTCGGCACGCATTCCGTGGCGTCCATGGTCGTGGCGGTGGACGGTCTGCCCAACGGACGGTACTACCGCCACTTCAAGATCGAGACCGTGGAGGGCGCGGACGACCCGCGGTCGATGGCGGAGGTCGTGCGACGGCGCTACGGACCCGATTCCACGCTGACGGCGAAGAGTCCGAAGGCCGACCTTTTCATCTGCGACGGCGGCATCACCCAGCTGCGCGCCGCGCGGGCGGCCTTTGCGGAGATCGGCGTGACGGACATCCCCGTCGTCGGTCTGGCCGAGCGCATGGAGATCATCGTGACGGACGACGCGCGCGGCGACATTTTCCTGCCGCGCGATTCGCAGGGACTGTTCGTCGCCACGCGCCTTCGCGACGAGGCGCACCGCTTTGCCATCACCTACCACCGGAAACTGCGCGAGCGCACCATCCGCGAGTCCGTCCTCGACGAAATCCCGGGAATCGGCCCCGCGAAGAAAATGGCGCTGCTCAAGAAGTTCCACTCTGTCTACGGCATTGCCAAGGCGTCCGAAGCCGACCTCGCCGCCACCGCCGGCCTCGGCGCCGGCCTCGCGGCGGCCGTGAAGCGCGCCGCCCAGGGCGCCGCCGGCGAGCTGCGCCACTGAGCGTGCCGCGAATTGCCGCGCGGGAAGTCTGAAAGTATGGTACAATATGCGCGCTATGAAAATTCTCGGTGATCCCCTATTTGCCAAAAATCCGGACGGGACGCTCAAGTCCCGCGTCGGCACGTTGTTTTTCCGCACGCCCGGTCTTGTGACCCAGCGCGGGGCGCATGCGATGCAGCGCATCGCGTGGACGCGCGAACTCAACCGTCTGCGGACGGAAGACGGAAAGCCGGAGCTGACGGAGTCCGAGGCGATGGACGAATGGGCCGACTCGGCCGACCTTCTCTTCACGGACGACTACGTGCTCATCCGTCCCGATCCCGCGCGCATCGACCTGGCGATCAAGGCGGACGAAGTGCTGCAGACGCTCGTCTCCAAGCGGAAGATCCGTTTCCTCAATACGCATGTGGCGGCCGTCCGCGATGCGCTTCGCGCCCGCGGCGAAAACTGGCGCATGTCGCGCGCGCCGCAGAGTCCGGAGGAGATCGTCAAGGCCATCACGGGCGCCTCTGTCGCCATTTCGCACGAGACGATCTACTACTACAACCCCAACACGGGCACGCGCTGGCTGACGGTGGGCAGCTACGACAAGGTGTCGAAGCTGACCGGAGACGCCTTCCGCGCCCAGATCGTCGAAGTCGCGGACGGTCTGAAGGCGGTCAACCGCCTCGGCCAGCCCGAAATCCAGCTCTTCCCGGCGTCCCTGCCGGTCGAGGTCGTCGAGGCCGCGCGTCAGCTCGATCCGGCGAAGCTCGACGACGCCGCGCTGCGGGCGGCCGTCGCCGCCATCGAGTTGAAGTGGCGCATGGCGCTGCCGGCCGGTCTGCGCGAGGAGTCGACGGACAACCTGGAATGGCGCGCCGAAATGGGCGCGACCCTGTCCCGCGTGCCGAACGCGACCGAAGTCGGCGACCGCGACCTCATCCAGGGCATTTCGCCCGAGTTCTTCCGCCAGGTCGAATGGCTGCCGGGCGGCCGCATCGAGGGGGGCGAGCTGATCTTCGATCCGATTTGGGACGAAGCCCAGCGTACGCAGGATCCCGAGCTTCTCGAGTTCTGCGACTACCGCGTGCGCTCGATCCTCTTCAACGTGCTGCGCCTCTTCGGCGACGTCGAGTACATCAACATCGGCCGCATCTCCCGTTCGCTGGCGCGCCGCCCCGGCGCCCGCCGCGGCAATGTCTACCTGCTCCAGTGCAAGGAAGCCGGCCGCCCGCAGACGCATCGCATCGTGCGGTTCCAGAAGTGGGGCGTCGCCGAGCATCTCGACGAGGGCAAGGACCTGCTCCAGTCGATTCTCGAAGCGAACGAGTATGCCGACTACATCCTCGACCGCCGCCTGGCCTGCCGCCAGCTCGGCATGAACCTGCCGCATCGCCTCGGCATCGGCCAGCTCACCGAGAAGTATTCGGGCCACAACCAGTATTCGGGCACGACGGTGCGCGCCATCTACTACGTGCGCGACTACGAGGCCGGCATTGCGTCCGACAAGATCGCCCCCGAGCGCTTCCGCAACCCCGCCTTCGCGCAGGGCTTCGCCTACCTCATGGGCCAGGCCGCGGCGCTCGATCTGATCGTCGGCCGCGCCGCAACGGAAACGGGCGAGCCGGTCTTCGACTCGTACTATGAGGTGATCAAGTGCGGACCCGACGGTCTGCCGCGCGAACTCGTGGTGACGGACCATGCCGGCTCCTTTGTGAAGTACCAGGAGAGCTTCGAGGAACTGATTCCCGCCTACGCGGCGGTCGTGCGTCAGCGCGAGTCGTTCGTGGAGGACTACATCGCCTTCGCGAAGACGTATGTTCTGGCGTTCGAGCGCAGGCTCGCGGAGGTGCAGGAAGCCTACCGCGCGCGCCGCCGCGCTTTCGACGAGCTTTTCCTCCATCGTCCCTACGACGAGGCCGGATCCGGCGCGTACCGCTGGAGCTGCATCCTCCGCCGTCTCGACGATTGCGATCCGAAGGCCGTGGCCGAATGCCTCAAGAAGGCGATCCAGGCCTAGTCGAACAAGGCCTCCGCGGCCAATTGTCAAGAGACTGTCAAGCGAATGTCAAGGAAACGCAAGTTTCCTTGACATTTTCTTTTCATTCTCCGCACACTGAATTAACACTTGTCCGCTTGATTTCTTGACGCCCGCCGCCTTATAGTGTCCGCATCGGCACAAGCCGGACACACGGCGGAAAGGAGTCATCAACATGCTGGCAAAATGTCATTCGGGCGCGGTCTGCGGCGTCGACGCGCGAACCGTGGAAATCGAGGTCTGCTCGTCCGACGGATCGCCGCAGTTCGCAATCGTGGGGCTGCCGGACCAGGCGGTCAAGGAGGCGAAGGACCGCGTCTCGACGGCCGTCGTGAACTCGGGCTTCAAGAAATACGAGTCGAACGTCACCGTCAATCTCGCGCCTGCGCATCTGCGCAAGGAGGGGCCGCTCTACGACCTGCCGATCGCCGTCGCCTTGCTGGCGGCCACGGGCAAGATCCAGGCCAAGGAGCTCGGCGACTACGCGATGGCGGGCGAGCTGGCGCTGTCCGGCGAGGTCCGACGCGTCCAGGGCATTCTCCCCATTGCGCTCGAGATGAGGCGGATCGGCAAACGCGGCATCCTCGTGCCTGCCGAGAACGTCGCCGAGGCGAGCGTCGTCGAGGGCATCGACGTCTATCCCGTGCGGACCCTGCGCGAGGCGGCGGATTTCTTTGCCGGCACCTTGCGTCTCGAACCCGTGTACAACGACCTGAACGTCCTTGTCGCGGAGGGTCGGGACGGCGGCGAGGATTTTGCGGACGTGAAGGGGCAGACCGGGGCGAAGCGGGCGCTGGAGGTGGCCGTGGCGGGCGGACACAACGTGCTGATGATCGGCTCGCCGGGCGCGGGCAAGACGATGCTGGCGCGTCGCATTCCTTCCATCCTGCCGCCGTTGACGCCCACGGAGGCGCTGGAAGTCACGCGCATCCATTCCGTGGCGGGCAAACTGGAGGGCGGATGCGCCCTGATTACGCGACGTCCCTTCCGGGCTCCGCACCATACGGTGAGCGACTGCGGTCTGCTCGGCGGGGGCACGCATCCCCTGCCGGGCGAGGTGTCGCTCGCGCACCGCGGGGTGTTGTTCCTCGACGAATTCCCGGAGTTCCGCCGGAATGTGCTCGAGGTCATGCGCCAGCCGCTGGAGGACGGCCATGTCGCCATTTCGCGGGCGGCGGCGGCCTGTGATTTTCCGTCGCGGTTCATGCTGGTGGCGGCGATGAATCCGTGTCCGTGCGGCTATGCGGACGATCCCAGACACGCCTGCCGCTGTTCGCAGCGCCAGATTCTCCAATATCGGTCGAAAATCTCAGGTCCGCTCCTCGACCGCATCGACATCCAGCTGTCGTTGCCGCCGGTGTCCCTCGCGGAAATGCTCGAGGCGCCGCGCGGCGAATCGTCGGCGGCCATCCGCGCGCGGGTGCTCGCGGCGCGGGAACGCCAGCGGGCGCGGTTCGCGGGGCGGCCCGGACTCTTCTGCAACGCCGACATGCACGCGCGCGACCTGGCGGAGTTCTGCCGTCTCTCGGCCGGCGGACAGGCGAAGATGCGGGCGCTCGTCCTCTCGCTCGACCTCTCGGCGCGTGCCTACGACCGGGTGCTGAAGGTGGCGCGTACGGTGGCGGACCTTGCCGATTCGGACGAAGTGCAGGAGGCGCACGTGTTCGAGGCGAGCACCTGGCGGGAACTGGACCGCAACTACTGGATGTGATCCGCCATGAGACTGAGCGTGCAGAAGCCCTCGGTCCGCCTCTTCCTCGCGACGCTGACGCTGGTCGCCGGCGAGGCGGTCGGCTTCGCCTGCGCGCGTGTCGCTTCCGGCTGGGGCTTTCTCGCATGGATCGCGGGGCTGGGCTTCCTCTCCGCGTGGGGGTGGGGCGTGCGTGGGCTCGGCAGCTGTGCGATCTTCGTGCTGGGCGTGGTGCTCGCGTTGCACTGCGAGGCGGACCTGCAGCGGATCCTCGACGCGAATGCGGGTCTGATGGGACCGCGGCGGTCCTACCGCCTGCGGGTGGAGGGCGAGGTTTCTGCCCCGCGGCGGACGAAGAAGGGCGTGTGGCAGGTCGCGTTCCCGTCGCATGTCGGGCGGCTGCCGCTCACGGTCGTGCTGCCGCTGGAGTCGCTCCGTGCGGCGCGTCCGCAGACGGACGAGGTCTGGTCCGTCGATGGATGGATCGGGCAGCGGAAGGAGGTCAGACGGCGCTATGACCGACGCATCTTCCACGGGGTGGGCGGCCGAACGGCCTCTCGCCTCGCGCCGGCGCCGTCGGGCGTGACCTGGTCGCGAATTGGCGACGAGCTGGCGCGTCGGGCCGGGGCGGGACTCGAGTGGAACGAGGAGCTTGCGTCGCTCAACCGTGCGATCCTTCTTGGGCGGCGCACGGACCTGGCACCGGAGCGGCGCCAGACATTCATCGACGCCGGGACGATCCATCTCTTTGCGATTTCGGGTCTGCATGTGATGGTTGTCACATGGTTTCTCGGAGCGGCGTTCAAGCGACTCGGCATGCCGGTGCGTCTGTGCGGACTCGCCAGCCTGCCGCTCGTCGTGGCCTATGTCGTTTTGACGGGGGCGCGTCCGAGCGCCGTGCGCGCGGCCTGCATGGCGGCGATCTGCCTCGTGGCGCCCGCGTTCGGCCGTCGTCCCGATTCGCTGACGGCGTGGTCCGTCACGGCCTTCATCGTCTACGCCGTGTCGCCGCAGCGCCTCTACGATCTGGGGTGCGCGTTCTCCTTCGTCGTCATGTTCGGGGTGCTGCTCTGGGTGAGATGGACGGGGCAGTTCGAGCCGATCTGCCGTCCGGGCACGCGCGCGGAGAAGTTCGCCGGCTACCTGCAGGGCGTGGGCGTGTCGGTCGCGGCGTGGATCGCCGGCGTGCCGCTCGCCGCCTCCCTGTTCGGACGCATCACGCCCGGCGGACTGCTCGCCAACGCCGTCGTCGTGATGTGCGCCAATCTGATGGTGCGCATCGGGGCGGGGGCTCTCGCGGTGAGCCTCCTCTGCCTGCCGCTCGCGGCGATTCTGAACAATGCCGCCGCCGCGCTGACCTGGGTGATGGCGTCTGTCTCCGGATGCGTCGCCCGCCTGCCGTTCGCGACCTTCGACGTCGAGCCCTGGGGCGTCGCGCCCTGCGTGCTCTGGTACGCCGCCTGGCTCGCCTTCTTCGCCTTCCTCGGCCGCCTCCTGCCCCCCAAAGGCCTCCAGACGAAGAAATGGTGGTGAAATGCGGTTGCGCGGCGGAGTTGAAACCAGTTTGATTATATGTTATGATTCATCTCCCGACGGTGAATGCCGATGGCCGAGTTTGCGATGAAGGAGGAATGAACGACGGGGGAGGGGATGTCGATGGACAAGACGAAGGCGACAGTGAAGGATTGGTTTCTGCTGACGCGTCCGTGGAGCGCCGCGGCGCCGCTCGTGCCGTTCCTGGTCGGTCTCGGCCTCGCGTTCGGCTCGCGGCAGATCGAGCCGTGGGGGCTCGTCCGCTGGGCCTTGGGCCTCACCTCGGGCATTCTGCTCGTCTATGCCTGCAACCTCTTCAACACCTGGGGCGACGAGCGGAGCGGCGTCGACCGCATGCCGGGCGTCTTCCTGACGACGCCGCAGATTCAGCAGGGGAAGATCACGCTCCGTCAGACGTTCGTCTTCGGCAGCATCCTCTTCGTGTTCGCGGGACTGGTCGGCCTGCCGACGCTCTTCTATTCCGTTTCGACGCCGGATGCCGGCGGCGTGCGGTTCGTCTGCGACTGGCTCGGTCTGCCGGAGACGATGCGCTTCAACGTGCCGCTGTTCGTGGGGGCGTCCATCGGCTTCCTCGGCGCCGTCAACTATTCGACGGGCATCAAGTACAAGTACTACGGTCTCGGCGTGCCGTTCGTCGCCTTTCTCGAAGGCTCGCTCTACGTGTTCGTCGTGCTGGCGCTGCTGGCGCCCCGGTTCCTGACGCATTGGTTCACCATCCTTTTCGGCCGCCACGGCCTCGTCGGGGACGTGTTGCCGGATGTTGTCCTGCTCGTGGCGGCCTCGTTGCCGGTGGCGTCGCTTGTCGGCGTCATCCTGCACGGCAACGACATGCGCGACATCGCGACGGACCGGCGGGCCGGCATCATCACGCTTGCGGGCGTGTTGAAGCCGAAGGGGGCGCTGGTGCTCTTCTTCGCGTTGCATCTGCTGCCGTATGTGCTGCTGACGGGGTTGTTTGGCTGCCTGCTCGGCTGGGCGGCCTGTTGGGAGGGTTGGCGCGTGCGCGACTTGTGGGCTGTCGTGGGCGGTCTGCTGCCGTTCCTCGCCCTGCCGAAGACAATCGGGCTTCTGAAGTCGGCGCTGCACGACTATCGGGCGAATCCGGCCGCGCCGGCCTGGCTTGACCTCGAGCAGGACTCGGGCGGGGTGCACTGCGTCTTCGGCCTTCTCTATGCCCTCGGTTGGGCAATCTGCCGATTTGCGCAGTAGTCCTGTCACATCGGCCCTCGGTGCGCATACAGTCTGCTGAAGGCGGTTGCCTTCGGAAAGGATTTGCCACCAGATGAACGTCCCGCTGACTTCCGTTTCGCTCCTCCAGGTGTTGGGCCGCGACGCCCGGTCGCCGCGCTGGAGCGAGCTCGCCCGTACCTACTCCTCGACCATCCAGGGCTTTCTCGCGCACTACTTCCCCACGGTCGAGGCGGACGATGTCATCAACGAGACGCTGGTCGCGCTCGTCGACAAGTTGCCGCTCTACCGCTACGATCCGGACAACAAAGGCCATTTCCGCAATTATCTCATCGGAATCGCCCGTTTCAAGGCGATTGAGCAGCTCAAGAAGCGCAAGCGCGAGGCGGATCTGCGCGACGGGTACGAAACGCAGGCGAAACTCGCCTGGGAGGTCGACCGCCAGTCCTACTCGGTCGACCTGCGCGACTGGCGGCGCGATGCCTACGAAGAGGCGTTGCGCCAGTTTCTGGCCGACCCCAAAATTTCGACGCGCGACAAGGAAATCTTCCGCCGGGTGGCGCTCTGCGGCGAGTCGCCGGAAGCGGTGGCCGCGGTCTTCGACCTCAAGCGCAACAACGTGGACCAGATCAAGTCGCGCATGGTGCAGAAGCTGAAGGCACTTGCCATCCAGTATGCGAGCGTCTGCCAGGGAACGGAAGCCGCGTCGTGACCGACGTCTTCGACAAATGGCTGTGGACGCGTCCAAAAGACGACTCCGCCGCGTCCGAAACGCTCGCCGCCGGCACATGTCTGGGCGAGTACCGCGTCACGGCGCTGCTCGGACGAGGCGGCTTCGCGGAGGTCTACCGCGCCGAGGATGCAGACGGTCATCCCGTCGCGGTCAAGATCCTCCACCGCCTGGATGAAAAGTCGCGGCGGCGCTTCGAGCGCGAGGCGCAGATACTCTCGCAGGTCCGCCACCCGAATATGCCGCGTCTGCTCAGTTTCGGCAGCGCGGGGGACAGGCCCTACGTCGTGACCGAGCTCTTGCGCTCCTACGACCTGCCGCACAAGGACCGCGAGGTCGCCCGTTTCCTTCAAACGATTCTTTCGGCGGTCGAAACGCTTCATTCGCATGGTTATGTGCACCGCGACATCAAGCCGGCCAACATTCTCATGCGTCCCGGCGGCGAGCCGGTGCTCATCGACTTCGGATTGGTGTGTCCGATTTCGAAACTCCAGTACGAGGAAGAGGCGCTCTCGATGGAGGAAGGACGTGCCGTCGCCGTGGGCACGGTGGGCTATTCCGCTCCCGAACAGTTCAGCGGCCTCGCGGCGGGCCGCGCGGCCGACGTCCATGCCGTCGGGGCGCTGATTCCCGCCTGCCTTGGCGAGCGGATGCCCCCGTGCTGGCGACGGATCTACCTGACGGCGACCAACTCCAATCCCTCCGCCCGCTACGCGACCGTGTCGCTGATGCGCGCGGCCATCCAGAGGCGCCACGGACGCCGCACGGCGGCGGCCCTGGGCCTGTCCCTCGTGTCCGCGCTTTTTGCCGGCTTGACGTTTTTCGCGGTCAATGGCTACAAAAACGGCAAAAACAACGAAGAAGTCAAGAATCAGATTCGTTTGATGCCGAGTAGCTTTACGGTGAAACATCTCGAAAGGAAAATGCCATGAATCGTTCACTTCGCCTGCTTTTTCTACTGATTTCATTCCTCTCGTTGGCCCTGCTGCCCCTCGCGGCGGCGGATTTCGACCGGCAGGAGGTGGCCTACGGGGTCGGGAACTGGACCGTACTCACGGTGGGCGGGTATACATTCACGCGGCCGTTTTCATTCGACCTGGCGCCGACGAATCTGCCGAAGGCGGTCAAACGGGCGACAATCCGCTGCCAGATCGTCTACGAAAACGAAGCGCTGGCGCGTCCGGCCGACCAGGCGGAGTTCGAATTCGTCCTTGCCATCGGCGACCAGATGAACGCATCGCTGGCAGACTGGCTGTCCGCAAACGGCTGGGTCGGACGCGACTATGCGGAACTCGTCGCGGGCTTTGCCGACGACTCGCTGCGTTTTGACTTGCAGGACGATTTCGCCAAGGAGGTGCAGGCGTCTTTTCAGGAACGCGGCTTGGACCTCCGCGTCGTCTCGGTGCTCGTCGAGGCGGAGGGGGACCTGGCGAGAGATCTCGCCCGATACGACGGGGCGGCCGAGTGAGAAGGTTCACCCCGGCAGCGAGTGTCACAATTCGGTGATAGTGTGCATCGCGATTTTTTGATATACTAGTTCTCCAATGGGCTTAAGGCCCACTTTCACCGATAAACTCTAAACTGAAAGCAAGACAGAATGAACTACAAGTACAACTGCCTCAATCCCATCGCGGAGGTGGGGTTGAAGAACCTCGACGACCGCTATGTGCGGACCGAGAACTTTGCCGAAGCGAACGCCGTGTTCGTGCGCTCGGCGAAAATGGACGAGCTCGTTCCCGGCGACAACCTGCTGGCCGTGGCGCGCGCCGGCGCGGGCGTGAACAACATTCCCCACGCGGAATATGCGAAGAAGGGCATCGTCGTGTTCAATAAGCCGGGCGCCAATGCCAACGGCGTGAAGGAACTCGTGCTGGCGGCCATGCTGATGGCCAGCCGCGATCTCGTGGGCGGCATCGAATGGGTGAAGGCCAACGCGGCCGACCCGGCGATCAACAAGGCGGCCGAAAAGGCGAAGAAGGCGTTTGCCGGTACGGAAATCATGGGCAAGACGCTGGGTGTGATCGGCCTGGGCGCGATCGGCCAGAAGGTCGCCAACGCGGCGGAGGCGCTGGGCATGAAGGTGTACGGGTACGATCCCTATCTCTCGGTCGAGGCGGCGCTTCACCTGTCTTCCAGCATCACGGTCTGCAAGAACGTTGAGGCGATCTACAAGGAGAGCGATTTCATCACGATCCACGTGCCGGCGCTCGA
>CADCPA010000129.1 GCA_902803135.1 uncultured bacterium
ATTGGCAACACTCCTACTCCTCCACCTTCAGCTTGTAGAACCGCGCGGTGGCGGCGGTATCGTGTTCGAATATCAGTTCGCCGTTCGGTCCAAAGTCGGTACGACACAATTCGTCCGCCTGCGACCAGTCGGTCAGGTTGGCCGAGGACAGGAGCGTAATCGAGACGCCTTCGGTGTTTACCGGGGCGTGCACCGTGACGACGGGCTTGCCAGCTGCGTTGAAGGATATGCCCGTAAAGGGGTTGCACGCGCCGGTCGGGCAGCCGAATGCATAGCGGATGAGATTCGGCACCCCTTCCGTCACAGCATCCGCAGCCGCAAGGCCGTTTGTGGCGGCCCAGGTATCGTAGGGCGTCATGAAGTCGAAGGCGAGGCAGGCGCGGACGGCCGCATAGTTCCGCATGGTATTCCGCTTGGTGAAGAAAACGTTGTAGAAGTCGAAGCACCAGGACTGGGCCGATTCGGTGGTGGAAGAGGCGTAGGGGTTGTCCAGCGGCGAGAAACCGACGCCTCCCGCCCTCTGCAGCATGTCGGCGAAGGATCCGATGTCGTATGCAGAGCCCTCCGTGAGCGTGGAGCTGGGATCCGCGCCCCCGCATCCGGCGAAAATCCGCCGCCAGTCGGCCAGGGACGGAAGGCGCCACTCGGCAAAGGCCACATAATGGCTGGGTGCCCATTCGCTGGTGATTTTGTTGGCGGCATAGCGAAACTGCACATGGTCGTCGGCGTTCACCAGCGCAATCGCGAGGCCCGTGCGGTTGGTCATGTCGAGCCAGGCCACCATCGCCTCCGCCGTCGTCCCGGCCCGTGCGGCGGCGTCCGCATCCTGGTAAAGTCTGCCGTTCGCCCCGATGACCTTGCCGACATCGCCCGACGATGCCACGATGGCGCTGAGTCCCGGCTCCGGCTCGTAGCTGGGAACCGAAATCGAGATGTAGTAGTCACCGGTGGTCTGGACGGATATGGGGGTTTCGACATAGTCCTCCAAGTCAGGATCCCACTCCCACGTCGTATCCATGTATTCGTATTCGTATGAGCCGCACAGCTCGATCATGCCGGTGAAAGGGCGCGAAATCGTCAGCGTAAAGCCGCCGCCGGGGTTCGAGACCAGGGTCGCCTCGTCGCCGGACTGGGACAGCCATTCACTGGAAGGCATAAAATGGTCGAAGGACGCGACCGTGTAGAGATTGTCGAAGATGTCGCGAAACGAACCCCCGCTCCATTCGTCCACGGAGAGTTCCAGCGGAAACGACTGGTTGCTCAGCGTGTATGTCATTCCGTTGGCCTCGAACTGGACATCGTACAAAGATGATTCCTCTGCATGAATGCCTAGCCAGTGGGTGAAAACCAAGAAAATTGCGAATAGCGTTTTTTTCATGCTGTCGTTCCTTTCAAACAGGCCATTTTACAGGTCTTCGATGAGGAGAGTATATCACAAAAGCCGTTTCATGTACGGTCAAAACCACACGAACCGCGCCGCGCACGCTATCGGCCATCGTGCGCATCGTCCTCGCGGCGAGGACACTCGCCAGTGTTCGATTCATGGTATCGACTTTACCTCCCTTGCAAAACGAATACTCATACATTATACCCCATCCCATCGCCAGAAACAAGCAAAATTGTCGTGTAGATTTCAAAATTCGCGCGTGATGTTCTCTTTTCGCCTTGCGGCTGTTTGCGGAATGTGAGATAATCATCATCCCGTGTATGTAGAGACGTGTCGAAAAAGAAAGAGGGTTTCCCATGAAGCGGATTGTTTTGTTTGCGTTGACGAATATCGCGGTGATGTTCGTGCTGATGGTCGTCTTCCATTTGGTGTGCGCGTTCTTCGGCGTCGATCCGAACGCGGCGTTTGCGCGCAACGGAACGGACCTGACGTCCTTGGCGATTTTTTCGCTTGTGTATGGCATGACGGGCGGCTTCGTCTCGCTGCTGCTGTCCAAGACGATCGCCAAGATGACGACGCGCGCCCGCACGATCACGGGTGACGAGGGCGAGGCGGAGCGCTGGCTCGTCGACACGGTCGCCCAGCTCGCCGAGCGTGCGCACGTAAAGATGCCCGAGGTCGCCATCTATCCCGGCGAGCCGAACGCCTTCGCGACGGGCGCCTTCAAGAACCATGCTCTCGTGGCGGTCTCGACGGGCATCATGGAGTCGATGACGAAGGAGGAGCTGCGGGCCGTGCTCGGCCACGAGATGAGCCACGTCGCGAACGGCGACATGGTCACGATGACGCTGCTCCAGGGCGTGTTGAACGCCTGCGTGATCTTTCTGTCGCGCCTCGTCGCCAGCCTGGCGTCGAATGCCCTGCGCGGGGACGACAACCGCCGTCGCGGCGGGTCGGGGCCGATCTTCTACCTCGTCTACTACGTGATGCAGTTTGCGCTTGGCATCGGCGCGTCGATCATCGCGATGTGGTTCTCGCGCCACCGCGAAGATGCGGCGGACAAGGGCAGCGCCGATCTGATCGGCACGCCGTCGTCGATGATCGCGGCGTTGCGCCGCCTCGGCAATCTCCAGCCCGGCGTGCTGCCGGGGTCGATCGCGGCCCTGGGAGCAGTCGGCGTGCGGAAGGCGTCGCTCTTTGCGACGCATCCTTCGCTCGAGGACCGCATCGCCGCGCTCGAGAAAATCCAGCGCGGCATCTAGCCGGCATCTGAAGCCGAGGAGAGGAAATGACGAAGGGGCGCGCGATTCTCTTCACGCTGTGTGCGCTGGCGGCCGCCGCGGGGTGGGCGGAGAGTCGCGCGGACCGCGTTCTCCGCCGGCTCGCCGCGGTGAATCCCGACAACGTGCGCCTCGCCTGGGCGGATCGCGTGGCGCGCTGGCCGGATCGCTTTGAGGCGAATCCGAAGTGGCTGCAGACGCTGGCGAAGGACCGTACGCGCCTGATGAACGCCATCATGGGCGATTGGGGGGCGTACTACGGCGAGCTGCCGCCCGTAGAGGGCGCGGAGAAGTTCCTCGCCGACCTGCGCGCGCGTTTTCTCGAGACGCCGCTCCTGGACTGCAACCGGTTGCTCGTCGTGCGGCGGACGAAGGACCGGATGTGCCTGCATGCGAACTGGGCGCAGCCGCGAGATGCGCCGGGTGGTCCGAACGCACTCGGCGTTCTCGCGGATCTGCGCAGCGCGCATCCGACGTTCACCGCGCTCGACACGACGGGCGAGGACGGCTATCTGGGCGAGCTCTGTCTGCACTGGGACGGCCGCCGCGTGATGTACACGCGTCGAACCGAACGCGTGGACCGTCCGCCGGCCGTACGCGGCAGCCGCGCGGTCGAACCCATCCACCGCGTGTACGAGCTTGACCTCGCGGCGGCGGGCGCGCAACCGCGCGAGATCGACTGCATCCCCGATCCCGACGTGAATTGCTATGCGGGCTGCTATCTGCCCGACGGGGCGACGATCTTCCTCTCGGATGCCTCCATGGTCGGCGTGCCGTGCGTGGTGGGCTCGAGCTGGGTGGCGAGCCTCTACCGTCGCGAGGCCGACGGCGCGGTGCGGCGGCTGACGTTCGACCAGGACAACAACTGGTGCCCGACCGTGATGCCCGACGGCCGTGTGATGTATCTCCATTGGGAGTATGCGGACATCACCCACTACGCCGCGCGCATTCTCTTTACCATGAACCCCGACGGCACGGTACAGCGTGCCTACTACGGCAGTGATTCATACTGGCCGAACGCGCTCTTCAATGCGCGGCCGTGTCCCGACGCGCCGGACTGCTTCACCGCGACGGTGACCGGCCACCACGGCCAGCCGCGCTACGGCGAACTTGTGCTCTTCGACGTGAGTAGGGGCCGCAAGCAGGCGGACGGCGTCGTGCAGCGCTTCCCCGAACGCGGCCAGAAAGTCGAGCCCGTCGTGCGCGACCGCCTCGCGGATTATTCGTGGCCGAAGTTCTGCCACCCGTGGCCGCTCTCGACTTCCGAAGTGCTCGTCGTGGCGCGTCCGACGGAGAAGGACGGGTGGGGGCTCTATTTGGCGGATGCCTTCGACAACTTGATTCCGATCGTCGAGGACGAGATGCACATCTATTTCGAACCGGTGCCGCTTCAGGCAACGCCGGCGCCGCGCGTCATCGCCTCAAAGGTCGATCCCCAGGAGAAGACGGGTCTGATGAAGGTGACGGACGTCTACGACGGACTCGGCCTCAAAGGCGTGCCGCGCGGCACGGTGAAGGCGCTCCGTCTCTACACCTACTCGTTCGCCTACCGGTGGATGGGCGGCGAGACGGACCATCATGGCCTGGACGGTCCGTGGGACATCAAGCGCATTCTCGGCACGGTGCCGGTGGAAGCGGACGGCTCGGCCTACTTCAAGGTGCCGGCGAACCTGCCGATCTCCATCCAGCCTGTCGACGCCAAGGGGCGCGCCCTCCAGCTCATGCGGAGCTGGACCCAGGCGATGCCGGGCGAGATGACGAGCTGCAGCGGCTGCCACGAGGAGAACCAGGCGAGCGCGGGCCCCAACCGCCGGCTCCTCGCGATGGCGCGCGAACCGAGCGAGATCACGCCCTGGTACGGACCCGAACGCGGCTTCGACTTCCGCCGCGAAGTGCAGCCCGTGCTCGACCGCTATTGCGTGCGCTGCCACGATGGAAAGGACGCCGCCCCGGCTGCGACGCCGTTCCGCGGGGGACTGGCGAAGCCGGTGCTGACGGACCGTCCCGACGTCTGCATCAAGTCGAAGGACGTCTACTACCTGAACGACGGTCTCTTCCCGCCGAGCTATCTCGAGCTCTGTTCGTACGTGCGCAACCATACGCAGGAAGGCGATAACGACGTCCTCTCGCCGTGCGACGTCGCGGCGGATACGACGGCGCTCGTCCAGCTGCTCGAGAACGGCCACCACGGCGTGCGCCTCGATGCGGAAAGCTGGGACCGCCTCAACACCTGGATCGATCTCAACCGCATGGGCCATGGCACGTGGCACGAGACGGTGGGCACGAACCGTGTCAACCACTTCGCCCGGCGGCGCGCCGACTTGCAGCGGCGCTACGCGGGCGTCGTCGAAGACCATGAAAAGACCTATGGCAAAGCCGTTCTCGCCGCGCCCGCATGCGCGCCGGTGGAAGCGCTGGAAGCAGGGGAAGTAACTGATAAGTTACCATCCGCGCGTTCGGTTCCGCAGGCGACGGGCGAGCGCCGCGTGGTGGAGCTGGGCGGGGGCGTGACGATGGCGTTCGCACGGATTCCCGCACCGCCTGGCGGGAAGGACTATTGGATGGGCGTCGACGAGGTGACGAACGCGCAGTACACGCGTCTTGTGCCGACGCACGACAGCAAGCTCGAGCGCGGCGAGTTCATGCAGTTCACCGAACAGGAGCGGGGCTATGCGCTGAACGAACCCGACCAACCTGTCGTGCGCGTTTCGCACGACGAGGCGAGGGCGTTTTGCCGGGCGCTGGGAAAGCGGTGCGGCAAGGCGATGCGCCTGCCGACGGGCGACGAGTGGGAATGGGCGGCGCGTGCGGGGGCGAAGACGGAGCTGGCATGGGGCGACCGCGAAGCGGATTTCTCGAAGTATGCGAATCTGGCGGACAAGACCTTCCGCCGGCAGGACCGCTTCCGCGCGCAGGTCCCCGGCATGGCCGTGCCCGAGTGGCGCCCGGCGGACATCCGGTTCGACGACGGGTATCGCGTGACGGCGCCGGTCGGGGCGTTCGCGCCGAACGCGTGGGGACTGCGGAATGTACATGGCAACGTGTGGGAGTGGACGAGCGAGACGATCGTGCAGCGTCCGACGGCGCAGCCGCCGGACGACGAACCGCGCGCGGTGGCGCGGGGAGGATCGTGCTGGAGCCGGCCGAAAGACGCGACGTTCGCCGCGCGGGTGAGCTACCGTCCGTGGCAGAAGGTGCATGATGTCGGGTTCCGCGTGCTCGTCGAAGAAGGGGAATGGCATGAGGAGTGAGATCGGCGGGCTTGTCCTTTTGCTGGTACGCGTGCGTTGAGCTTTACGGCGTGGAACCGTTGTGGTAAAATCATTGCCGCGATTTCGAGGCGGGCGGTTGGGCTGCCCGGCAATTCTCAAAAAGGATGCACACATGAA
>CADCPA010000130.1 GCA_902803135.1 uncultured bacterium
GATACCCGCCTTGAGGATGTTCTCCACCGCGATGCGCTTCCGGCGCGGGAAAAGCCAAAACAAGGCCCGCGCAAACGCGCTGCCGAAACCGTAGGCTTTTCTGTCCAGAAAGTTCATGCGGCAAAGTATACCATTTTCCTCTCCCTGCCGCAACATCCTCACGGCCACGACGCCTCGATCACCTTGCCGCCCACGAGGAACCGCGCGATGGCGCGGTAACCGACGTCGGGATCCGCAGGATCGATTGGCTCGACCTCCACCACCGCCGTGGCGGACACGGTTTTCTTGTTCTTCCCCGTGCCCGTCGTGCGCGAGATCGTCGCTACGCCGTTCGCCGACACCTTCAGCTTCCACGTGATTTCGTCGCCGTCGATGAAGTCGCGCGTACCAAGCGCGGACAGCTGCGCCGCCACCTCCTTCGCCTCGGCGTTGTCGCCAAACGGGTTGCGCCGTGCCGAAACGAACGTGTCCGCATTGATTGGCGTGTTCAAATCGGTCGTCAAACACGTCGCGACCGTGCCGGCCAGCTGATTTTCCGTCCACGCCGCTTCCGGATCAAGGGCCAGCGTCAGCACGTCCTTGTACTTCTTCGCCTTCTTGCCGGTGCCGACCGTGCGCGTCGCGGAGAGGGTCGCGCGGTAGACGCCGTCCTCGCCAACCGTCCAGCCCGTCTTCGCGAACGACAGCGATCCCACCTTGGCCGAAATCTTCCCGGCCGCCGTCACGCTCACCGTCACCTTCCGCACAGCATCTTCTGTTTGCCCGTACGTCCACCCGTTGAAAGACCCCTTCGCGAACGCCGGCAGGGGTGTAACGACCCACTTGAAGGACCACGCGCGCGAAGCACCGAGCGACTTCACCGTCACCTTCGCCGTGAACGTCTTCGCCACGGTCGGCGTGCCGATTACCGCCTTCTTCTTGACATCGTACTTGAGACCCGTCGGCAGGCCCGTCACCGACACGCTCGTAGGCGTCAGCCCTGCCGAGGCGACCGGGAGCGCTTCCATTACGATTCCGCAGACGTTCGTCAACGCCGGCAGGGCGGCATCGACGATGTCGCCGTCCCAGTTCCCCGCGCGCACCCCGCCGACATCTAGCCCGATTCCGGCCTTGTCCTCGGCCTTCGTGATGAACTTCGCCACGTACGTCACGCCGTCCAACGGCACCTTGAACGAATACGACGCCTTCTGCGACTTGAGCACATCGTCCAGATACCAGCCCTGGAACACGTACCCGCTCGCGGCCTTGGCCTTCAGCGTTACCTTGCTCTGGTACGCCTTCGATCCCGCACCGCTCACCGTGCCCTTGCCGCCCTTCACGACCTTGACCGCGTACTTCTTCACCGTCCACTGCGCGTACCAGGTGATGCTCTTCGTCACCTTCGTCTTCGTGGTGATCTTCGTTCCGCCGCTCTTCTTCGTGAACCAGCCCTTGAAGGCATACCCCGCACGCGTCGGCGTCGGCAACGCCCCGACCGGCTTGCTCTTGGCCTTCGGCAGCTTGAGACTCGACACCGCGCCATCCTCTCCTTCAAACTTTCCGCCATTCGCGTTGAACGTCACCGTCCACGCCGCCGTCCAGCGCGCGTACAGCGTCATGTCGCCCGTCACGATCGTCTCCGCCGTCACCTTCTCGCCGCCGCTCTTGGCCGTGTGCCAGCCAGCGAACAGGTATCCGCCACGTGTCGGTTCCGGCAATTCGCCAATCGACTCCCCTTCGGCGGAATCAAGCGTTTCCGCATCCGGATTCGGATAGCCGTAGTCCAGCGTGATCGAACAAGGCGCCTCTTCCCATTGCGCGACGTATGTCACATCGTGGGCGGGAACGGCCGCATCGACATCCGGTTTCCAACCGACAAGCCTAAAGCCCTTTTTCCGCACCGTCGGCGCCGTGATCGCCGCACCGCAATCCATTTGCCTGCTCCAGCCGCCATCGCCGCCGTTCGCGTCGAACGTCACCATGTACTTGAGAGGAGTCCACTGCGCGACATATGTCACGTCCTCGTCCGGCACGGTCTCGGCGACGGCGGGAGACCAACCCGCGAACGTGTAACCCGTGCGAGTCACCGCCGGCGCGCTAATCGCAGCCCCGTAGTCCATCAGCCTGCTCCAGCCGCCCTCGCTGCCATTCGCGTCGAACGTCACCGTGTACTGGTTGATCTTCCACTTGGCATACAACACGACATCTCCTTCCAACGTGACTGTCGCAGCATCATCATACGTCACATCGCCGTCAGTTTCGATAGCCCATCCGATGAATGAATATCCTTTACGTCTGAATGTATTCGCAGACAATTCAACGCCATCACCCGAACAGAACGCAGACGGCTCCATCGCTCCGGTTCCACCGTTCGCATCATACTTCACCGAAATAATGGACGACCAAACGACATTGCGCACCCAGCCGCAGTCTTCTCCCGACTTGTTGCCGCTGTCCTTTGAGTAAACCCATTTGAACTCATGCGTTTCAGTTCCCGACAAGTCGAATTTCAGTCCCGCCCAATCAACCGTCCCGCTGATGAACTTCTGCTGGACGTCATCGATGTAAAAGGTCAACTTGTCGTAATTGCGCTCGGACGAGACCTTCCAGTCGAACGTCAACCTCCCCTTCCCGGAAACACGCTGACGTATCCATGAGGTCTGGTTATCCTTTATCGTGCCGCTCCGCCAGACTCCTTCGCCTGTCTTTATCCATTCAGAGTCACCTCCGAATTCAAACGGGCAGACTTCCCACACGGCATACAAGACGGCGTCCGCCGTCATCACAATAGAAGCATCCGCCGCATACTCCACTTCGCCATCGGAGCTCAAGGACCAACCTGCAAAGAGATAGCCGGGGCGAGTGAACGCGTTCGCGCAAACGACAAGGCTCTCGCCCTTCTTGCACGACTGCGGCATGATCGACCCCGTTCCGCCGTTGGCGTCGTATGTCAAGCGGCAGATGGCCGGACGCGAACCCGAGACGCCGGCAGAATACTCGCCCTCGCCATACGCGTTCACGGCCTTTACCCAGTACCAATAGGTCTTCTCCTCTTCACATTCCGCATCCCAGTACTGGCACTTCTCCGTCGTGCCGATGAGCGCCGCGCCGGCGGCGCTGTTCGACGTGTTGCGGTAGATGGCGTAGGACTTTGCGCTGGCTGACGCATTCCACCTGAGGAGCGTGCCGTAGATGTATTCGCCGCTGGACGCCGTCAATCCTGTCACAGCAGCGGGCGGCGCGGCAGGGCTCCATGCCATGCCAGACATTGACACACCCAAAAACGGGTATTGGTTATCGCTGGCCGAATAAGTATAAACCCATTCCAACGTCGTCCGACCTGACGTTA
>CADCPA010000131.1 GCA_902803135.1 uncultured bacterium
CGAGGCCGTAGCCGATCCAGAGCGAGAACATGCCGTGGGAGGAGATGAACTTCACCTTCTGGATGAAGCCGTCCTGGATGTCGCCCTTGACGCCGGCGAGGGCGACGAGGAAGAGGGACATCAGCGCGAAGCAGGAGCCGACGGCGATGAGCCACTGCTGGGAGACGTCGTCCGCCTCGAAGACAATCGGCCACGGCTTCGCCTCGTGCGCCGACTTCGTGTTGCGGATCATGTGGTAGACGACGAGTGTCTGGCGCACGGCCATCGCGCAGAGGCCGACGAGGGCGAGCAGCGCGAGCAGCACGAGCAGGAGCTTGTCGAGACGGCCGGGCACTTCGCCGTCGAAGAGTTCGGAGAAGATGACGACGAGCGTGGCGACGGCCACGTAGAGCACCGAGGCGATGCCCGTGGCGTGCACGACGAGCGGCTTCGGGCGCGTCTTGAGGTTCAGCGTGAGCTTCCAGAGGGCGAAGGGTACGAGGGCGAGCCCCGCCGCGACGAGCGTGAACTGGAGGCGCAGGTCCTGGAAGTAGAAGCCGAGCTGCTTGAGGAAGAGGTCGAAACCCTTCTTCGAGAAGAAGTCCGGCATCGTGATCGCTTCGTACTGGCCGCGCATGATCGCGTGCTTGAAACCTTCCCACGTACGCGGGTAGCCCCAGTTCATCGGCGGGTTGCGCAGGTCGGAGACGATCGGCATGTAGGCGTAGAACGACACGCCGAACTCGGCGAGGAAGGTGGCGATCGAGGCGGCACGTCCGTTCGGCAGGGTGACCGCCGCGAGGGCGAGTACGGCGAAGTTCCAGACGATCGGCCAGAAGAACCACCAGCTGTGGGGATTCGTGAGGCCGTTCATCGCGCCCTTTCGCAGGAGGATGAACGCGGCGACCTGGACGGCGGCGACCGGAATCGCGAAGGCGAGGCCGTGCGGCACGCCGAGGGCGAGCGAGAAGAGGGCGATGAGGCCGGCGAGGAGCAGCAGCGTGGGCTTGGTCCAGCCGAACGGCAGATGCTGCGGGTTGAGTCCGTAGCCCTGGTCGCCCGCGGCCGTGGTCGAGACGAGACGGCGGAGCTGCGGGTCGAATTCGTAGCCGGAGACCGACGCCGCGTAGGCGACGGCGAGGAGGGCGAGCACGCCGGCGGCGATCAGGTAGGTCTTGCCCTTGGCGCGGCCGTCGGCGTCGTCCGCCACGAAGCAGGTGCCGATCGCGGCGACGAAGGTCGCGGCGAGCAGGGCGCCGAGGAGGGCGTACTTGGTGGGGAGGATGAGCGGGGCGACGGCGGCTTCGAGCGGTCCGCTCCAGGTCGTCTTGCCCGTGAAGACGAAGGCCGCGAGGAGAATCAGCGCGACACCCGTGCCGCCGAGGCCGAAGAAGGCCTTGCGGACGCGTTCGAGGTCGAGGCGGTTGCGGAGGAAGGCGGCCACGGGCGGGGCGAGGACGACGAGCGCGAGGCCGAGCCAGAGCACCGCTTCGTTCGGGCAGCTGACGGGGTCCGGGAAGAACTCGTTCGGGACGGCGCGGTCCGCGGGCAGCATCTTGACGATCGGTTCGAACTTGTTGATGACGTCGGAGGACATCTGCGACGAGGCGCGGAGCAGGCAGCCGATCTGGAGGAGCTTCGCGGTGAGGCCGATCGGAATGAGGATCAGCATGAAGTCGCGGAAGAGGCGGATGTTGCGCAGGGCGATGATGATCGCGAGCGGCACGGCCGCGAGGAGGAGCACCTGGTAGTTCGTGAGGCCGAGGCCGAAGATGAAGGCCGTGAGCCAGAGAATGCGGTCCGAAGGCTTGCGCATCCAGCGGTAGGAGAGCAGGAACACCGCCATGAGGAAGAGCGCGTTGAGCGAATAGATTTCCACGATCGTGGACTGCGACCACTCGACCGGCGAGAAGGCGAACACGAGCGAGCCGCCGAGACCGCCGGCAAGGGACATCAGCGCGTTCCTCTGCGTGCGGTCCCTGTCGTCCGCGCCGTCGTCCGGAATCGAGTCGAGCATGTCGCTGCCCGAGCGGCAGATCAGCATCGCCGTGCAGCCGGCGGCGAAGGCGCCGGCGACGGCCGAGAAGAGCGAGACCGCCCAGGCGGGCGTCGGCTGACCCATGTAGGTGACCCAGGCGAAGAGACGGCAGAAGATCCAGCAGCAGAGGGACCAGAACGGATACCCCGGAGGATGCGGCACGCCGAGGTGGTCGGCCGCGGTGGCGAGTTCGCCGGAGTCCTCGAGGCCCACGCTCGGGCCGAGCGTGAAGAAGTAGACGAGGAAGGCGATGAGCGTCGCGCCCCAGAAGGCGGTCCAGTCGATGCGGCGGAAGAACGCGCCCGGTTGGGTCTCGGTACTGAATAGTTTCTTGAACATGTGGATCTCTTCTTTGTTTTTAAGCAAAATCATTGAAAAGTTGAATTAGCGGCGGCGGGCGACGATGCGGAGGAGCTCCTGCGCGATCAAGGCGTCGTCCGCATTGGCGGAAATGAGCTTCTCGCGCGCCTGCAGCATGCGGAAGCGTGCGGCACGTAGTTCCATCAACGTAAAATTCTTGGCGTTTTTGGCGCCGTTTTTGACGGCCCATGGGCTGCGGCTGACATTCGGGCCGATTCCCGCCGCGTCCAGATCCTCGGCGACTTCCGGCGGCAGGTTCTTCGCCCAGCCGCCGAACGGAGTCAGCCAGCCCTTGTCGAGGGCGTCGCGGTAGACGTAGAGCTCGCGGAAGAACTTCTCGGCGATCGTGCCGAGCAGGATGCCGAAGCCCTTTTCGCCGTCGAAGCGGGCGAGCGTTGAGAGCAATTTGGCGGGATTGCGCTGGGCGATGGCATCCGTCACATCCCAGAGTTCGGGTTCCTCGCCATTGACGGAGCAGACCTCGGCGATGTCGGCCGCGGTGGCTTCATTTCGCTCGTTGCCGAGATAAGTGCGCAATTTGGCGAGTTCGGAAACAATAATGCGCGTATCCGTGCCGACTTTGGCGAGGAACGCCTGGTCCGCCCCCGGCGCAAAGGAGAGCTTCTCCGCCGCGGCGAGATCGGGAAGGCGCATCGCGGCCATCTCCAGACGGTCCTTGCTCTTGCCGCCGCCGCCGAATTCGACGATCTTTGCGAATTTGGCGAATGTTTTGGCGAAAATGCTCGTTTTGAGCAATTTGGTTGCGGTCAGGACCAGGACCTGGTTGGAAGGGAGCGGGTGCGCGGCGAGGTCGGCCGCGAACTTTTCAAGCGCGGTCTTGACGGCCTCCGAGAGGGTGCCGTTGCGTCCGCCGCCGGGCAGGAAGGTCACGCCGCGCCACCAGGTCAGCTTGACGGGATCGAGGAAGGGAGGCGTCTGGACGGACGCCACGCACGACTTCAGGGAAGCGAGCTGCTCCTCCATGTTGTCCGCCCCGCCGTCGACCGTTTCGACCGCCGTGGCGCGCAAAGAGGGCTCGACGGCCGTCGCGATCACTTTCCGTGCGGCCGCTTCGACGAGGTAGTCGTCCTCGCCGACAAAGAGATAGATGTTTTCAGATGGTGGCACGGCGTCATATTCTACCATAAACCCGCGCCCCGTAGGTTAGCTTATTATAAGGAAAATGAAAATTTCGGGAAAGGCCCAGTTCGTCAAATAGAATGGACTCTCTTTGGAGGTTGATGCTTTCATTGCGTTCGTCAAAAGCTGGACACTTTCCTGAAGGGTTTTGATGGTGGGATGTGGCGTCGTTCC
>CADCPA010000132.1 GCA_902803135.1 uncultured bacterium
CGCCGCCGCCCATCGCCGCGCCGCCCTGCGCACCGCCGGCTGGGGCGGCGTTGATGCCGGGCATCTGGCGGGTCATGCTACCGCCCATCGGGCGGTTGCCCATCATCCCGCCGCCGCGGTTGAAGCCGCCGCCCAGCAGGCCGCCGCCGCCGCGACGCCCCAGGGAACGCATCCCCTGCGCGTCAGCCGACATCGCAACAAGCGCGGCCAGCGCGAAAAGCGCGAGCGTGTAAACAGTCTTTCTCATTTAGAAGGTCCTTTCATATAGGCACAGGTCAAAGTAAACTTCACGGAGAGGAATCCGTTGTTGCGCGTCGAGATGTCGAGGTCGCGCACGTCGAACATGCCGCCCTGCGCATGTTCCAGCGCGTAGAAGAACTTCACGACTCGCGACAGCGCCGCCTCGAACTTGACTTCGATGGGCATCTCCCACACGCCGCCGTGCTCCTCTTCCGGTTTGGGCTGCTCGCCCTGGATGTGCACGCCATTTTCCTCGGCGATCTTCTCCAGCAGACGCTGCCAGCGCGTTTCGGTGGACTCGCCCTCTTCCGCCATCGGCATCTTGAGGCTGATTTCCTCGGAACGCTTCACCCACGCATCCTTCTCGGCGATGAGCTTGTTCTCGCGCGCCAGCTGCTTCCGCGCGCTCTCGTAGAGCTTGCGGGACTTCGCCCACGCCTCCTGGCGGCCGCTGAACCACAGCAGCGCGGCGAGACCGTACAACACGACCACGACGATGACGGCGAGGATCGTGCGGTCGCGGCGGGACATTCCGGCCATGCTCATCTCCCGCCTCCCTTCTTCTTGACATCTTCGTCATCCGAATGGAAGAAGCCTTCCATCGAGAAGCGGATGATGCCCTTCTTCGAAATGTTCTCGCCGCCGGACTGCTGCACCTTCGCGAAGAGGCGCTCGTTGTCCTCGGCGTCTTCGAAGGACGCCTCGTTGAGATTGTCCATAAACGTGCGCAGGTCTTCGCGCGCCGTCGCCGTGCCCATCATGCGCACGCTCTCGTCCCGCCGATAGCGGAAGGAGCTGAACATCATGTCCTGCGAATCGGGCAGCGCGTCGGACACCGTCTTGAAGACTTCCAGCGCGCCGTGCGCATGGTCCGCATAGCGCTGGATCAGCTCGACGCGGCTCTTCAACGCGGAGACTTCCTTGTAGGCCGCCGCATGACGGCGGTCCTTCTGAAGGTTCTTCTGATGGTTCGCCATGAAATCGTAGGTCGTGTCGACGCCGAACAGCACGCCCATCGCCAGCAGCCAGATGCCGCCCGCGATGCCGAGCGACAGCAGGAGCTTTTTCCGGAAGCGGTTTTCCGTGAGCGCCTCGCGCCACGCCGCCGGCGTCACGTCGAGCGTCGCGCCCTCGACCGTACGGCGCGCCGCGCCTTCGACGCCCGCGCAGGGATCGTCGACGAAAACCTGGCGGACGGGTCCGAACGCCACCAGACGTTCCAGGAAAATCGAATCGACCGGCGCGCGCGAACAGACGACGACGTCGTCCACCCCCTCCGTGCCGCCGAGCTGAAGCAGACTCAGCATCACCTCGCGCACGAGTTCCTCCGGCTTCTCCTGATGGCCGAGACCGCGCAGGAAGGACGGCGCGCCGTCGTCGAGCACGACGAGATCCCAGCCGTCGTCGAGCGCCAGCAAAACGAGGCGGCGGTTCGCGTCGGCCTTCTCGCAGAGCTTCGGCCACAGCGCACGCAGCCAGCCAAACGCCGTCGCGTCGGTGCGCGTCACATGCACCTTCGCCGCCGCCAGCGCTTCGCTGATCTCTTCGGACGCCGCATCGGGCAACGCCGCCATGACGGCGACGATCTCCTTGTCCGTCTCGGACACGATTTCGGCGCCGGGAGCCAGCACTTCGTCGGGGAACGGCGAGATGCCGTCGAGTTCAAGCTGGGCCGCGCCCAGCAGATCCTCGCGCGCCCCCGCGGGGAGACGCACCGTCTTCACGAGAAATTTCGACAACGGCAGCGAGAGCACGAATTCGCGCGTGCCGAACTTCGCCGCCGCCGCCCGGAAAGCGCGCGCCAGCGGCTTGTCCGCCACCGCGATTTCCTCGGTCGCCGTCTCGGTCCCCTCCGCGGGGGCGTCGGCCAAATCGTCCGCGGGCACAACCGCGCCCGGCAGATCCGAAGCCGCAATCAACGGCCAGGAATCGCACGCACCCCGTACGTACTGTTCGCCTTCCGCGTCCAGCCGCACACCGCGCAATGCCGTGCCTTCCAGGCCTAGAACTGTCACTTGTTTTGCCATTCGTCCTATTATCTCATTTCCTGTGTCGTCACGCAACCTAAAACAGTGGGGACCTGGTAACAATTATAGCGGATTTTCGAATCATGGATGTTACCAAATCTCAACCTTTACCCACTACTGGCATTTCAGACGCCCCCTTCTGACAAGAGGCGGGGAAGTTGGACGCGAGGGCGTTGGGACGTCAATTCCCCCTCTCGTCTCATCCCTGCATCCGGGCGGCGAGAATGATGGCCGTGAGGGCGGAATTGGCGGTCTGGCCTTCGATGTCGAAGGTTTCGTCCGGCACCTTGCGCCAGTTCGTGCCGACGAGGTTGTCGGACGGACGCCGATGCGCCCAGGCCGACTCGGCATTGCGCAGCAGATAGGCCTTGAAGTCGGCGTCGGAAGCTTTCCGCACAGGACCGCGCGCAAGCACGCGCTCGAGTTCGAACAGATAGCGGAACCCCACGCCGTGGAACGCGCCGCCATCGCCTTGGCCGCTGGGCTTGACGATGCCGTTCGCGCTCAGCGCCTCGAGGAAATGGCGGCCGGCCTTTCGCGCATCTTCCAGATACGTGGCGCCGGACGCAGGGGCGATGCGGTTGAGCCGCAGGGCCGAACCGATGAAGGTGCCGACGTTGTAGGTGAAGTCCCAGCGGGTGAGCTTGCCTTGGAGGTTGACATTGTCGTAGACTGCGCCCGTGCGCGTGTCGAAGAACTTCTCACGGCTCCAGGTGTAGAGCGCGAGGGCCGTGTCGCGGTATTTCTTCTGCTTTGTGAGCGAATGGAGATTGCAGGCCGTGATCACGGCGGGGAAGTTGTCGCAGGCGTTCTTGCTGCCGTGCTTGCTGTTCTTCCACCACATGCCGCCGCCCAGCGTGTCGTCCATCTCGTTTTCGACCAGCCAGCCGAAACAGTTCTGCGCCTGGTCGAGGTAGCGCCGTTCGTGCGTATGCGAATAGGCGTTGGTGCAGGCGATCGTCCACCAGAGGATGTCGTCGTTGAACTCGTTCTTCGTCCAATCCGGATATTTGCGGCAGAACGAATCGTAGTAGCGGCGCACAAGCGTCTTCGTCTGCTGCGTGCGGAACAGCTTGTCCGCATCGATGAGCATGTCCCACGCATGCGCCGCGAACCAGAAGTCGAGCGGCGTATCCTTGTTCTTGTAACGGCGGAAACGGACTTTCTCCTCGTGCCAATAGGCCTTCAGAAAGGCCTCGAACGCGGCCTTGGCGCGCAGTTTCGGCGACAGGGCCGGCGTCGTGGCGCCACGGCCGGCCAGCAGCAGGGCACTCGCGGCACCCAGGCGGAATTCTCGACGATTGTTCATGCTCGGCATTATACCATAACATGGGTGAAACGGCAAAAGGAAGCGGCCGCCGAGTACTCGGCGGCCGCGGGTGTCGAATGGACGGAATCGGCGAATTAGAAGCTGTAGCTCATCGTCACGGACGCGGCGTGGGAGAGGCCGTTGCGCGTGTTGAAGCGATAGGTGTGGCCGAGGCCGTCCTCGATCGGCAGCGCGCGGCCATTCATGAACACCAGACCGTAGCTCACGCCGAGGTCGAACGCGCCCAGCTTGTAGCCGAAGCCGACCGTGCCGA
>CADCPA010000133.1 GCA_902803135.1 uncultured bacterium
AATTTCCCCGGTGACGTAGGTGGTGGGACGAGCTCGCCCGCCCAAAGCCGCCACCGCGATCAACAATCCGCAATCGCACCCTGCCGGACATCGCGGCGAATATTTCCTTTGCTTGAAAAAGCGATTTATAGTAAACTGTTTCCATAAGTTTGTTTCCATAAGTTTGGCGGGCGTTTTGAACGGATAGGGAGAAACAAGATGGGAAAAACTTTGGTTGCCTGTGCGGCGCTGGCCATTTGCGGGTTGGCGTTTGCGGCGAAGGATTCCACGGCTTGGACGACGACGAAGTTGAATGACCAGGCGGTGACGGACGAAGGCGGACAGATGGTCGTCCTCGGTACGGAAGGCTCGTACAACGACGCCGCGAACGCGACGCGCGCGGCTGTCTTCGACGGCGATACGGCGACCTTTTTCGACCCGTCGATCGATGCCGCGGCGATGCCCTGCTGGGCGGGTTTCGAACTGGCGGAGGCGCGCTGCGTGACGCGCATCCGCTACTTCGGCCGTGCGGATTACAAGGAACGCATGAACGGCTGCCTGTTCCAGGGCGCAAACTCGGCGGACTTCTCCGACGCCGTCACGTTGCATGTGGCCAGTGCGGCGGACGGATGGGACGGCACGCACTGGGCCGACGTCTTCGTGGCGGGCCGCGCGGCTCTGCAGCCGTTCAAGTATCTGCGCATCCTCGCGCCGAACCCCTATCCGCCGGACGGGCCCGGCACCTGGGCCGGCAATGCGGCGGAAGTCGAGTTCTACGGCGTGCCGGCCGCGAACTTCGACACGTTCACGAAGGATCCGCAGTTCCCGGCGAGCTATCTGGTGTCGCAGTATCTCATCAACAACCACTACACCTTCGGCGTGGCCTGGTCCTCGCGTGTGCCGTTCTACGAGGTGCAGCGCAAGCCGGCCGCATCGGACGACACGGCCTGGGTGGACTGCGGCGCGATTCCGTTTCTCTACGACGGCTATACGTCCACGTCGACGACGGGCTATTTCTTCCGCGATCCGACGCCGGTGTACGAACCGACGGACTACCGCGTGCGCGCGTACAGCCCGACGAAGGGCGCGTCTGACTGGTTCGACCTCGGCACGCAGGATCCCGGCTGCGTCGCCGAAGGCACGTGGATCGGCCCGACGGGGTCGTGGGGCGACGAGAATTCGACCGCGACCAACGGCGAGAAGGCCTACGACGGCAACATCGACACGTTCGTCGACTTGCCGAGTGCCACGAACAAGGGGGGGTGGACGGGCCTTGACCTGGGCCGGAGTCTCAAGATCATCGGCGCGAAGGCCGTCGCGCGCAACAGTGATTGGTATGCGCGCTTGAACGACTCGGTCGTGCAGGTGGCGTCGGATCCGAACTTTACAGACGCCGTCACGATGGGCACGTTCACGGGGGCGACGCGTACGGGTGTGGTGTCGCTGACGTTCGAGACGCCGGTCGAGGCGCGCTATGTGCGCGTGAAGGCGGCCGACGGCGTCGTGTTCAACCTGTCCGAGTTCGAAGTGGACCTGAGTCCCGAACCGCAGTATGCACCTGCGGTTTCGGTGGCGATGAGCGATCTTGAGAATGAATACGCCGTGCTGTCCTGGGCGGATCTCGATCTGGGGCGGTATCCGCGCGAAGCGATCGTCGTCTACCGGTCGAACAGCCGGCAGGGCCCGTGGACCGAATTTGCCGTGCTTGACAAGACGGCGACCACGCTCACGGACGACACGCTCTTGGTTGGTCCGCTCTACTGTTACGCCGTGTGCTACCGCCTGACGATCGACGGACAGCTCTTAGAGGGGCCTCGCAACATGGTCGGCTACCATCGCGGCCACCGTCTCGACCGCGGCGCCGACGAGACGACGCTGCTCGCGGGCATTACGCCGGTCTGCAACGGTACGCCGTGGGGCGGCGGTTCGGTGGAGGAGATGAAGCTAAAGCCGTTCGACGGCGATCTCGGCAGCTTCCCCGATTCGAACGAGAACGACGCCTACATCGGTCTTGACTTCGGCAGCCCGGTCGGCGTGACGGCCGTGCGCGTCTATCCGCGTCAGGACCAGGTCGGACGTCTGAACGGCGCGATGACCTACGGCATGAACGACCTGGCCGAATGGCGCACGGGCGAGACGCCTGCCACACCCCTGACGGAGGCCGTCGCCGTGACGGAGGTCGCCTGGTCGACGGCGATGGGCACGAGCGACGGCGAATTCCGCTATGTCGTGCTCGGCAGGGAGTCCGGCGCCTGGAACTGCAACGTCAACGAAATTCAGGTCTATGGCTGGACGCCGGACGAAGCCCAGCAGATTCTGCAGGCGCCGGCGAACCTCGTGCTCGCCCAGCCCGAGTCCGGACTGACGCTGACGTGGTCCCCCGTGACGCAGGCGGCCTCCTACACGGTGCGTCGCAAGGTGAACGACGGCGACTGGGCCGATGTCGCGACCGGCGTGGCGTCTCCGTCCTACGTCGATGCGGACGCGATCTACAACGGCAACCGCTACACGTACCAGGTCGCCGCCGTGGGCGCCGACGGCACGTCGTGCCTGTCGAAAGAAGTCTCGGCGATTCCGTATCATCCGGGCTATGGCACGGGCCTCTACGGCGTCTACCTGAAGAACTACAAGCCGGGCTATGACCCGACGGAGACGGTCGCCTTCGAGCGTGTCGATCCGACGATCGACTTCAACTGGGGCGAGAACGCGCCGGACGCGCGTCTGGATGCCGACAACTTCGGCGCTGTCTGGACGGGCCAGCTCATTGTGCCGTTCACGGGCGACTATGTTCTGACGGCCGACCATGACAATGGCTTCCGCCTGCAGATCGACGGCAAGGATGTGATCAACAACTGGTCGAACTGGGGCAATGCCTATACGACCACGGTGGTCTGTCCGCTGGATGGCGGCGAACATGACATCCGCATCGACTACTGCGAGGTGGGCGGGGCTGCGCGCTGCCGTCTGTCGTGGGGGGGTGCCGTCACGCCGGAGGTGATTCCTGCGACGCAGTTCGTGCCGGCGAAGGTGGCGGACACGGTGCCCGCGCCCTGGAAGGGGATGCGCGCCATTAACGGAACCGTGCTCGGCGGCGCGACGTTTGCCGGCGACGGCAGCGTGCTGCTCTCCTCGGGCGGTCATGACATCTGGGGCGATCAGGAAGGTTTCTGCTACCTCTGGCAGACGGTAAAGGGCGACTTCGAGGCGACGGTGAAGGTGGACCTCGCGAATGTGCCGTCGACCATCGTCAACCAGCGCGGCATGCTGATGCTGCGCTCCGCGCTTGCGGCGGGCGAGCCGATGTTCCTCGTGCAGGTCGAAGGCGGCAAGTCGACGCCGCGCCTCAACTGCAAGGCGCGGGCGGGCACGCAGGCGGACGGCGTGAACGTCGCCGATGTGCTGGCCTGGACGGAAACGGGGGCCGCGAACGTGTGCTGGTTCAAGCTTCGCCGCACGCGCGGCACAATCGCGGTCTCCACGCGCACCGACCCGACGGCCGAGTGGGCGCCGCTCTACACCTACGAGATCCCCGACGGCCTCTTCGGCGACAAGGTGCTGATCGGTCCGGCGCAGGGTGCGGGCTCGCAGACGCCCGGCAATCTCTCCTATGGCCGGTTCTCGGAATTCAAGCTGACGCCGTTGAATGCGGGAACGGCCGTTTTGTTTCGTTAATGGAAAGGAAGGTTCGCGATGGGTTGGTGGACACGTGTGGCGGGAGTGCTGGTGTGCGCCGGCCTGGTGGGAACGGCGGGGGGCGCGCCGTCGACGGCGCGTCCCTATGAATTCGTCTGGGCGAACCGCACGGCGGACGACCAGCCGCCGCTCGAACGGATGGAGTCCGCGGAAGGCTGGCGCGTCGAGACGGACCACGCCGTCGCCTCGGTGCTGTCCGCCACCGACCGCGCGCTTTTCGGCGACGGCGTCGTGCGGCTCGTCTACCGTGCGGACGGCGTCCGTCCCCGCGTGCGCCTGCGTCTGGCAACGCCGCGGAAGATTGCGTTCGCCTTCGATACGATCGCGTGCTGGGTCTACGGCAACAACGTCTACTATGTGAAGAACGACACGCCGTCGACGGACGTCTACGCCGACTTCCTCGACGCGGACGGCAAGGCGTTTCAGGTGAAACTCCTCCACGTCCACCATCTCGAGTGGTTTCTGGCGCGACGCCGGCTGAACGACGGGGAACGTGCCCGCGTCGCACGGGGCGCGACCTTCCTCGGGTTCACCGTCACGGGCGGCACGAACACGACGGACCGCTCGCTTGACTTCACGAGCTTCAGCGCCTTCACGGAGGAACTGAAGCCGCTCGCCTTCGCGCCGCGCGCGAAGCGTCCCAACCGCGTGTTCCCCGACGCGCCCGCCGGCAACAATGTCGGCGCCGGCGAACTGCCGTTCCCGAATACGCCCCTGGGCGTCGTGCCGCCGACGAAACCGACGGCCGACCTTGCATTCCGCCTGCCGCTGCAGGCGAGCGCCTGGGACGAGATGGCCTTCCGCTGGAAGGGCGGCGCCTGGCAGCGCGTCGCCAACGGCGGCGGCGTGTGGTGGGCGCAGGGGAAGGAGGCGCCGCATCGCGCGGAGGTTGTCTCCACGACGGTTGTCACGAATCGCGCGACGCCGCTCGACGTGACGTTGACGGACCGGCTGGCGGCGGGCGGCGCAGTGACGACACGCGTCCATCAAGAAGGGCGGTCGCTCGTTCTCGACGTGGCGACGGACCGTCTTGACGTCGAGACGGTGCGTTTCGGATCCTGGCGCGAACCGCCGCATCCCCAGCGCATTCCCGTGCCCTACTACACCTATGGCGTCGGCGGCGAGGATCGCCGTCCAGGCGTCGTCGTGACCGAGTTGGGCGGACAACCGTTCTTCCACATGGCGCATGTGGACTGGACGCAGTCCAACGCGACCCGTCCGTACGCCGAAGGCCTGAAGTACGACGGCACGCTCGCCTCGAACGGCGGCACGCGCTACGAGGCGAAGACGGACGGCGTGAAGAACGTCTGCCGCGAACGCTTCGTCTACACGTTCTCGGACGCCTTCGCGGATGTGCTGCCGAACGTGCCGAATCCGCAGAGTCCGTGGAAGGCGGTGACGGGCACGGGCGTGTGGCGCGCCCACGGCGCCTCCGCGAACCGCCAGCACGACATCGACTACTGGCGCGGCGTCCGCGCGCGCGGGCTCAAGCACATCATCGTCACGGACCACGAAGTCGGCTGGCGCGACGGCAATGAGAGCTTCACGTTCCGCACCGAGCCCGCGCCGAAGAAGGGCGGCGACAAGGGCCAGTTCGACTACGCGCGCGTGATGATCGACGAGCTGGGCTTCTCGTACGGACCCTACAACAATTTCACCGACTTCGCGCCGGTGAACGGCCACTGGCATCCCGACCGCGTGACGCGTACGCGCGACGGCCAGCTGCTCGAGGCCTGGAACCGCTGCTACGCGCCGAAGCCCGCCTACGCCGTCGAGGCCTGCGAACGCCTGACGCCGATCATTCAGAACAAGTTCCATTTCAACACGGCGTATTGCGATGTGCATACCGCCGTCACGCCGTGGGATCGGTGCGACTTCGATGCGCGCGTACCGGGCGCCGGCACGTTTGCGGCGACTTTCTACGCATTCGGCGAAATCATGTTGATCCAGAAGCGGAACTGGAAGGGCCCGGTCTACTCGGAAGGCAACAACCACTTCCTCTACTGCGGCCTGACGGACGGCAACTACGCCCAGGACCAGAACTACCGCCCCGCCGACAATCCGTGGCTCGTCGACTTCGACCTGCTGCGCCTCCATCCGCTCTGCTGCAACTTCGGCATGGGCAACGACGGCATGTTCTATCCAGGGTCGTCCGCGCCGAAGGACCGCGACGAACGCATGGACCGCTTCCTCGCCGCGACGGTCGCGTTCGGCCATCCCGGATTTCTGCTCGGCGGCCGCAAGTATGAGGACCGGAGCTACTTCATGGTACAGGCGCTCGCCGCGCGCTACACGCAGGCGAATGCGAGGGCGATCCGCTATGTGGATGTGGACGGACAGGCCTACGACACGTCGCATGCCGTGGCGTCGGGCGTCTTCCGCCGCTCGCAGGTGGCGGTGACGTATTCGGACGGCACGTTCGTCGCGGCGAACGGCTCGAAGACGCAACCGATGCGGGTGCCGGGCCGGACGGACCTCTGGCTGCCCCCGAACGGCTACTTCGGCCGGAGCGGCGACGGAAAAGTGTTCGTCTACAGCGGCCTCTGGGACGGCCGCCGTGTGGACTACGCCGTCTCGCCGGAATACGTCTATCTGGACGGACGCGGCGTCGAGACGTCCTTGCCCGGCGGCCGGACGAAGGACGCGGTGATCCGCCTCGCGGAGAAGGGCACGGCGGATTGGCCGAAACCGACGGTTGCCGACTTTGCGGCGCATTCGACCCCGACGGCGGAACTGCGTGCGGCGATGCGTCCGAAACCGACGACGGAATTTCCGCTTCCGTTCCTGCGCCAGACGGGCATGACGTTGCGCGGCCAGGCGCCGGGCGAGCTCGATTCGTCGACGGGCGCGCATGTGACCGAAGGACGGGCGACCTGCGGCGGCGTGGCGCGGGAAGGCTTTCGCATGCATCCGCCGTGGCAGGACGCGCGCCGCGGCGACGTGCACGTCCGCTACCGGTGCGACCTGCCGTCGCGTCCGCTCGCGTTCACGGCGTTCGTCGGCAAGGAGGACGGCAGCGACGCGGGCGACGGCATTCTCTATAGCGTCGTACTGGAAGACGCGGCGGGCCAACGCCACGAGCTCGCCCGCACGACGGTGACGCAGCATGTGTGGACGCCGATTGCGGCGGACCTCGCCCCCTGGCGCGGACAGAAGGTGAGCCTGATGATCTGTTCGGATCCCGGCGAAAAGAACGACACGAGCGGCGACTGGAGCTGCTGGGGCGATCTGCGCCTGACCTTCAAATGAGCGAGCACAATCATGACACGCACGCAAATCCAATTGCCCGACGAGTTGTACCGGCGGGCGAAAGCACTGGCGGCCGACCGCGAGATTTCGCTGGCCGAACTCGTGCGAAACGGACTCGAGCATATGCTGACCGCGCTCACGCCGCCGACGGATGCGCGCGAGGACGGCTCGCTGCCGATTCTCGAGACGCTTCCCGAAACGCCCGATTTCGCCTATCCCCAGTGGAAACCTGACGGCGGTTGGTCGGCGGCTGCGGACGGGGTCGCGGCGAAGCGTGCGAAGAAGAAGGGGGCGCGCGCATGATTTCGCTCGACGCCGGCATTCTCTATGCGGCCGTGAATGCGCGGTCGCCGCATTTCCCAGCGGCACGTGAATTGGTTGAGAAGTTGTCCGCCTCGCGCGACGTCGTGGTGTCGGAACAGGTCTTGATCCAGTTGTACGGCGCCTTGGCGCACGCGGATCCCGCGGGGGCGGAGAAGGTCGTCCGCGCACTGCGGCGCAATCCCAATTGGCGCATCGTCGACGTGCAGTCCACGCGCGTGCAGATGAACGCCGTGTGGGAGGCGGTCTTCGCGCAGGGCGAGGATCTCGCGACGATCTACCGCCGCCGTCTGATCGCGACCCTCCGCCAGAACGGCGTGACGGTTTTCTATACCGAAGAGGCGGCGGCGTTTGCCGAACTCGGCTTCGAGGCGGCCGTCAATCCCTATGCCGAATGACTTCAAAGAACGCACGGGCGAACTGAAGCCCCGGGAGCAGATGGAGCGCGCGGCCTCGCCGCGCGAGCTGCCGCCCGAGGTCTTGCTGGCGATTCTCCTGAAGACAGGCGCGGCGGGATGCGACGTGCTGGAACTTGCACGGCGCCTGCTGGCTGCGTTTGGCGGCTTGAAGGAGCTGCTCGCGAGCGATTGGCGGCGGCTGGAGGCGCGCATCGCGAAGTACAACGCGGCGAATCCCGCGCGTCCGATTCGCGGTCTCGGGCACGTGAAGTGTCTCGAACTCGCGGCGGCGTTCGAGCTGGGCGCCCGGTCGCTGCGTCTGTCGCCGGAGGAGTTGCGCCAGCGGACGGTTCGGCGGGCGGCGGACGCGTATGAGATCTTTCGCATGGCCGTGCCGGCGGACGAGACGCAGGAGAACTTTCTCGTGCTGCCGCTCGATACGCGCTACCATCCGCTCAGCGAGCCCATTCGTATGATGCGCGGCACGCGCGACGCGCTGTCCGTGCACGTGCGCGAAGTCTTCCGCGAGGCGATCCGCTGGAATGCGCGCGGCGTCATGGTCGCGCACAACCATCCCTCGGGCGACGCGTCGCCGAGCGAAGCGGATCGTGCGCTCACGCGGCGTCTCTGCGAAGTCGCAGAGGTCGTGGGCATTGATTTGATGGACCATCTGGTTCTCGGCGATCCGCTCGGCGCGCGGCCGTACGTGTCGCTGCGGGCGCTGTTGAAATGGTAGCGTTTGAAGGAAGAAGGAAACGATGAGCCCGGCCGGACAGAAGAAGATTCTCTATTTGCATGGATTCGCCTCCTCGGGGTCGAGTGGAACCGTCGAGTTGCTGCGCAGTGAATATTGGCGCAAGCGCAAGACGGACAAGGTTGTCGTCGTCGCGCCCGACATTCCCGTCGATCCCGCCGAGGCGTTGCCGATGCTCAAGACGCTGGCGGCGCGGGAGCAGCCGACGCTGATCGTCGGTACCTCCATGGGCGCGATGTATGCCCAGCAGCTGCGCGGCTTTGAACGGATCTGCGTGAATCCGTTCTTCGAGATGTCCAAGCTCTATTCCATCGTGTCCGTCGGTCGGCACAAGTGGCTGAGCGTACGCCGGAACGGCGAGACGGCGTTCCAGATCACGAAGGACATCATCGCCCATTTCCAGGAGATGGAGGCGCATCAGTTCGACGGCATCGATGAAGTGGAGCGGATCTTCTGCCACGGCCTCTTCGGCGATGCGGATGAAATCTCCGCGCTGGCGCGTCCGGTCTTCGACCGCTACTACCCCGGCATGGCGCAGACCTTCGAGGGCGGCCATCGCCTGAACGACGACATTGCCCACAAGGTCCTCTTCCCGCTCATCGACTCGCTCGGCAGCGTCTAATGGAGACGGTTCGGCCCCATGAGACGGACGGCGCATGAAAAGAAAAGCGCATGAAGCATATTTTTGGTATAATCAACTCACGTCGAGCGGGCTGTGCGGAATGCGGAAGGCGATGGAACAAGGAGGTGGGCATGAGAGTCGTAATGCTGGTTCTGACGTTCGTCTGGGGAATGGCCGCAAGAGGCAGCTCCGCTGCTTCTGCGGGAGGCGTGTTGACGGCGGAGGAGATGAAGGCCGTCTACGAGGAGGTGAAGACGCCGTACAAGTACGGACTCATCCTCGTGCCGGAGAAGGGCGAGATGCTCGACAATCCATGCGTCTACCGTCTCGGCGACAAGTGGCACATGCTCTTCGTGCGTTTCGACGGCAGGGGCTACGAGACGCATCTTGCCGAATCGGACGACCTGGTCCACTGGTCGCGAAAGGGCTGCGTGTTCAAGCGCGCCGCCGAGAAGGACGCCTGGGATGCGGCGCAGGCCGACCTCTGGCCGATCCTCCTCGATGCCCGCTGGGAGGCGCCGAATACGATTCAGAAGTTTGAAGGCCGCTACTGGGGCATGTACATCGGCGGCGCCTTGAACGGTTATGAGACCGATCCGCTCTCGACGGGCGTCGCCTGGACCGACGATGCGGCGGCCGCGAAACCGTGGCGGCGCGCCGAGGGCAATCCCGTCCTGCGTGCCGCCGACCCGGATGCGCGCGCCTTCGAGAAGAAGACGATCTACAAGCACTACGTCGTCGAAGACCCGACGCGCGCGCTGGGCGGGCGCTTCGTGAGCTTCTACAACGCGAAAGAGCCGAAGCACGGGCAGGAATGCATCGGCGTCGCGGCGAGCGACGACCTGCGCCGCTGGAAACGCTGGGGCACGGAGCCGGTGATCTCCGACGCGCTGCCCGGACGGCACGGCATCTCGGGCGATCCGATGATCAAGCGCATTGGCGACGTGTGGGTGATGTTCTACTTCGGCTGCGGCTGGGGCGGACCGGGCGCATTCGACACGTTCGCGTGCTCGCGCGACCTCAAGACCTGGACGAAGTGGACCGGCCCCAAGCTCGTCCAGCCCTCCGAGCCCTGGGACGCGCGCTACGCGCACAAGCCGTGGGTCGTGAAGCACGACGGCGTCGTCTACCATTTCTACTGCGCGGTGGGCAACCGCGGCCGCGCGCTTGCGCTGGCGACTTCGAAACCGATTTCCAAAGAAGCAAACGAAAAGGGCAACTGATGAAAAAGATCCTTCTGCCGATGATGGTGGCGGGCCTTGCCGCCGGACTCTGGGCGATGCCCCGGCCGAACGCCTTCTCCGCGCCCGAGGGGCGCGACCGCGCGAATACGGGGCCGCTCTTCTGGATGCACGGCGACGAGACGGAGGCGCGCCTGCGCGAATACGTGGGGCGCGTCGCCGAGAGCGGGCAGAGCATCCTCACGATCGAGTCGCGGCCGCACATCGACTGGATGCGCGCGGGCTGGTGGCGCGACGTGGACATCGTCCTCGACGCGTGTCGCCGGCACGGCGTCCAGATGATGGTGTTCGACGACTACTGGTGGCCGAGCCAGGGCATGGGCGGCAAGTACCCGATCCCGGAACGGTTCCAATGTCGCGACATCAAAGCTGCGGTTTACGCGAAAGGCGAAGCGCCGGAAAAGGTGGAGAACGAAATCTGCCGTGTCGCCGCGACGGAGACGGCGAAGGGCGTATTCCGTCTCGGCGCCGGCGGGGACAAGACGATCGTGTATTCCTGGTGCGTGCCGCCGAATGGCAGGGTGCAGGGCCTTGGCGGTTCGCAGGGGCGCTTCCCGTATGTGAACGGGCTGGACGAAGAGGCGGTCGACTGGTTCCTTGCCAACTACTACCAGCCCTACTACGACCGCTACAGGTCTGCGTTCGAGGACGGCACGATTCCCGGCTTCTTCTTCGACGAGCCCGAGACGATGGGCGTGTGGGGCCCGGCGCTCGAGAAGGAGCTGGCGGCGCGCGGCGAAGACGTCGGCGAACTGCTCACGGCGTTCAAGTTCAAGCTGGCCGATCCCGACGCGCAGTCGCGCGCCTTCTACCGCTACCACGACGCGCGCGCGGAGGTGTGGGGGCGTACGATGTACGGCCGGCAGAGCGACTGGTGCCGGAGGCACGGCGTGTACTCCAGCGGACATTTCATGGAGCACGCCGGCGACTTCTACAGCCATTCGCTGTCCGGCGGCAACGTGATGCAGCTGATGAAGTACGTGGAGGTGCCGGGCGTCGACCTCGTGTGCCGCCAGTACTACCCGAACCAGCGCGAGGACCGCGGCCGCCAGATCAACTTCGGCCAGATGCCGAAGATCGGCTCGTCCACGGCGCATGTGTACAACCGCCACAACGGCCTCAACTGGTGCGAGATCTTCGGCGCGTATGGACAGGACCTCACCTACCCGCAGATGAAGTGGCTCTGCGACTGGCACCAGTCCCAGGGGTGCTACTACCTGATCCCGCACTCGTTCAACCCGAAGGCTCCGAACGACAGAGACTGCCCGCCGTACTTCTACAACGGCGGCTATGAGCCGCGCTATCCGCTCTTCCGCGTGTGGGCGGACTACAACAACCGCTGCGCCCTGCTGCTGTCGGAGGGCGAGCACGTCTGCCGCATCGCGCAGTGCGTGCCGGGCATGAGCTTCCACGTGGGCAAGACGATCCGCCCCGAGATGTTCGCGTTCGCGATCCAGGACGCGCAGCTCGACAGCGACTGGATGGGGTACGACGCAATCGAAACCGCCATCATCTGCAAGCACCCGCGCACGAGACGCGTCGCGCTCCGCACGGCGAACGGCAAGGAGCTGTACGACATCCTCACGCTCCCCGCGACGGAGTATGTGCCGTTTGCGACGCTGGAGAAGGCGCTTGCGTTCGCGAAGGTGGGCGGCGTGGTGGTGGGCTACGGCATCAGGCCGTGCAAGACGCCCACGAAGGGCAAGACCAACGAGGCGGCGCGAAAGATCGTGGACGAGATCTTCGCGCAGCCGACCGCGATTTTCATCGAGGGCGAGCCGAACGGGGCGCAGCTGCGCGCCGCGCTGGCGAAGAACTATCCGGGCACGACGGCGCCGCTCGCGGTGCGCGACCTCGACTTCCGCGGCCTTTCCGCGGAGGACGGGCGCAGGCTCGCGGTGAACCACTACGAGAAGGACGGCGACCGGATCTTCTTCATCGCGAACCAGGATTGCGTGCGTCCGCGCAACCTGCTCGTCGTGACGGATCCGGCGAAGGGACTGTCTCCCGCGGCGGCCGAACTCTGGGATCCGATGCAGGGCACGGTGGAGAAGCCGGCGCTGACGACGGCTGGAATCAGCCTTCCGCTCGCGCCGAGCGGTGCGGCGTTCCTCGTGTGGCCGAAGCAGCCGACGGCGAACGTGCTGCCGCGTGTCGAGCAGCCGAAGGGCGCGGCGCTTGCGGCGACCGTCAAGGAGACGGTGACGCCAGTCGTGATGGACGGCGACGAGACGGCCGTCGACCGGATGTTCAGGGGCGCCAAGTGGATCTGGCATCCGGTGAACCGCGACGCGGCGGGCAAGGTGACGTTCCGCACGACGGTCGACCTCGCGAAGGCTGGCACGGCGAAGCTCGTCTTCTCCTGCGACAACGCGGCTGAAGTCCGTGTGAACGGCCGACTCGTCGCCAAGCAGGATCTCGGCGGCCGCGATTACAACGGGTGGCGCACGCCGACGAATGCGGACGTTGCGTTCGCGGCGGGCCGCAGCCTGATCGAGGTCGTGGGCGACAATGCCATTCCGGGGCCGGCGGGCTTCCTCGCGGCGTTCAAGCTGCCGGACGGACGCTTCCTGCGCACGGATGCGAACTGGGAGGTGACGCGCGACGGCAAGACGTTCGTGAAGGCCGGCGACGGCGGCACGTACGGGTGCGGTCCGTGGGGCGGTTTTGGCTCGCCGCGCCGGACGGCGAGTCCGGTCACCGAGTCGGTCGAGACGACGCTGTCGTTCACGTGCCCGAAACTCGCGGCGACGGAGCGTCTCTACCTCGTGTGCGACGACGTCGCGGTCGAGCAGAGCGCGGCCGTGACCGTGAACGGCGTCTTTGCGGGCGGTTTCATCGGTGCGCCCTACCGTCTCGACGTCACGAAGGCGGTGAAGGCGGGGGACAACACGCTCGCCCTCAAGCCGTTCCGCGTGAAGAATCCGCGCCTTGTGGTGCAGAAGTAGGAGAGGTGCGAGAGATGTCTGTGAATGTGAACCTGATCGCCTGCATGGTCCTGTCCGGCCTCCTGCTCGTCGGCTGCGGAAAGGGCAAAGACGAGGTTGTACCCCTGCCCGCGGTTCCGGCCGCGGACGAGGGGCTGGCGCTTGTGCCGGGCTGGTCGGCGGTGACGAATGACGCCGCCGTGAAGAAGGTGGTGCGCTGCGACGAGAAGTCCGGTGCGCGGTTCCTCGCCCCCGGCGTCCTCGAGATGCCGGTCGAATTCGCGGGCGACAAGCCGCCGGCGCGCGCGAACTGGGATCTGCGCCTGCCGTGCGACCTCTCGAACTACGACGGCGTGCAGTTCGACTTCTACTGCGACGACCTCGACCAGTTCTCGAGCTTCAGTTTCTACTTCAAGAGCGGCGACGGCTGGTATCACGGCTCGTTCGAGGCGGAGGACAACGGCGTGTGGCAGCGCGTGCGCGTGTTGAAGTCGCAGGTGGAGTCCGAAGGCAAGGCGGACGGCTGGGACAAGGTCGCCGCGTTCCGCATCTCCGGCTGGCGCGCCGGCTCGCGGAATTTCCGCTGCGGCGTCGCGAACGTCGCGTATCTCGGCGGCGGCCAGCCCGACGTCGCCCTCGTCTACGCGGCGTCGCTCGCGGCGCAGAAGGGTCCGGAGGAGAAAAACTACCTCCATTTCGCGGATACGATTGCCGGCACGCTGCGCACGCTCGGACTCGTCCCGCGCGTCGTGGGTGACACCGAGCTGACCGCCGGTCTGCTGAAAGACGTGAGCGCGGTCGTGCTGCCGTACAACCCCTCGTTTCCGGCGGAGAAGCTCGTCTTGCTGCAGGACTATGTCGCCGCGGGCGGACGCTTCCTCGCCTGCTATTCGCAGCCGCCTTCCGTGACCGATCTCCTCGGCGTGAAGCTGAACGGTTCGAAGCGTCCCGAGTCGGACGGCAGTGCCGCCATCGCGGGCTTTCTGAAGGCGGACAAGCCGCTGCCCGGCCAGCCCGACTATGCGTCGCAGGCGTCGTGGATGACGATGCTGCCGGAACGGGGGCCGGGCGTCGAGGTGGCGGCGGAATGGGCGTCGGGAGACAGGAAGGGGCTTGGCATTCCCGCGCTTGTGCGCACAAAGCGCGGACTCTACCTCAGCCATGTCTGGCTCGGCGGCTCGGATGCGGCGGATGTCGCGTTCATGCGTGCGATGATCGCCGACCTTGCGCCGAATCTCGGCGAGAAGCTGGCCAAGCGTTCGGCCGACGAGGCGAAGCGGCACGACGAGCTGAAGGCCTGGCTGGCGGACCGTCCGTCGAAGCCGGGCGAGCGGCGCGCCCTCTGGTGCCATAGTGCGCGCGGCCTCGGCGGCGGACGCGACTGGGATGCGTCCATCAAGTTCCTGAAGGAGAACGGCTTCAACACGATCATACCGAACCTCTGCTGGGGCGGCGTCGCGTTCTATCCGTCGACGGTGCTGCCCGTCGCGGGCGACGTCGCAACGAAGGGCGATGCGTTTGAGCAGTGTCGGGCGGCCTGCCGCAAGTACGGCGTCGAGATGCACGTGTGGAAGGTCTGCTGGAACATGGGCCATCCCACGTCGGAGGCTTTCGTCAGAAAGATGGTGGAGGCGAAGCGTACGCAGGTGGATGCCAGGGGCAAGGCGCAGGAGCGGTGGCTCTGTCCGTCGCATCCGGACAACCAGCAGCTGGAAATCGACGCGATGGTCGAACTGGCGAAGAAGGGTCCGGACGGCATCCACTTCGACTACATCCGCTACCCGAGCTCGGAGTGCTGCTTCTGCGACGGCTGCCGCGAGCGGTTCGAGGCCGTGCACGGCGCGAAGGTCGAGGACTGGCCGAGGGACGTGCGCGACGAGAAGAAGCTCAGGAAAGAATGGAACGCCTTCCGCGCGGCGAACATCACGAAGGTGGTGAAGACCGTGTCCGAACGCGTACGCGCGGAGGCGCCGGGCGTCAAAATTTCGGCCGCGCTCTTCCGCAGTCCGTCCTCGGATCCCGAGACGGTTGCGCAAGACTGGCCGCTGTGGTGCCGTGAAGGGTATCTCGACTTCGCCTGCCACATGGACTACGTCAATTCGACGCCGCTCTTCCGCGGTCAGCTCAAGGCGCAGCTGAAGGCGGCGGGCAAGGTGCCGCTCTTCCCCGGCATCGGACTTTCCTGCTGGCCGAACGACGGCCGCGACGCGGAACGTCTCGCCAAGCAGATTCAGGCGGCGCGCGACCTCGGCGCGCCCGGTTTCACCGTCTTCAATTTCGACCGCCGCGCGGAGCTCGCGCTGCCGCTGATGCGGCTCGGCGTCACCAAGGAGGATTGAAAGGAGATCGCTCTCCTGCCGTTTTTCTTGACGGGGAAACACAACTACCATGAATATGACCGCCCTGATTGTCCTCGCCGTTTTGGCGCTTGTCTCCACATTGTCCGCCCTCGCGCTGCTGCTGAGCCTGCTGAAGGCCGAACGGGAGGCGACCCTGCAGCGCGGCTCGGCCGACCTGCTGAAGCAGCAGGTCGAGCAGGAGCGGCAGCGGTTGCTGGACGCCGCGGCCGGCTTCGAGAAGCGGCTGGCCGACAAGGATGCGGCGTGGCGCCAGCGGTTGGAGGAGAAGGAGGCGGACTGCATCCGCCTGTCGAACCAGTCGGTCGAGACGTTGCGCGAGCAGTTCGCGCGTCTGGCGCAGGAAAAGCTCGCGGCTTCGAGCGAAGGCCTGTCGGAGATGAATCAGAAGCGCATCGCCGAGTTGATGGCGCCGTTTCGGGAGCAAATCGAAGGCTTCCGCAAGGCGTTTGAGGAGAACCGCCGCCAGCAGGTCGTGAACAAGGCGAGTTTCGACCAGGCCATCAAGGACCTCGGCGACCGTGCGCTCCAGATCGGCGCGGATGCCGAGAATCTCGCAAAGGCGCTCAAAAACGAATCGAAGACCCAGGGCGATTGGGGGGAGATGGTGCTGGCCAACATTCTGTCCGCGGCGGGTCTGAAGGAAGGGCTGGACTTCTTCCCGCAGGCGCAGGAAGTGGACGGCCAGGGCAACAAGCTGATTCCCGACGTGGAGATTCCGCTGCCCAACAAGGAGAAGCTGCTTGTCGACTCGAAGGCGTCCGTCACCGCCTATCTCGACTACGTTGCCGCGACTGACGAAGCCGCGCGTGCGTGTGCGGTCAAGGCCCATGTCGCGTCCGTCCGCAAGCACATGGAAGAGCTGGCGGCCAAGGACTACATCAAGAAGGTGAAGGGCTCGCAGGGGTACATCCTGATGTTCATCCCGAACGAAGGCAGCTATCTGCTCGCCATGGAGCATGACCGGAAGCTGGCGACGGATGCGTTTCGCAAGCACGTGATTATCGTCAATCCGACGACCCTGCTGCTCTGCCTTCAGATTGTGGCGCTCCTCCGCAGCCGCGAGGCGCAGAACGAGAATGCGGAGCGCATTTCGGCCGCGGCGGCCAGGATGTACGAGAAATTCGCCGGCTTCTCCGAGACGTTTGCCGACCTCGGGAAGCGTCTCGACGGTCTTGCCGGGGTGTACAAGAAGGCGAACGGACAACTGTGCGAGGGGCCGGCCAACGTGGTCAAGCAGCTCGAGGCGTTGAAGGGCATGGGCGTGGTGACGGCCAAGACCGTCAACGAGAGACTGCTGGCCGACGCGAATGTCGGGGTGTAGGACAATGACGGTCGAACGCATCTACCTGGACCCTCGGAACAAGCTCGTGGACGGCGTCGTCGGCTGGCTGGCCGACCAGATGCGTCAGACGGCGTGCGGGGCGGCGTCGCTCGCGCATCTGCTCGTCGTCGTGCCGACGGCCCAGGCGGGACGCCGGCTGCGGTTTGCCCTGGCGGCGCGCTTCGATCACGGTCTTGTACCGCCGAAGGTGGTGATGCCGTCGCATCTCCTTGTGCCGGAGAAGGCCGACCGTCCGGAGGCGGACGCCGTGACGGAGCTGGCCGTCTTGGCGGAGGTTCTGCGTACGGCACCGGCGGACGCCTATCCCGTGCTCTTCCCCCGTGCGGCGGCGGCGCGGTCGTTTGCCGAGGCGGTCGACATGGCGCAGGGACTTCTTCGTGTGTGGAGCATCCTCGGTGAAAACGGGTTGCTGATGCGCGACGTGGCCGTGCGGGCGGCCGATCTGCTGCGGGGCGACAATCTCGATTTCGAAGTCGCGCGCTGGCAGGAACTGGCCCGGCTCGAAGAGGTCTATCTGACGGCCTTGGCCGCGCGCAATCTGCGGTTCAAGGGCGAGTCGGCGGCGTGGGCCGTGGCTTCGCCCCCGGTCTTTGCGGGGGTCGAGAAGGTCGTTCTGCCGTCTTTGCTTTCGCCCATCGCGGTCCTGTACCGGGTTCTCGAAGGGATGTCCCTGCCGGTCTCCGTTCTGGTCCACGCTGCGGCGGCCGACGGGGGGAACTTCGACGTCTGGGGGCGCGTGGCGCCGGACGCACGGGAATTTCTGGACGACCTTGGGCTGGCGGACGAGCAGGTTGCGGTTTTTGCGACGATGGGTTTTGAAGCGGAAACCGTGGCGCAGGGATTTGCCGACGTCAAGGCTTCCGAGGCGTTGCCGGCGTTGACGCTGGCGGACGACGATCTCTTCCCCGAAATGCAGGGCGCTTTCCAGGCGCAGGGACTCGTGCTCCATAATCCGGCCCGCGAGCTGGTCGTGACCAGTTCGCTCGGGCATCTGCTGGGCCAGCTTGTCGCCTTGGCCGCGGAGGCCCGTTACGATGTCTTCAGCGCGTTCATCCGGCAGGGAGATGTCCAGCGCTGGCTTTCCACCGTGCTCGAGCTGCCGCCGTCCGCGCTAGTCAAGGCGCTTTCGGAACTCGACGAGTTGAAGGCGCAGCATCTCCCGGAAACGCTCGATGACGTGCGGACGTTCGCGGAGGGCGATCTGTTGCGCGTGGTCCAGTTTGTGCGCGACCGGTTCCAGTCGGCGACGGAGCTGGAAAGCATCCGCCATCTGTTGGAAGAGATCTTTGCGGACCGGCGGCTCGACGAGACCCGTCCGGAGGACCGTGAATTCGCGGCTGCGGCGGAGGCGGTCAAGGAGATGTTCGACGAATTCGCGGCCTGTGGTCTTCCCGCTGCCGAGGCGCGCGTGCTCTTCGCCAAGCGTTTGGCGTCAGCGACGTATTCCCTCGAGCCCGACGAAGGCGATGTGGTTCAGACGGACGGCTGGCTGGAAGTTCCGTGGCTGGAGGAGGACGAGTTGGTCGTCGCCGGCTTTCAGGAAGGCTGCGTGCCGGAAAGCGTGGTCGGGCATCCGTTTCTGCCGGACAGCCTCCGCGCCGGCCTCGGACTGCTCACGAACGAGATGCGCGCCGCGCGCGACGCGTTCATTCTCAAGGAGGCGATTGCCTGCCGGCCCGTCGCCCATGTGCGCATTTCTTTCCATCTCCTCGGCGCCGACTCCTCGGCGCTGAAGCCGTCGCGTCTGCTATTGCGGACGACGGACGATGTCGTGCTGGCGGCGCGCGTGAAACGGTTCTACGCCGACGTGACGGGTACAGGCGAGACGCCCGCGCGTACGTTGCCGTCCGACTGGTTGCTCAACCTGCCGATTCCGCCGGCGGACCAGGCGGTGGCGAATTTGTCGCCTTCAAGTCTCGATGCGTATCTGCGCTGTCCCTTCACCTACTATCTGAAGCGCCAGTTCGGACGGTCGGTCGACGATGCCGTCGAGGAGCTGGATGCCGCCCGTTTCGGCACATTGTGTCATGACGCGCTGGACGCCTGGGCCAAAGGTCCGCTGGCCGATTCCGTCGATGCCGCGGCAATTGCCGCCGACCTGGGGCAGCGTGTCGATTCGATTCTCGTCGACTGGTTTGGGCTTTCCATGCCGGCCATCGTCGCGTTGCAGGCCGATTCGGCGAAGCGGCGCCTTGTGGCGTTTGCCGACCGACAGGTCGGGTGGCGTCGCGCCGGCTGGCGGATTGTCGCAACCGAGGAGGCGTTGCAGGTCGTCTACGGCGGAACCTGCATCCACGGTCGCTGCGACCGCGTGGACGTGAACGAGCAGACCGGCGAGTGGTGCGTCATCGACTACAAGACGTGGGATGCGATGGACCGGGCTTCGCCATTCGACGCGACGAAGGCCGCGGTGGCTTTTGCGAAGTCGCGCGGACTTCCGCTCGCCACGCAGATTGACGGCAAGGGCAAGATGAAGGAGATGGCCTGGAAGAGTCTTCAGCTTCCGCTCTATTGCGCCATGCTGGAGGCGAGCGGCGAGCCGCGCTTCGCCAAGGCCCATTCCGCGGAACGCCGTGCGTGCTATTGCATCCTCGGCAAGACCGCGGAGGAGACCGGTTTTGCCGAGGCGATCTCGTCCGCCGCCTGGCAGTCGGATGCCGAGCGGCTCATCCGCCGGCTGTTGGCCGACCTCCGCCGCGGCATTTTCTGGCCACCTTCCCCCGACGATCTCTGGATGCGGGATTACGCCGGATTGATCTTCGACGATCCGCAGCAGAGCGTCAACGCGGCTTGGCTGGCCGATCAGAAGGACCGGCAGGTGGTGCAATGAACAATCAACTGATTGAAGCCAGCGCCGGCACGGGGAAGACCTATGCGCTCGTCGACCGCATGGTCCAGGTGTTGAAGCAGGGCGCGGATCCCCGGGAAATCGTGGCGCTGACATTCTCCCGGGCCGCCGCGGGCGAAATCTTCACGCGCTTTGTGACGCGCCTGGCCGAGACGGCCGCGTGCGCGCCGAAAGACGCCGCGCTCCTGCGCAAGGTCGTCGAGACGCAGCATCTGACGCTGATCGGCACGCTCGACAGCTTCCTGATGCGGTTTGTCCAGATGTTTCCGTTGGAGCTCGGCCTTTCGGGCGAAATCTCCGTACTGGGCGACTTCGACGAAGGCGGCCAACGAACGGGCGTTTCGATCGGCATTCTCCGTCGAAGCGACGATACGGCGAAACGGGCACTCATGGCGGCGTTTCGCAAGGCGATGAACCAGGAAGCCTCGCGGTCGTTCCTCGAGACGTACGCCAAACTCGTCAAGAACTGGCATCGTCTGTACCTCGACCATCCCGACGGGGCGGGCTGGGGCGACGCGACGCGGATCTGGAACGAACCGCCGGCGGAACTGGCGGCGACGATTCCCGATATTCGCGCCTTGGCGGACGGGATGGCATCCTTTGCCGGGAAGCGGGGTGCAGATACGTTTATCAATGCCGTGCGGACGTTTACGGGAAGCATCCCCAAAATCCCCAAGGTGATGGAGGAAGATCCGGTGGCGCAGAAGGCCGTTCGCCGGATGCAGGGGTTCAACTTGTCGCGCAAGCTCGAGATGGCAGGTGGACTTCATGCGCTCATGGCGGCCTTCGAACAGGAGTACGCACGCCGCGTGCGGCAGTGCGGACACCTCACATTCGACGATGTGCCGCGGTTGATTGCGACGTTGCCGACGGAAGCCCGTCTCGCCCTTGAATACCGGATGGACGCACGCATCCGCCATTGGGCGCTAGACGAATTCCAGGATACGAGCCATGAGCAGTGGCAGGCCTTGGACAACCTCGTCGACGAGGCACTTCAGTCCGACGACGGGAAGAGCGTGTTCCTCGTGGGCGACTGCAAGCAGGCCATCTACGGGTGGCGAAACGGCGACGTCGCCATCTTCGCCGGCGAGAAGGCTTCGCAGAAGTACAAGGTGGGTGAACTGAACGAATCCTACCGCTACACGAAAGAGATCGCGGCGGCGGTCAACGCCGTCTTTGGCGGTAAATTCCTCGCCCAGTTCGGCAAATGGAGCTGTCCCGAGCACGTCGCGCACGACCAGACGACGGAGGGCTTTGTCCATCTCGTCACGAGCGAAGACGGCAAGAAGGAAAGTTTCGTCGCGCCGCTGGTGAACGAACTCACGTCCGTCCGTCCGTGGGAGCGGGGCATCTCCTGTGCGATCTTGGTACGTTCGAATGACTTCGGCAAGCTGATCGGCACCGAGTTGCGGCATGCGGGAATCCCCGCCACGTGGGAGGGCGAGAGCGCCGTGCTCGACACGCCTGTCCTCCGGGCCTTCATGGCCTATGTCAAGCTGGCGGAACACCCCGGCGACGAGCTGAGCTACAACCATCTGCGTGCGACGCCGCTCGGCCCCGCGCTTTATCCAAACGGCTTCCCGTCTGCCGCCGACGTGTCGCGGGACGCGTTGACGTCGCTGACGACGCGCGGACTTGTCCGCACATTCCAGGCCTTGCGTGCCCAGTTGCCGGCGACTTCGTTCGATGCGTTTACGGAACAGCGGTTTGCGGACATGCTGCGTGCCGCCGCCGCCTTCGAACTGACGCTCGCGCCGGGCACGCGGCTCGCGTCGTTTGTCGATGCGCTGGAAGCGGAGAAGCGTCGCGATCTGGCCGACGCCCGCAGTGTCAAAATCATGACGATTCATCGCTCGAAAGGGCTGGGCTTCGACTATGTGCTGTTGCCGCTCTACGAGAGCGTGGGACTCGACCATGCCGTGGACGATCCGCTCGTGGGCGCGGATCCCGAGTGGGTGCTGCCCTGTCCGGGCGAAGCGATTGCCGAGTCCTATCCTGAACTCGACAAGCCCTATCAGGCGGTCAAGGACGCAAGCGTCTATGAAGGCCTGTGCGTCTACTATGTGGCGATGACACGTGCCAAGCGGGCGTTGACGCTGGTGCTGCCCCCACCGCCGAAGACGGTGGGAAAGACGATGAAGTTCTCGGGATTCGTCCGGGAGGGCGGACTTGTCGATGCCGGCGATCCGGCCTGGTACGAAAAGATGTCCGCAGCGGCGAACAGCGCGCCGGCGATTTCCGCGGACACGACGACGCCTTCGTGCCGTCTTGTCCGCAAGCCGCGTCGTCATGTGGCGCGGCGGATGCCGTCCCGCAATTTCCAGGCGGGCGTGAGCGCCGGCGCGCTGTTCGCTGCTGCGGACGGGCGCGCCAAGGCCTTGCACCGCGGTACGGAAGTCCATGCGGCGTTCGAGCAAATCGAGTGGCAGGACGCGGCCCGTGCCACGACCGAGCTGGAACGTGCGCTCGTCAAGCCCGACGGCGTCGTCGAACTCTGGCGGGAACAGCCCTACGAGCTCTTCCGGAATGGCATGTGGGAATCTGGCCAGTTCGACCGCGTCGTCTTCACCGGCACGGGGACGGAACGGCGGGCGACGATCTACGACTTCAAGACGAATGTGCGGACGGCGGGTGAGACGCTGGATGCGTTCGCGGCGCGGATGTGCAGGCAGTATGCGCCGCAGATGACGGCTTATGCGCACGCGCTGGCGGCGCTGACCGGTCTGGCGCCGGCGCGCATCGAAACCAAGCTGCTGCTGACAGCGACGGGCGCGTGCGTGCCGCTCGAGACGAAGGAGGTCGGATGATGGCGAAGGAAAAGAAGGTTGCGGTTTGGCTCCTGGCCGGTATCGGGCTCGTTCTCTCCCTGTGCGCGGCGACGCCGGCGGTCGACTACGCGCGGCTGGCGGACGGTGCGTTCAAGGGGACGGTGAAAAAGGCCGAAACGCGCGATCGCCAGCTGGGCGTCATCGAGCTTTTCCGCGCCGCCTACTATTTCTGCCGGAGCGGACAGCATCTCGACGCGCTTGACACGCTCTTCGACGTGGCCACGGAAATGCAGGACCGGCGCGAGGGCAGCCGCGGCTGCGGCAACTTCCGCTGGTACTGGCGCGACGGGTTTGTCATGGACTACAATGCCGTCGACTTCTGCATGGAACAGGGTTCGCTGATCGCCCGGTCGCATCGGGACAAGCTGACGCCGTCGCAGCGGAAGAAGTTCGAGTCGCTGCTCGACTGGTCCATCCGCGGTTGCCTGGCCCACCGCGTGCGCGACGGCTATACGAACATTGCGATCATGAACGCCGTGAACCTCATTCTGCTCGGCGAGGCGTGCGGACGGACGGACGTCTTCGACGAGGGCGTCAAACGGCTCGACGCCTTCCTGCTCAACACGGCCCTGTACGGCGTGTGCGAATATTCGAGTCCGACCTATACCGGCGTTGACCTCAACAACCTCCACCGGCTGCATGGAAACGTCGAGGACCCCGCGGTGAAGGCGAAAGCCGAGAAGCTGTTGCGTCTGTTCTGGACCGATGTCGCGGCCTCCTCCTTTGTCGGGGCGGGGCGCCTCGGCGGCACGCACAGCCGCGACTACGACTACCTCTACGGACGCGGCTCCGTCGCCGGCTACCTGCAGGCTGCGGGTCTGGTGCCGGTTCCCGCGGGCGGGAATCCCCCGCTCCCGGTCGACTACGCGGAAGACGACTGGCGGATCGACGCGCCGATTCGCGCGCTGGCCCGGCAGACGCCGCGCCGCGTGGAAAGCTTCTGGGGCGAAGACGAGACGAAGTACCGCGTCTATTGGGCCGGGCGCCATGTCGCGCTCGGCATTTCCGGCGAGAACTATTGGAACATGGATATTCCGTTGGCCGTCGATTTCGTGTCGACGAACAATCTCGTGCGCGGCTACTTCATCGCCGACGGCCGTCGCGACCCCTACGGACTCAACAAAATTCCGGAAGGGAACGGTCCGCATCAGAAGACGCTTCATTTGCGCCCGTTCTGGGGCGGCGTGCAGCGGGGGCGGGATGCTCTGGGGCTGGTCGTCTACCGTCCGCAGGATATCCCCGTCGACTATCCGACACTGGAGTCGCATTTCGTCTTTCCGAGCGAGGTGGACGAAATCTGCATTGGCGAAACGCCTGTCGAGCTGACGCCCGGCAAGCCGTTTGCGCGCGAACTTCCACCGGGGAGCAGCCTGTTCGTCCGAAAGGGCGGCGGCGCGTTGGCTGTGCGCATCCCGTGGGCGCAGGGGGTGGGTGGACGTCCGGCGAAGATGGCGCTCGTGTGGGACGCGCGGCCGGGCGTGCCGGCCTGCCGTCTGACGGTTGCGCATCACGACTACTGGGGAGCCGCGGCCGACGACGGAACGAAGCCGCGTCCGGGGGCGGCCTTCTGGGTGCGGGTCTGCGACGAGGCGGCGGAGGCGCAGAACTATTCGGCGTTTCGTGCGGCGTTTGCCGCGGCTGCCGCGCGCGTGGCGGAAACGGACGCGTTGCGCATCGACGTCGCCGGCGAGGAAGGTCCGCTGATGCTGGAGGCGGCTTCGCCGTTTGATTCGCCGATGCGGTTCGAGCCGGCGCCGAAATTCGCCGTCTTCTCCCTGGATGGACGGGATGTCGGGGCGGATATTCTCGGAGCCGTGCCGGGAGTGGCCGAATTTCGCGCGGAGATGAAGCGGATGCGCCAGTCGATGGAGAAGAACCGGATCTATCTCAATGGCACGCGGGATGCCGTCTGGGAAGCCGAAAGCGGCGTTGTCGTACCCAAGATGCAGCTCGACAAGGATCCGCAGGCGCATGGCGGCGCGTATGTATGGGCGCCGGGCGAGCCGGGCGGACATGGCGGCGGCCCCGGTTCGGTCTCCTGGCAGATCGACGTGGGCAAGGCCGGCGTCTATTACCTCTGGGGACGGGTGAACGCGCCGACGCCGGACGACGATTCGTTCTTTGTCACCGTTTCGTCCGGCGAGTATGCCGTGAAGGGACTGAAGGGCACGAAGATTCTGCCGCAGACAGATTGGCCGACGGGCGTGACACGCGGCGCATGGAAGTGGTGTCCGTTCAAGACGGAGCTGAATCTGCCGAAAGGACCCTGTGTCCTTTCGCTTGGCGTGCGTGAGAACGGAACGAAGATCGACCGCCTGTTGCTGACGGTCGATGAAGAACCGTCGATCAGGTAAAGCGGCTCATGACCAGCTTGAGAAGGTCGCGCCCGCGCACGGGCCAGAGCCGGGTGGGACGGTCGCGCTTCAGCGGCGTCTTGAGGAACTTCGGCATGTCCGGGAAGAATTCGAGTCCGCACAGCTTCTCCAGCTCGTCGATGGTGACGATGTTGTGTACGGGGAAGTCCCAGCGCCCGGCCGTCTGCTCGAACAGCACGGCCAAGGCGCGGACGCCGTCCGCCGTCTGCGCGACGATGACCATGTAGCATTTTTCCGGGACGACGATCGAGGAGCCGGCGAGCTTTTCGCGCGTGGCCGTCGTGCTGCCGGGAATGGCGCCGGCGACGACCCAGATTTCGCCGTACTTCTGGGTCCAGAGCTCGGCGATGAGGTGTTCCATCGCCCGCCAGGGACCGCGGTTCAGCGTCGGCTTTTGCGGGAAGATGTTCGTCATCTGGCACGTCTTCTTCGCGGGGTCCGGGCCGAAGCGCGTGACGATGGCGTTGAAGGGGACCATGTGGCTGCGGTCGTAGCCCGTGTTGGTGTAGGCCGTCGGCGCGGGCGAGCTCTCGACGTTGCGGTCTTTCACGAAATTGGCCTTGCTGCGCTCGTAGGGGAACCGTGCGGCGGCGGGAACATGGTAGGCGGCCCAGACGGGGATCTGAAGCGACGGAGACCAGCCGATCAGATACTCGTCGCGGTCGAGGGTGATGATGTCCGCGGGCGCCGGGGCGCCGAGGCGCACGGGTTCGCCGGCGAAGAGCACCTGGTTCTCGGGGACGGGATCGTCCGATTCATAGACGCAGTCGTGCCCCGTCCAGCCGAGCGCATCGGTCAGGAAGGCCGTGCGGTCGCCGAAGTATTCCAGGGGCGCCGTCAGAACCGAACGATGGTCCGCCAGCCAGTCCGCGGGATGGTGCACATAGAAGTCGCCGGCCGTGCAGAGCATGAGGACGGTCAGCACGAGGACGACGGGCACGATGCGGGCGGCGAGACGGAGGGTCGTCACGGGCGTGCTGCGGGCGGGTTTCTTTTTACGGGCGGGCATGGTTGCTAGGCCTTGGAATGGGGGCGGAGCACGTAGTCGTAGACGTGCATCAGCGCGGTCGTGAAATCTCCCACGGTGAAGGAGTCGGGCGACAGTTCGGCATGGGGGTCGGGCATCAGCGAGACTCGGGCGCGGGAAAGTTTGGGACTGAAAAAGGCGAGCGTGTCGGCGTCCGGCAGAATGACGGCGGCCGCACGGCGGAAGGCGCGGCGTTCGAAGAAGCGGGCCAGGGCGATGCGCAGTCCGCGCCCGAGTTTGGGATCCGCAGAAGGCGAAGGCAGCTCGGCGATGAACGGACGGCGCGTGAGGGAGAGCTGGTCGATCATGCGTGCGATCCGGGCGCCGTCGTTGAAGCCATGAAGAACAACGTAGTCTTTACGTGCACAGAGCGCGATGCCGCGGAGGACCATCAGCGTGGCGATGACAAAACGGCGGATGGAGGCCCGCGGCGGAAGGTTGCCGCAGAGGGGGAAGACCGGTACGGTCAAGACCGACGTCTCGGCCGGCAGCGCGGCGGAAAGAAGCGGCGAAAGCCGCGGGGCCAGAAGGTCGACGGCATACCCTTTCTGCTGCAGGGCGGAAATCGTGTCCTGGAGGCGAAGGATCTCCTGTATGTCCGCGTGCGCGCGGGTGGAGGCGATGATCAGTACGGCGGACGACATGGCATCGCGTCAGAGGTCGCCCAACTCGATGCGGATTGTACGGGACTTCATGGCGTCCAGCTGCGCCTGGGAAGACGGCTGCTGGGCGGGGGCCGGAGGCGCGACAACAAGGCGCGCGCCACAGGACGGACACTCGACGGACTGTCCGACCATGTTGCTCGGCGCTTCCAGTTCCTGCTTGCAGGAACTACACACGAACGAAACAAAATTGCTTTCGTCTGCCATTTGCAACGACTCCGGGAAAACTTTCTTCTCTCGCGTACGACCTGTTCAGAAAGTAGAATACTCCAATTTGGCAAAAAAGGCAAGCCTGGAATTCAAAAAGGGGCGTCTGCTATTTGGCGAAGGCGGAGGCCTTTTTGACCAGCTGGAGATAGCGCACGACGTCGACGACGTCGTCGAGGGCGACGGGGAACGGCGCGGCCGTGCGGATGGTTGCGTAGAGGGCGCGCCAGAAGGCCGCGGCGCCAAAGTCGGCGCCCTCCGGCAGCTTGACCGGCACGTCGACCACGGGAATTTCCTCGTGCATGTCGGCCAGGGCGGGCGTTCGCACGCTGGACCGCCGCCGCGGGAAGCGGAACGCGGGGTCGATGATGTGAAGCCGGCCTTCGGTGGCGCCGCGGGGAACGGAGATGCTGCCGCGCGTGCCGCGCAGGACGAACGCCGGCGAGTAGGGGGCGAGCTGGCCGCCGCAGAGCTCGATGTCGGCCGTGACTTCCGTGCGCGTCTTGAGAATGATGTGGGCGAAATCCTCGGCGTCGCCGAGCGAGGCGACGCGCTTGAGTTCGCTCCAGAGTTGCGAGGGCCGCGTCCGCAGGAGCATCATGGCCTGGAGCACGGCGTCGGTGCCGGCGTACCACGTGCAGCCGCCGAGACAGCGCTTCACGCTTTGCCAGTCGTCGCGGCGGATGAAATCCTGATGGGCGACGCGGACCTCGAAGAGATCGCCGAGGCGCTTGTCGTCAAGCGCGGTCAACGCCAGGCGGAATTCGGGCGAGAAAACCCCCGGCGTATAGGCGAAAAGCTTGCCACGCGCCTTGATGGAGGCCGCCTGGAGGAGCTTGGCGTCGTCGGAGGTGACGGCGAGTGGCGTTTCGACGAGCGTCCATTTGTTGCGGCGCAGGGCCGAAAGCGCGGTCTGCACGTGGTCGGGCGTCGGAAGGGCGATGTCGAAGACGTCGATTTCCGGGTCGTCGAGCATGTCTTCGACGCGGCGGTAGGTGCGGAGATTGGGAAAATCTTTTTCGACAAGGTCGCGGCGCTCCTTCAGCAGGTCGCATACGGCGACGACGCGAAAGAGATCCGGCAGCGCCTTGAGCGTCGGGAGATGGTCGAAGAATGCGGCACGGCCCAACCCCGCAATGCCGATGCGGAGAGGCGGCCGTTGGGCGCCGTTGGTAGTTTCGTCTGCCATGTTGACTCCTTTAGACGCGGTTGACACCGAAATTCTGCGTATTTGTCGCACTTTCTTGAAATTCATTCCGCCAGCAAAGGTGATTCTACATCAATTTCGCATGATTGTCAACCTCGTTATACGCGGAATTTGGTATACTACTGTCTGTAAGGAGCAAATGGATATGCGGATTGTGGATTGCGACTACTTCGTCGTCGGTTCGGGGATGAGCGGACTCATGGCGGCCCTCCATCTGGCGCCGGCGGGCCGGACCGTGCTCGTCACCAAGGAGAGGCTCGAGGACTGCAACTCGAACTTCGCCCAGGGCGGCATCTGCTGCGTGGCCGATCCGGCGGACACCTTCGAGGCCCATGTGGCGGATACGCTGGTCGCGGGCGCGGGCCTGTGCGACGAGCCGGTCGTGCGCCAGATCGTGGGCGAAGGCCCCGCGGCCATCCGCGACCTGGTCGACTGCGGCGTGAAGTTCGCGAAGAAGGAGGACGGCTCCTGGGATCTCGGCCGCGAGGGCGGCCACTCGATGCGCCGCATTTTCCACGCGGGCGACATCACCGGCCAGAAATGCGAAGCCGCGATGATCCGCACGCTGAAGAAGCATTCCGCGATCGACTACCGCGAACGGACGATCGTCATCGACCTCATCATCACGTCGCGCATCGGCATCAAGGGCCCGACCCGCTGCGTCGGCGCGTACGTGCTCGACAAGAAGACGAACGAAATCTACGCGATCCGCTCTCCGAACACGATCCTGGCGACGGGCGGCTGCGGCAAGGTCTACCTCTACACCTGCAACCCCGACGTCGCGACGGGCGACGGCATCGCCCTCGCCTGGCGCGCCGGCGCGAAGATCGAGAACATGGAATTCATCCAGTTCCATCCGACCTGCCTCTACCACCCCAAGGCGAAGCGCTTCCTCATCAGCGAGGCCGTGCGCGGCGAAGGCGCCGTGCTGGTGGACCGCAAGGGCCGTCCGTTCATGCAGAACTACGACGCCCGTGGCTCCCTTGCGCCCCGCGACATCGTCGCGCGTGCCATCGACAGCGAGATGAAGCGCACGGGCGAGCCCTATTGCTGCCTCGACATCCGCAGGAAGGGCCGCGCGTTTCTCGAGGCGCGCTTCCCCAACATCTTCCACAAGTGCCTGGAATTCGGCATCGACATGTCGAAGGACCTCATTCCGATCGTGCCGGCCGCGCACTACTGCTGCGGCGGCGTGCAGGCCACGGTCGACGGCCGTACCTCCGTCATGGGGCTTTCCGCCGTGGGCGAAACGGCCTGCACCGGTCTCCATGGCGCCAACCGCCTGGCGTCCAACTCGCTGTTGGAGGCGCTCGTCACCGCGCGGCTCACGGCGCGCCGCCTGACGGCCCACCCCGAGCGCCTGACGAAACCGGTCGACATTCCCGAATGGCGCATCGGCCGTGCCGTCGAGCCGGACGAAGCCGTGCTCGTCTCGCACATGTGGGACGAAATCCGCCGCCTGATGTGGGACTACGTGGGCATTGTGCGCACGAACAAGCGCCTCGCCCGCGCGGCGCACCGTCTGAAAACGCTGCGCAGGGAAATCCGCGAATACTATTTCGACTATCTCGTCACGCCCGATACGCTCGAATTGCGCAACCTCGCAGTCTGCGCGGAGCTCATCGTGCGGAGCGCGCAGAAGCGCCACGAGAGCCGCGGCCTCCACTACACGCTCGACTATCCGCTGAAAACCTCGCGTCCCCGCCCGACGGTGCTTCCCGGCTTCCCCGCCGGTTCGGCGGCGAACTGATCCGTCATGACGTCGAACGACATCTTCAACGCCACGCGCCTGGCGCACGTGCGCGAGCTCAAGGCCGAGAACGAGCAGCTGCGGGAGGAATTGGCGCGTACGCGCGCCGAGCTCGACGCCGTGCGCAGCCATTTCGCGTTGGCGCTCGAGGCCGCGCGCGATGCGGACCGCCTTCCGCCGGAGGGGCGTCTTCTGATTGTCGACGGCTGGAACGCCCTGCTGGGCAGCGTGAGCATTCTATCGGCGGAGGAAAAGCGCCAGACGCCGTCCGGAAAGGAGGCGCTGCTCGCCGCGCGCGTGCAGACCTGGCTGGCCGCACATCCGCTGGATCGCGCCTGGATCGTCTTCGACGGCGCGCATGCCGGCGGCCGCGCCGACGGACGTCTCCGCCTGTCCTTCACGGGCGGCAGGGGCGCCCATCGCGCCGACCGCCTTGTGTGCGACTATTTGCGCATGTGCCGCTTCGCCGGCGCGCGCCACACGATTCTCGTCGCGACCGAGGACAAGGACTTCCGCCGCGACGTGCAGGCGCTCGGCGCCACGGTCGTTTCCGTCTCGACGCTGGCGGACCTTTGAAGCGCGCTTGATTGGCTGATGATGACAAACTTGACAAGGAGGGTTGCACGATGAAGAAGATGATTCTGGGCGGGCTGGCGCTGGCCGCCGCCGCCGCGGTTGGCGCCGGCACGGCGCCGGCGGGCGATATCGGGGCCGGTCAGGCCGCGATTGCGAAATGGGACCCCAACATGGCCCAGACGCACGCCGTCGTGACGAACGGCGTCAAATGGATCGACGGGGTCTATCTGCCGATCGAGGGACGTGTCTTCGACAACGTCGAGCATTACTACGACCGCCTGCCGACGAACGTGACGACGGCGGTGAACGGCGGCGTGCGGTCGATGAAGCATCATACCTCCGGCATGATGTTCCGCTTCACGACGGACTCGCAGCGCCTCTCCTTCAAGTGGATTCCCTACAATTCCGGTCTGTCGATGGACCACATGCCCTCGACGGGCGTCTCGGGCATCGACGTGTATCGCTGGGACGCCGTGCGCGACCGCTGGCTCTATGTGAAGACGGGCCGCATCTACAGCGCGACGAAGGGCGGCGACCTCTCGATCCCTTGGACGCCGAACACGCCGTGTCTCGTGAACCTGCCGCTCTACAACGGCGTCCGCCGCTTTGAGCTCGGCGTCGATCCCGGCGCGACCGTCTCCGCCTATCCGCATCCGAGCGGCCAGACGAAGCCCGTCGTTTTCTACGGCACGTCGATCACGCACGGCGGCTGCTGCAGCCGTCCGGGCCTCGCATTCGTAAACCGCGTCGGACGCGACCTCGACGTGCCTGTGGTGAACCTCGGCTTCTCGGGGTCGGGCCGCATGGAGTTCGAGATGAGCGAACACCTCGCCGCCATCGATGCGAGCTGCTACGTGCTCGACTGCCTCTGGAACATGAGCTCCAGCGCGCAGGGCGGTGCGACGGATCGCAGCGTGGAGGCGAATTACGAACCGTTTATCCGCAACCTGCGCGCGAAGCGTCCCGACGTGCCGATCGTGATGGCCGAGATGTGCGACGTCTACTGCGGCCCCGAAAACGCCAAGGACAAGTTTACGCGCGCCCTCTACGAGAAGCTCGTGGCGGAGGGGTGGAAGAACCTCGTCTTCCTGCCGAAGGAACGGCAGCACGGCGACGATTTCGAAGGCACGGTCGACGGCTGCCATCCGAACGACCTCGGCATGGCCGACCTCGCGAAAGGCTTCGGCGCCGCCGTCCGCCAGGCTCTCGGCCTCAGTCGGTGAGGCGCAGTTCGCCCTGGGCGCGGGCGGGCAGCGTGAGGAGAATGGCGCGGTGCTTCGCGTTGTACTCGAAGGGGACGGTTTGATTGTCGAGCGTAACCGCCCTCGGCTTTGGACTGCGTGCCACAACCGCCTTGGACGGCTTTTCGCTCCAGCAGGCGATGCGCGCGCGCCGTGCGCCATCGGCGGCCGGCAATGCCTCGGCCGAGCCGGCGATGTGCAGCAGCGACGGATGGGCGGCGTCTGCACTTGCGAGCGCGCGGAGCGAGTAGAAGGGCGCGTCGATCGCCTCGAGGAAGTTCTCCTGCACCGTGCCGGGGTTGATCGGGCACCAGTAGCGGTCCTGCTTCACCAGGTTCCATGAATCCGGCAGCAGGCCGGCATAACGCGGGTCGTCCGTCAGCGCATAGGTCTGGCGCACGCCCGAATGCGTGATGCCGACGGCGACCTTGCGCCAGAGCGGCCCGTGCGTCGGGTCGATGCGCGCGAGGTCGTAGAGCGCGGCGGAGTAGACGAGCCCGCACCACTGCACGGGACGCCCGATCCAATTCGGCGCCACCCACTGCGTCGCGCCCATCACGGCGCAGGTTGCGTAGGTGCCGACCGGATCCTTCCCGGCCGCCGTCGGATACGTCGGCGGCACGAGATAGACGAAGGCGAGGCCGGTGTAGGCCCAGTGGCGCGCCTCGGCGAGATACTTGTCGTCGGGGCGCAGCAGATACGCGAGCGTGTAGATGCGTGTGAGGTGCGCGGAGGCCATGATGTCCGGCGTATGGAGCGGCATCTCCCACGGCTGCGCGCCGCGCGGCACCGTGCCGTGATAGCGCGCGGTGAGCTTGTCGACTACGGCGAGCGCCTTTTCGATCGCGGCTTCATCGCCGCTCCAGGTTGCCGCGCCCAGCAGCTGGTTGGCTTCCATCGCCGTGTAGCCGTTGCAGTGCGTGTCGCCGAGGGTCTCGCCGAGGTCGCGTCCGGATGCGGGCTTGTGCCAGGTGCGCGTGCCGTCCGCAAGTGTGGCGGCGAGGCGGTGCAGCTTGTCCGCCTGGCGGTCGAGATGGAGCGGCACGTCGCCGGCGACGAGCACCGGCGCCGGACGCCTCACGTGCGAAACGCCGAGGTGCGGCACGTCCTGCGGCGGAATCTGCGCGAGGATTTCGTCCGCCGTCGCGCGTAGGCGCGCGGCGAGCGGACCCTCCTTCAACTGCGCGGCAATCGTGCGCATGAGACACGGCGCATCGGCGGCTTTGCCCGCAGGGAAGGAATTGCCGTTGATCGCGTGGCGGAAGAGGCATCCGTCGCGAATGCCGGAGTCAAGCCAGCCGTAGGCGAGCGTTTCAAGCGTGGCTGTCTTGTCGACCGCGTCCGGCGGCGGCAGGGTCGGAAGATCGCGCGGCGGGATGAGCGCTGCGAGGACGGTGGCAATGTCTGCGCCGTTGCCGGAGGCGAATTCGACCGTGTGCGAGGCGCCGTGGAAGGGTGTCGCCTGATAGATGTCGAGCGTGCTCGGATGGCGGGCGGGCCCGACGGCCGGTGCCCAGAAGGCGAGGAGGTGGCCGCCGCTCTGCAGCAGACGGTCCGGCGTGTCGAAGACGACGGCGAACGGACGGGCCACGCACCAGTCGCGCCGGTCGGACTGGGCCCAATTGGCGGCAAACCAATGTCGTTCATCCGTGAAAGCGGCAAAGGGGGCGCTGAGATTGGTCTCGTCGACGATCTGGCGGTTGTGTTCTGCCGTGCGAATCTCCTTGTCGTTCGAGGAGGGTTCGTCCGCGAGATATTCGACGCCGGCGAGCAGGGCCTGGTGCTTGCGGCCTTCGCTCGGGCGGTCGACAAAGAGCGTGAGCGCGGGCACATGGAGAATTTGCGCCGGCGAGTCGCCGTTCACGCCGATGGCCGTCGTGACGCGCATCCGTCCGTTCGGTCCGGGTGTGAAGGTGCGGTGCAGGGTCCAGGTCCGTCCATCGGCGTCGGTACACTGTCCGCGCGTGGCGAACCCCGGGGTGTGCGGCGCGGGCAGGGGCTGTGCTTTCAGGCGCACGGCGGACCAGTCGAGCGTCTGCACGTTGCCGGCCTTGTCGAGATAGACGAAGGGCTCGCACGGATTGTTCTCGACGGTCTTCCCATGCGACGTGTAGCGGAAGGCGCCGAGGCGGGTCGGGTCATGGTGGACCTTCCAGGTCGCTCCCGTGAGGACGAGTGGCGTGTCCGCTGGAATGACGAGCGGCGCGGGCGGCGCGGGCTTGTAGGTCCAGAACGGCTTCACATACTCGACGCCGAGACCGGTGACGGTGAAGGTGTTCGTACCGCCGGGCGGATCGAGGCGCAGTACGGCGGTGCCTTTGAAAAACGGCGGAAGGGGGATTTGTCCGCGGAAGGTTGTGTACGGGGCGGAGCCGACGGGCTGGAGGCGGCAGGAGTCCGCCTCGGAGAAGTTGCGGCCGGCGCAGGAGAAGAACACCTGCCAGTTGGAGGCGTCCGTCGTGGGCGCGCAGGTGACGGTGAATGCGACGTCGCGCGCGCCGTCAGGGGCGGCGGGGAGCGGCGTCGGCGGACTGACCAGCCACGGATCTTCGTCTGTCACGGTAAAGGAGAGTCCGTGGCCCGACGGCCGGATGTCCTTCATGTGGTGCGGTCCGCCCCATCCGTGCGCGCCGGTGAAGTCGGCGATTCTCGTCTCCGCGGCGTTCAATCCCGCCGCCAGCGCCAGCCAGACCGCAAGTCCGGTAAAAGTTTTCATCCCGCGTTCCTTTGTCGTTTCGCTTTCGATGCAGATCCATTATACCATCTTTGGATCGCCCTGCGGCGGAAAAGTCGAGTGGCGGCAGTCGGGGGGATTTGGTATAATGTCCAGGCGTCAATTGCGCGGGACGCGCAGCTGAAAAGGACCTCTGATGGACGAAGCGTTTGGCACATACGAATTCGACGTGCGCACCTACGAGTGCGGACCTGACGGCCGGGCCTCGCTGCCGACGATCTGCAACTATCTGCAGGAGGCGGCGAGCCGCAACGCCGAGTCGCTGAAATTCTCGAAGACGAACTTCGACGCGGCCGGCGAAAACATCTCCTGGGTGCTGACGCGTCTGCGCGTGAAGATGGACCGCTATCCCCGCTGGGAGGACCGCGCGACGGTTGCGACCTGGCCGAGCGGCGGCCGTCGCATCGTCGCCTACCGCGATTTCGAAATCCGCGACGCGGCGGGTGCACACCTCGGGTCGGCGACGAGCGAGTGGATGCTGATCGATCTCTCCTCGCGCCGCGTCGTGCCGATTCCCGGGTACGTCTTCAGCTGTGTGAACACGGCCCGCGGACGCATCCTCGGCGAGACGCCGTTCGCAAAACTGCGCTGGGAGGGCCCGGCCGAGGCGAACGCCGGCACCTTCCGCGCCAAACGCGGCGACATCGACATGAACGGCCACGTGAACAACGTGCACTACGTCGAATGGCTGCTCGAAGGCGTGCCGGCCGATGCGGGCGTCTGCCGCGACTTCGACATCGTCTTCAAGGCGGAAACGCTCGCGGGCGAGGATGTGAACGCCGCCTGTGTCGAGCAGGCGCCGGGCACGCGCCTTCATCGGCTCTTTGCCGCCGACGGACGCGACCACGTGCTGGCGAAAACGGAATTTGAGAGACGGCTGCCATTCGGGCGGCAGGCCGGGGGGGAGGTTGAAAGTTGAAGGTTGAATGAAAGGGAGAGGGTTATGAAGGGTTTGAAATTCATCGGCGTTTGCGCGGCGGTGATGGCGGCGCTGTCGATTGCGCACCTGATCGGCAACGCGGCGTATGACCGGCCGGACGACTTCACGAAGCCGGAACAGCTGAACCGTCAGGATTGCCGCGTCGGCGTCCTCGCCGGCTACGATTCGGAACGGCTCTCGCGGCGCGAATTTCCGCGTGCGCAGATCGTCGGCTTCAAGGAATTCGACGACGCGTTCATGGCGCTGCTCGCCGGCAAGATCGAGGCGTTCGTCTACAACGAGCATGTGCTCAACGTGGCCCTGCGCGCCTATCCGAACCGTTTGAAGATGCTGGACGACCCCATCGCCCGTTCGGCGGGCGTGGTGCTCGTCTCGGAGAAACGTCCGGACCTGCTGCCGAAGCTCAACAGTTTCATCAGGAACTACCGCCGTTCGGGCTACTACGACGACATGTTCACGCGCTGGTGCCAGAGCGACGTGTTCGTGCCGATGCCGGAGATCCCGGTCGACGGCACGACGACGAACGTGCTGCGCATCGGCACGAGCGGCACCGAGGAACCGTCCTCCTTCTACAACGATGCCGGCGAGCTCGTCGGCTTCGACATCGAATTCATCAAGCGCTTCGCGCAGGTCCAGCATCTGCGTCCGCAGATCGTCTGCCGCCCCGACGAGACCATTCTGAAGGAGCTGGCGGATGGCGACCTCGACATCGTCATCGACGACTACAACGCGAACGAGGTGGAGGTGGGCCTGCTGGCGTCGGACGCCTACTTCGACTCCGACGTGCGCGTGCTCGTGCGCAACGGCGACTCGTCCGGCATGATGCTGGGTTCGACGCGCCTGGGCTTCAGCAAGACGCTCATCAAGGATCCGCGCGTACGGCTCTTCACGACGGGTTTCTTCACGACGCTGGCCCTCACGACCCTCTCCGCCATCTTCGGCTTCCTCTGCGCGTGGGTGCTCCGTCTGATCGTGCGGCACTCGCCGGCGTTCCTGAAGAGCGCCCTCGACGGGCTGCTCGAGGTGGTGCGCCTCCTGCCGCCGCCGGTGGTCATTCTCACGTTCAGCTGCGCGATTCTCACCTCCGCCTCGATGTGGACGGTTGCGGTGGCGGCGTTCTCGTTCTGGTTCGCGGCCTTCCTCGTGCCGGCCGGCGACGGCGTCCGCGCCTGGCTGCCCGTGTCGCGCGTCAAGCTCGTCGAGCTGATGCAGTGGACGTCGGTGGTCGGTTCCGTCAGCGTGTGCGACCTGACGATGGCGGCCGACCTCGTGTGCGGACGCACCCTTGCGGCGTTCGGTCCGCTCCTTTCCGTGGCGGCGGCCTACTGCCTGATGAACTGGATCGTCGACCGCGCGGTCGCTTTCATTGAAAGGAAGCTCGCGTGAAGAAGAACATTGCCATTTTCTGCGTGCTGGGCGTCCTCGCGATCGTGCCCGTGACGCTCTCGTTCCTCTTCTCGGGCGAGAACGAAGACCGCGTGCGCACGGCGCCCGCGGCGCCGGAGGCCGAGGAATCTGCGCCGGACGCCGCACCTGCGCCCGCGGGGGCCCCCGCGGCGCAGAAGTCCGTTGGCGCCGTTCGCCGGCCGATTTCCCCGTCCGAGGCGAAAAACGCGAAGGACGTGCCGGTTTTCAAGGGATTTGAAGACAGCCGCTACCAGATGTACGATGCGCAGATCAAAAACTTCGTGGACGACTTCAACAAGAGCCGCGCCCGCTGGGCGGGTTCGACGCCGGGGCAGGCCACGAACATCCAGCCGATCACCGCGGCGCAGATCAAGGCGCACATGATCCAGGAAACGGGCGGCAGCGACCTTCAGTCGCGTACCGCCTGGAAGCACGATCCGCTTCAGGTCAACGTGCCGGGCGACTGGAATCCCTACAAGAAGTATCTCGGACTGCGCGAGCCGCGCCGCCGGAACGAAGGGGCGGGCGCGAGCAACTTGAAGGCGGGCCTGATGCTGCTTGTGCGCAAGGGCTTTGGCGTATCGGGCCAGCCGGCCCAGAACCGTCCGGACGGCGCCTTTGACGGCTGGCCGCGCGCGCTCCAGCGCTACAACGGGCGTTCGGACAAAGCTGCGACCGGCGAAACCTACAGCGAAGCCTATTCCGCCCGCATCCGCGAACGCGCGTCCAAGCCGGCGGTCAACGTGCCAATCGAAATCCCGACCAGGGGAAAGTAGCGGGTCCTTGACCGCTTGTTCGCGCCATGCACGGCAAATGGAAAAGACTGTTCGCCTATCTGCTCCTTGTGCTGGCCGCGGGAAGCGTCTTCGTCGTACCGCGGCAGAAAGAGGCCGCCGCCGCGGAGGGTGTGCCATTCCCCGGGTGGCCGTCTTCCTGGGACGGCGTGCCGCTTGTGGCGGACGCGCTGACGGAGCAGGAAAGCGTCTTCGGCGACCGTTTCCCCGGACGGGTGGCGCGTTTCCATGCCGGCGAGGCGACGGTGGTCCTCCGCTGGGCGACCGAGGCGACGCATCGCGTCCACAGCGCGTCGGCTTGTCTGCGGGCGTCGGGTTGGAGCATTTCGCCGCTCCCGATGGTTCGGCGGAGCGACGGGGCGTGGTCCTGCTTCCGCGCGACACGCGACGGTGTCACGTGCCGGGTGCGGGAACAGGCGCGTGCGGCGGATGGCGAAACCTTTCCCGACGTGCCGACTTGGTTCGGCAAGGCCTTCCTCGGCCGTTCGCCGGGTCCGTGGTGGATCGTCACCGTCTCGGAACCTGAATGACAACGTCCGGCCGAGCCGCCGCGCGAGCGTGAGCCAGGCCAACACCTTCCGTGTGGCGCGTGTGATTTGACCGACGGGCTCGTTCTTTGGTATACTTTTCGTCGTGAAAAGGCCGAATGCCGCATGAAAGACAAAGACGACTTCAGTCCGCGCACGCGCAACAACCGTTCTTCCGGCTCAAGGCGACGGAGAAGTGATGGACGACTTTGAAAGGCAGGACATCATGAAGACAGCGATGAGAAAATTGATGTTCGCCGCGTTCGCGGCGGTGGCATTGTTTACCCTTTCGGCGCGGGCTGCGACGGTTCCCTATGTAGACGAGCACGGCGCGAGCTTGGGATCGGCCTCCTGTGCCGTCATTACGGGCGGAACCAAAACGATGGGGTCGGGTTGGTACGCCGTGACCTCCAACACGAGCAACTCGAACCGCATCGAGGTCACGGGCAGCGTGGACCTCATCCTCTGCGACGGCGCGACGCTCACCTCCTATCTGGGCATCGAGGTGCCGGCCGGCAAGAGCCTCACCATCTGGGGGCAAAGCGGCGGCACCGGCCGGTTCAATGTCGTCTTCCCGAATGAATGGAGCGCGGGCATCGGCGGCTCGCTCCGCGCGGGCTTCGGCTCCATCACCATACGCGGCGGTAATATCTCTACTACCGGCCATCAGGGTGCCGCCGGCATCGGCGGCGGCTATGACGGGGCTCCCGGGACGATCGACATCCGGGGAGGCACAATCACGGCGACCACCGCAGACGACGGTTGCGTGGGCATCGGTGCCGGCTACAAGCAAGGATGCGGCACGATCACCATCAGCGGTGGCACGATCACGGTCGCGGGCGGCCTGCAGGCCGCCGGCATCGGCACCACGCGCGATGGAACCGGGGGCACGATCACTATCACCGGCGGCAGCATCACGGCCACCGGCGGCGACTCCGCTGCGGGCATCGGCTCCGGTCTGTACGGCACCCTCGATTCGATCACCATCACCGGCGGCAACATCGCGGCCACCGGCGGCAAAAACGGCGCCGGCGTTGGCACGGGCTATCACTCCAGCGTGGGGACGCTCCGCATCAGCGGCGCCACGGTCAACGCCACCGGCGGCGGCAGCGCCGCCGGTGTCGGCGGAGGAGCAAGCGGCAGTGGTACTGCGCTTGTAATCGAAAACAGCGCCGTCACGGCCCAGGGTGGCATGTACGGCGCGGGCATCGGCAGCGGCGAGGGCTATTCCGACGTGTCCCATCAGGGCTTCGGCTCCATCGCCATCACGGGCGCGGGAAGCGAAATCCACGCCACCGGCGGTCTGCTCGCCGCCGGCATCGGCGGCGGCATGCGGGGTGGAACGGGCGACGTCACGATTTCCGGCGGCACGATTGTCGCGACAGGCGGCGACGGCGGTGGCGCGGGCATCGGCGGCGGCTGGTTCGGCGGTGACGGCACGGTCACCATCAACAGCGGCGACATCACGGCCACCGCCGGCCAGAAATGCAGCCAATGCTACGACTGCGGCGCGGGCATCGGCGGCGGCGACGGCCGCTATCTCCGTTCGGTCGTCATCAACGGTGGCGACATCACCGCTATCGGCGGTTACCGCAGCGCGGGCATCGGCGGCGGTTCCTCCCGCTTTTTCGCTTCCGAACTGGAGAATGGGAAAACTCTGGAAGAGCTCGAGACCAATGGAACCGTTTACATTCCAGGGGTCGTCACCATCAACAGTGGCACAATCTGGGCCACCGGCGGCGAACAGGCTTCAGGCATCGGCAGCGGCGGCTGGGCTCCGGGGGGCGGTATAGTCAACATCAACGGCGGCAATGTCACCGCTACAGGCGATCAATACGGCGCGGGCATCGGCGGCGGATGGACGGCAAACGGCGGTACGGTCAATATCCGCAATGGTACGGTCGTTGCAACCGGCGGCAAATATGGTGCCGGCATCGGCGGAGGCTACGAAGCCTCCGGCGGTACGGTCGCGATCAGCGGCGGCAGGGTCGCGGCGAACGGCGGGTACTGCGCCGCTGGCATCGGCGGCGGCTCGAACACCACCTTCGAAGATTCGACGGACTTCGGCGGCGGCACGGTCGTCATCACGGGCGGCACGGTCACGGCCACGGGCGGCAACGGCGGACAGCTGGAATTCCCCTGGCCCGAGATCTACGGCGCCGGCGCGGGCATCGGCGGCGGCTGGAGGGGATCTGGTGCCGACGTTACGATCAGCGGCGGCACGGTTATAGCCACTCCGGGGGACACGGGCTCCGATGATACGCTTCCGCAGGCCATCGGCCGCGGCACCGGAGGGGACGAGGAGGGGGCTCTTGTCCTAACGCCCCCGGCGGATGGCAGCTGCATGCGGGCGGGCACGATCCTCTATGCCGACAACATTCACTGGTATCCCGGTAATCTCGCGTATCCCTGTCGGCAGGTGCAGTTATCGGCGATCATCGAAAGCGGCATTCCCCATGAGTACGACGCCCAGGGACATTGCGCCTACTGCGGCGACAGTAACGGTCCCGTCCTCCCTTCCGCCCCCTACGTGGACGCGGGGGGCGCGGCGCAGGGCGCAGCGATCTTCTTGCCTCTGACGGCCTCCGCGGCATCATGGCACGTCTCCGGCGCCCACGGCGGCTGGTATGCCGTGACGAACGACCTCGCCATTCCCTCCCGCGTCACGGTGAGCGGCAACGTGAACCTCATCCTCTGCGATGGCGCTTCCTTGACCGCCCCCAAGGGCATTGAGGTTACCGAGGGTAATTCCCTGACCATCTGGCGGCAGTCGGACGCAACGGGCGTTCTTCTGACCGGAACGACGAACGGAACGGACGCAACTTGCGACAGCGGTAACGCCGCCATCGGCGGCGACAGCGGGGAGAACGCCGGTGTCGTCACGGTCAACGGCGGCAATATCACGGCCGTCGCCGGGGCGGGTGCCCAGGCCATCGGCCACGGGGCCGGTGCAACTGGTGCTGGTGATCTGCATCTCCTCCGAACGATGGTCTTCGACGGCGTTGCGGCGACGGAGCCCGTGGGCCATGCGCAGCGGGATGCCGTGTGCCGCAGTGGATGGGCGCGCCTCGCGGACTGCCTGGAGCATGTCTATGTCCACGGCATCTGCCAGCACTGCGGGCTCCGCCCGCCCATCGGCTACTACAACCCCGCGGGACGGCGTCTCCAGACCACCGCCGACTACATCGACTATCTCGGCCAGACGGCGCTCGGCGACGGCTGGTACGTGCTGTTTGAAGATCTCGAGACATCCGATCGCATCACCGTGAGCGGCGACGCGAACCTCATCCTTTGCGACGGTGCGACGTGGAACGCCCGCGCCGGCATCGACGTCGGCCCCGGCTCCAGTCTCACCATCTGGGCCCAGAGCAACGGTGACGCCATAGGCGCACTTGTCGCCGTTGGCGGCGACGGACAGTCCGGCATCGGCGGCACCGATGACGAGGCGGGCGGCACGGTCACAGTTTATGGCGGCGCGGTCTCTGCCACCGGCGGTATTGGCGGAGCCGGCATCGGCGGCGGTACGGGCGGTAGCGGCGGTGACTTCACGTTCCGCGGCGGTATGGTGACGGCGACCGCAGGGACGGGCGCCCAGGCCATCGGTCACGGCGCCGGCGGCGATGTCGAAGGCGGCCTGGCCTTCGCCCATGCGCGGGTCTATGACGGCGTTGCGGCGACGGAGCCCGTGGCCACTGCGGAGCGGGAGAACGGCTGCCGCGGCGCATGGGTGCGGCTCGAACCCTGCACGGAACACGCCCTTCAGGATGGCTTCTGCCGCTACTGCGGCAAGCCCGCGGTCAACATCTACCAGGACACGACGCTCCCGGCGGCGCCCTATCAGTCTTGCGCGGATTGTACTGCCTACTCCGGGCAGCTTGAGCTGTCCGGCGGCTGGTACGTGGTCGATTCGAGCATGCGGGTCGAGGGGCGCATCGAAGTCGGCGGCGACGTGAACCTGATTCTCTGCGACGATTCGGAACTGACGGCCGCGAGCGGCATCCACGTCCCCAACGGCAATTCCCTCACAATCTGGGCGCAGAGCCAGGACGACTACACGATGGGCGCACTGGTCGCCACCGGCGCGGAGGACGGGATGGCCGGCATCGGCGGCAACCCGCACTGGCAGGCGAACGGCCCCGGCGGCAGGGTCATCGTCAACGGCGGCAAGGTCACGGCCATCGGCGGCAGCTACGCGGCGGGTATCGGCGGCGGCAGATACGACGGCGGCGACACGGTCACCGTCAACGGCGGCGTAGTCACGGTCGTCGGCGGCGCCAGGGCGGCTGGACTTGGCGGCGGTGGCAGCGCCGACGGCGGCATGGTCGTCATCAACGGCGGCATGGTCACGGCCACCGGCGGCTACGACACCGCCGGTATCGGCAGCGGCAGCGAGGGCGCGGGCGGCAGTGTCACGATCAGGGGCGGCACGGTCAGGTCAACCGGAGGCTACCGCGGCGCGGGCATCGGCGGCTCCCACCATGGCGCTGGCGGCACGATTAACATCAGCGGCGGTACGGTCGTCGCAACCGGCGACTATCGCGCGGCGGGCATCGGCGGCGGCTGGGAGGCCGACGGCGGCAACATCACCATCAGCGGCGGCACGGTCGCGGCCACCGGCGGCAAGGATGCGGCGGGCATCGGCGGCGGCTTCAGGGGTACCGGCGGCAACATCACGATCAGCGGCGGCACGGTCACGGCGACCGCCGGCAACCGCGGCACGGCCATTGGCGGCGGCTACTTGGCGGGCGACAACGGCATCCTGAACATCGCGCGCGGCTGCAAGACGGGGCTTCCGGATGGATCCGGTGCGGCCGTCGAGTGGGCGCCGTATGACTCCCGGATGGACATCTGCCGGCGTCCGGACGACGCCGTCCACGTCGAACGCTGCGAGTCCCATTCCGACACCGATGCCGACGTCTTCTGCGACCTGTGCGGTTTGCTCCTCCAACCGTTTTCGACTGGGAGGGTCGCGTATCGCGATTCCACGGACGGGGATCGGCTCGTCCAACGGGATTGCGCCCTTTACGCGGGCCAGCTTGCGATGACCTCCGGCTGGTACGCCGTGACGGAAAGCCAGATATTCAACGGGCGGCTTGCCATTGTCGGGGACGTGAACCTCATCCTCTGCGATGGCGCGGAATTGACGACGACGGGCGGCGTCCATGTCGCTGCGGGCCACTCCTTAACGTTCTGGGCGCAAGGCGCGGACAACGGCACGGCCGGCAGGCTGACCGTGACGGCATCGGCCGCCGGCAACGCCGGCATAGGGGGGAATGTGGGGGAGGGCGGCGGCGCGGTCACGGTTTACGGCGGCGTCATCGCCGCCACCGGCGGCGCTGGCGGGGCCGGCATCGGCGGCGGCGCGGGTGGCTCCGGCGGCGACTTCGCGCTTTCCGGCGGCATGGTGACCGTTGCAGGCGGGGAGGACGCCCAGGCCATCGGCCGCGGCGGCGGGGGAGGCGATTCAGGAATCCTGGCCCTTGACGCCACGTACCGGGTGGGGCTTCGGAACAGCCCCGGCGGCGCCTGGGAATGGGCGGCGCCTGGTTCCAGAACGAACGCCTGCCGGGACGCAGGCGGCGCGGTGGTGCGTCTCGAGCGCTGCAAGGACCATGCCGACAGCGATTCCGACTACCGCTGCGACTATTGCGGCGTGTTGCTGCGGAACGTTTCCGACGTGCCGTATCTGGATCCCGTGAGCGGAACCCGGCCTGTCATCACGAATTGCCTCATCTACACGGGCGAGCAGATGCTGAACGGCGGCTGGTACGCCGTGGCAGGCAGAATGACGATCGAGGACCGCCTTGAAATCAGCGGCGACGTGAACCTGATTCTCCGCGACGGCGCGGAGCTGACGCTTCCTGCTGGCATCCATGTTGCCGGTGCAAACAGCCTCACGATTTGGGCGCAGAGCGATGTCGGCAACGCATGCGGGGCCTTGAGCGCCGCAGCCCCGGACAGCAACATGGCGGGTATCGGCGGCAATAATAACGAGAGCGGCGGCCAAGTCACCATAAACGGCGGCAGTGTCTTGGCTGTCGGCAATCACTGCGGTGCGGGTATCGGCAGCGGCAGGTCTAGCGAGTGGGGCAGCGGCGGCACGATCACGATAAACGGCGGCAGGATCACGGCAGAAGGCGGACGCTGGGCCGCGGGAATCGGCGGCGCTTGGAAGGCCTCCGGAGGAAACATCACGATAAACGGCGGCACGGTCATGGCCTCCGGCGGGTATTTCTATAGCGATCCATATTACTACTGCGGCGCGGGCATCGGCGCCGCCCATTATGGCAACGGCGGCACCATCACGATAAACGGCGGCATGGTCACAGCGGTCGGAGCTTACCTCTGTCCCGGCATCGGCGGCGGCAACAAAGGCCCTGGTGGAACCATCACGATTATCGGTGGTGTGGTCACGGCCATCGGCGATGGCACGGAGGCCATCGGCGCCGGGGCCAACAACAGCGATTCCGGCAGCCTGTGCATCGATGGCATGAGGGTAGGAACGGTGGACGGCGAGAACGCCGTCACCTGGGTCAATGCAGCGGATCGTATTTCCGCCTGCCATGACAGGGAACAAACGGTGGTCATTCTGGAGCCCTGCGCAAGCCACCTGGATGCGAACGACGACATGTTCTGCGACTATTGCGGCGGGTATTGCGGACCCGTTCCGCCCAGCGACGCCGACGGGGCCTTCCTCATCGCCTCGGCCAACGACTGGAACGTCTTCGCCTCCAGCGTTGCCGCCGGCATGCACTATGCCGGCGAGACTGTGAAGCTGGCCGCCGACATCGGTCCCGTCTCGACGATGGTCGGCACGGGCGACCATTCCTTCCGGGGAATCTTCGACGGCGACGGTCACACGCTGACGGTCGCCATCGACAGCGCGGAGCAGTGCGCGGCGCCGTTTAGCGGCATTGACGGCGCGACGATCCATGACCTCACCGTGGCGGGCACCGTCACGAGCAGCGCCTTCCATGCCGCCGGGCTCGTGGGCTCCTGCGGCGCAAACGGCCCGAACGTCCTCGTGAACTGCACCGTCGCCGCCACCGTCAACGGCTACGGCTACGCGGGCGGCATCGTCGGCCATGGCGGGCAGGGGACGCTCACGATGGATGGCTGCGTCTTCAGCGGCGCCGTTAACGGCTTCAGCGCCTTCGCGGGCGGACTGATGGGCTGGAGCAACTCGATGACGCTGACCGTCGCCAACTGCCTCTCCGCCGGCACGTTCGCCCCGGCGGACGGCGGCGTGTTCCATCCCATCGCCTGCAAGCGCGCGAACCAGACTGTCACCGCCAGCGTCGCCGACGCCTACTACCTGAACACCGTCATTCCCACGACGATGGGCGGCAACCTCGTCCCCGGCGCCGAAGGCGTTCCCGTGAGCGCGTCCCTTGTTGAAGGCGGTTGGGCGACACCCGTCACGGCCGCCGACGGCAACACCTACTACGCTTGGGCGAGCGCCCCGGCGGGTCGTCTGCTCGCGCACCTGTCGTTCGACGACTACGGGAACGGCGGCTTGAATCTTCTCCGGGCCGGAGCGGGCCAAGACGCCATCGTCCGCGCCACGCCGACTACGCCAGTAGAGGGTATCGGCGAGATCGCCGCCGTCTCCGAGGCCGACATCCTCTCCGGCCTCTCCGAAGGCGACGGCGCCGCGGCGATTCCGAAGGGCCAGTACTTCGCCGTTCCGATCCCCGCCGCGCTCCTCTCAGCCCACGGACGGCCCTACACCATCGTCATGCGGATCCGCGTCCCCAACACCGTGGGGTGGCGGGGGCTCATCAACATGCCGGCCTCGAACGACACCGATGAGATGATCTATCTGCAGCAGACCACCCGCAACGTCTATCTCAAGCAGTTCGATAAGACATCCGGTTCGGGCATCCCGGCCGCGAACGGATTCGTCGAGGCGGACCGCTGGACGACCCTTGCCTTCGCCTTCGGCGAGAACGCCACCGACATCTACCGCGACGGTACGCTCATTCTGCATACCGACGGTAAAGCCCTAGCCGGCAGCTACGCCGACTGCGCCTCGGCCGGCGGCTACATTCTCGTCGGTGCCGACGACAACGGCGACGACGACCTCTTCTATCTCTCCGACTTCCGTGTATACGAGGGTGCGGTCGCTGTCTCGGAACCTCTTCCCGGTTCCGGCACGCCCAAAGACCCCTACATCATTGCATCCGCCGCCGACTGGGACGCCTTTGCCTCCAACGTAAACGCCGGCGCCGATGCCGGCGCATGCTACCGCCTCGCCGCCGACATCGCCGTTACGTCAATGGTGGGTACGTTGGAACAACCGTTCAGAGGTGTATTTCACGGTAACGACTACACGTTGACCGTCAACATCAGCAGCGCGGAGGCGTTCGCGTCACCGTTCCGCCAAATCGACGGCGCGGTGATTATGAACCTTGCTGTCGATGGCACCGTCACGAGCAGTGCCTACCATGCGTCTGGTCTCGTGGGTTCCTGCGGCAACGGTAATCCTAGTGTCATTCACAACTGCACTGTGGCCGCCACCGTCAACGGCTCCGGCTATGCGGGCGGCATCGTCGGCCACGGCGGCAACGGGACGCTTACGATAGAAGGCTGCGTCTTCAGCGGTGCGATCTCCGGATTCGCCAACCATGCCGGCGGAATCCTCGGCTGGTGCGACGCACTGACGCTGAACATAGCCAACTGTCTGACAACGGGCACGTTCACGCCCACAGGCAATGGCAAATACCACCCGGTCGCCTGCAAATATGCGGTCGAGACCGTCGCCGCCACCATCGATCGCGCCTACTACCTCAACACCATAACGCCCAATGAGACAGGTGCCAATCTCATCTCCGGTGCTGAAGGCACCCCTGTGAGCGAGACCTACGTCGCCGGCGAATGGACACGCCCCGTGACGGCCGCCGACGGTTTCACCTATTACGTTGCGGCCACCGGCTACGAAATCTGGGCCGCCGCGAACGACGTCGCGGGTACGTGGAACGCGACGGACGCCAACGGCATCCACAACGTCTTCCGCTACGCCTTCGACAAACCGACGGGTGTGTTCACGAATCCGCCGCTTCTCTCGATCTCGTTCGACGCGAACGGCAACCCGGTCATTCTCACGCCCCCGCTCGCGAACGCCGAAGGCTTTGACCTCTCCATCCGCGCCACCGACTCGCCCGACGGCGCGAACGGCCAGATCTATCCCCTCAACGCCTCTGGCGAGACGGCGATTCCCGCAAGCGGCAAGAAGTCGCGGTTCTTCCGGCTCAGGGCGGTGGAGCGGTAGGGAAGTGTTACCCCTGTTTTTTCTCGGTGAACCGACAAGGTAAAACATGTACGATTACTGATTTTGCATTAAGGCGTCTTGTGCGTGGCGTGGGAATATGCTAGACTGTGAATCATAAAAATGAGTCAAACGAATCATGCGGAGGCATTATGACAACTGTCACCATACATGCTGAAGAAGATTTCGCGATCGCGCTTCGCGAATATGCAGAACGTCTTGGCAAGAGCGTCAACCAGGCCGTGAAGGACTTGCTCTCGCCGATCATCGGCTTGCACGACGGACATGCGCCCAATCGCGTGAATCAGTGGAAGGCGGTTTACGGCTGTATTTCCAAGAAGGAATCCGCCTTCGTTCGCAAGGCCATAGCCTCGCAGCACGTCATCGACGAGGAGATGTGGAAATGAAATGCCCGCTGCTGCTGGATGCGAATGCGCTGATTTCCCTCTTCGACGGCTCTGATCCCGAACTGGAGCGTGCGCTTTGCGGCGCGGAGGAGTTGATTGTGCCAGTGGTCGCGTATGCGGAGGTTGTGGCAGGGACGGAAATGGACACCAAGCGCGCCCGGACGACGTTGGACGCTCTCTTGAAGCTCATGTCGATGCCCAACACACGGCTCTTGCCGGTGACCGAGGCGACCGTAAGGTATTACTCGAAGACGTACAATCAGTTGAAGAAGAATGGAACGCCCATTCCAACGAATGACATCTGGATTGCCGCAGCCACGCTTGAAGCAGGCGGTGTCTTGTTTACTCACGACCGGCATTTCCTCAATATCCCGATGTTCGACACGATTGGGCTGGAGGATGCTTCATTGTAACCGCCTTTTTTTCCTGTTTTTTCCTCTTGCATAACGGGGGGAGAATTTGAGATAATATCTTCACTATTACCCATCTTAGGCTCGTTCCCCGCAAGGGAGTTTCTATATAATTATAAGGAGAGTTTCCATGCAGTTCAGAATCGCACAGTCCGCTCTTGCCGCGTTCCTGTTCCTGGCGCTTCCTTTCTTCGCGCCTCCGTCCGTGCGCGCGGACTCCTTCGCAGTGGAAAGCTGCACGAAATACGATACAGGCGCCACTTCGTACACGGTCCCGTCCTCGGTCAACTACGTCGTGGTCAAGAAGGCCTCCGAGAACATCGTCATCTGGACGAAAGACGAACTGACGCGCGAGCAGCTGACCGCCATTGAGTCGTACGCCCGTGCTCATGATCCCAGCCTTAAGGACCGCGCCGCGATTTTCATCTCCGGTCAAGGCGACCACTACATCGACACGATGTACGGCACGATTACCTTCGCCTACGGCACCGGCGGTCTCGTGGTCACGATGCCGCGCCAATGGTCGCATCTTGACTACGGCCACTACACGGAACCGGAGCCGGAGCCCGAACCGGAGCCCGATCCCACGCCCGACTCCGCCAAGCTGACGATCCGGAAAACCGTCAACGGCTCGCTTTGGCGCGTCCGCTGCGACTATATGGATGTCGAGGGGCAGGACACGTGCGACGTCCGCGTCATCAATGGCGTTCTGTGGAAGCGCGACTGGATCTCCAACCCGCGGGGAACCACCAGCCTGGAAGGCCACCGCAGCAACAAGTGCGGCGACGCCGAGCACTGGGTCATCTGGGTCAACCCCGCCGGCGTGCCCTACCGCATGGATGAAATCAAGTCCGGCGCGACCGGCGGCACCCTGTCGACTGTCGTCTATCGCACGAAAGTCGAGATGACGGACGAGGAAATCGCCAACGTCGGCAACCCCGAACGTCCGGAATGCCTCGAAAAGTACAAGCGGAATTTCGAGGAACCCATGTCCTATGCGGACGTCCGGACCGGCAAGCGGCTTTACTGGATCACCTCCAACGGAGACCGGGTCTGGTACCATACCGGCGTGCCGTATGAAGACAATCCCAGCTTCATCATTTCCGTGGACGGCGTGCCGTATGTTCTGACGGGCGGCCAGTCCGTGGAGATCGAGGACCTCGAACCCGGTCTCCATGAAATCAGCGAAACCGAGAATCCGCTCTATTCGCTTGGTACGGTCGTGTCTTCGTCGGGAAATCTTATCCAGTCCGAGAACGGCTGGACGGTCCAGATCCAGATTGACGAGGGCGAGGATGTCAGCATTACATGGCCCAACATCCAGCCCGGTCCCGATCCGGAGCCCCCGGTCGTCCACGTCGACACCATTTGCGAGCTTCTGGACTTCGGCAAGCGCTTCAACGCCGTCATCTTCGGCGACCTCCTGACCTCGGGCGGCGACTGCGAAGGCAACCTCCTCGTCTGGGGCAAGGCCACGCTTTCCGCCGGCTACACCGTCGGGCTCCCCGGCACCGCCGTGGACAGCCGCCATGATGCGCTCATCGTCGGCGGCGACCTCGTCATCGGCCAGCAGGATGTCAACGGCAACGTCGTCTACGGCGGCGACTACCTGGGCGCGGACCGAGCCTGGGCCGGGTATGCGCTGCGCCATGTGACCCCCGTGACGATTGACCGCTACGGGAACGTCCCGGCCGATGGCTCCGGCCGCACGTCCGCCGAACTTCTCGCAGCCGTCCGCGAAGTCTCCACCCGCGTGGCGGCGTGGAAGCCGAACGGCACCGTCACAGTCCGCGAAGACGGCAGCCTGGTCCTCTCCGGCACGGATGCGGTCCGCAACGTCTTCTCGGTCATGGCCGAGCAGTGGAGCGGCTCGCAGCGCGATTGGATCTTCGACGTGCCGGCCGGCAGCAAGATCGTCGTCAATGTCGACGGCTCCTTCGTGGAGCTCGCGTACGGCCGCTTCGTCCTCCCCTCCGGCATCTCCTGCGAGGATGTCCTCGTCAACTACACCGATGCCACCCACCTCTCCTTCGCCAGCGTTGACCACGCCGGCTCCGTGCTGGCGCCCTACGCCTCGGGCTCCTTCTCGGGCGGCGCCATCGAGGGCGGCGCCATTCTGGGCGGCGATGTCACGACCCGGAACGGATTCGAGTTCCACAACCACGGGCTGGATGTCTTCTTCTGCCCGACCATGCCCGAGGTCACCGTGACGGCGACGGCCGCCGGCGCCGCCGACGGCGACATCTGGTACGCCGAACCCGGCACCCAGGTGCAGGTCACCGTCGTGGTCGGCAATCCCAGCGACTTCTGGCTCCACAACGTCAAGCTGACCGACTCGAATGGCAAGACCACCGCGCTTGGCAACATCGCCCCCGGCACCTCCGTCACCACCGTCCAGACCCTGGCCGTCGGGGACAGCGGACGCTTCACCTATTCCGCAACAGTCACCGCGGAGGCCTATGATGTCGCGAACGGCGCCATCTTCGGGGACCGGCCTTCCGTTTCGGCGTCCGACGTGGCCGTTGCGGCCGTCGCCGCGGCGGCGGGTTCTGGCGGAACCGCGTCCGAAGGCGGCGACACGCCCGCCGGCTCTGGCAACACCGGGAATTCCGGCGCTTCCAGCCCCTCCGCGCTCGCCGACTACTCGGTCGAGGACATGTGGTTCTCCTGCACGCCGACCTTCGCGGGCGAGCGGTTCACGGTCAACGTCCGCGTCAAGAACAACGGCGACGCCGTCGGCGAAGGCGCGCTTCTCGGAATCTACCTCGTCGACGTCGACCACGGCGCCACAATCGCCGACGGCGAGGCCATCGATGCCGTCCGCTCCGTCGAGATGGGCCGCATCCCCGCCGGTGGTTCCCGCGTCTACTC
>CADCPA010000134.1 GCA_902803135.1 uncultured bacterium
GATTGGCAGCCCCTAGCGGAGTCGAACCGCTCTTACAAGGATGAGAACCTCGTGTCCTAGCCGATAGACGAAGGGGCCACATTGTTTGGTGCACCCGGTGGGAGTCGAACCCACACGCCTCGCGGCACAAGAACCTGAATCTTGCGTGTATGCCAATTTCACCACGGGTGCTGACGAAAGGACAGTATGCCAAATAGTCGGCGGAAAGTCAAGGGGACATTTGAGAAAAATGAAATCTCCTGCACGGCGTCCCCCGATTGCGCCTATTCGCCCGCAACCGCCGTTTTCAGCACCTTCATCCAGGCGGCCAGCCGTTCGGCCGTGTCGCATTCAGCCAGCAGGCGCAGATACGGTTCGGTATTTGACTGGCGCACGGAGATCCACCCTTCCGCATATTCGAGGCGATAGCCGTCGATGTCGCTGCGGGAGGTTTCGGCGCCCAGCGTCGCGGCGGCCGCGAGGACGCGTGCGATGGCGGCGGGTTTGTCCGCCACCTTGAAATTGACCTCGCCCGAGTTCGCATAGCGCGTGAGGATGGGCGCCATCAGCTGCGAGCACGTGAGGCCCGCCTTCTTCGCCTGGGCGATTTCGCCGAGGATGCGCGTCGCGGCGAGAACGCCCGAATCGCAGTTGGCGAATTCGCTGAAATAGTAGTGGCCGGCCAGTTCGCCGCCGCAGAGCGCGCCGAGCTCGCGCAGACGAGGCTTCGCAAAGGCGTGGCCGACGGGCACCATGACGGGCGCGAAACCGTCCTCGCGCAGCGTTTCGAGCGCGCCGCGCGACGTGCGCACGTCGTGGATGACGATGGGACGCCGGCCGGCGGGATCGATCGCGGCGCGCGTCGCACGCGCCACGACGGGAATGAGGTAGTCGGGCTGCACGAACGCACCCTTTTCGTCGACGAGCATCGCGCGGTCGGCGTCGCCGTCGAAGATGACGCCGCAGTCAAGCCCCTGTTCGCGCACGACCGCGGCAATCTGCGCGCGCGCATCGGCCTTGAGCGGATTGGGCGAGTGGGCGGGGAAGTGCCCGTCGGGCGTGTCATTCAGGAGGACGGCGTCGGGAAACAGCTTTGCCGCGAAGAGCGCGGCCATGCCGTTCGAGCAGTCGACGGCGAAGCGGAGATGGGAGAGATCGGGGCAGCGTGCGGCCTGCCACGCGAGGTAGCGGTCAAGGTCGGCCACAACCGAGGTGACCGGCGGCACGGGACCGACGGGGAGTTCGGCGGTGTCGGCGGCCACGAGACGCTCGACCTGGTCGAGTCCGTCCGCATAGCCGACGGGCAGCGCGCCGCGGCGGGAGACTTTGAGTCCGTTGTCGGACGGCGGATTGTGCGAGGCGGTGATCATCACCGCGCCGTCGTAGTCGTCAGCCGCGATGAAGTAATAGGTCATCGGCGTCGAGCAGCGGCCGAGATCGAAGACCTCGGCGCCGGCGGCGACAAGGCCCTTCACGAGCGCGTCGCGCATCTCGTCGCCCGTCGTGCGGCAGTCGCGGCCCACAAGCCAGCGCGTCCCCTTCACGACCCGGGGCAGCGCCCGTCCGACCCGATAGACCGTTGTGAGGTCGAAGTCGACCCCGTACGTCCCGCGCATGTCATACGCCTTGAAGAATCCCATCTTGCGCTCCTCTCCCACCGAACCGCGACAAACGATTCACGATTCGCCATTCATTGACAGAGGCGGACGGAGACCGGGGTCTCCGTCCGCCGCGTTCAGGCCGAAAGACCGACGCGCCTAGGCGCGGCCCTTGCTCTTGAGGAACTCGTAGGACGGAACGACGGCCGCCTTGGGATCGTCGAAGTGACGTTCGCACTCGACGACATACCACTCCACCTTGTCCGCATCGGACGCGACGAAGAGCGTGTCCCACGGCACCGGCACGGCACCCGGCTTGCCGGGCTGGCCGAGGATGGCGTCGAATTCCTTCACTTCCTTGGCCATGCCGTTCTCCTTGGCGTGGAGCGTCGGCGAACGGCCCGGATACTTCTTGTACTGCGCGCAGCAGTCGACGCCGGCGCAGGTGGACCAGCCGACGTCCTGTTCCATGCAGACGTCCTGCACCGTGTTCGTGAAGAAGTAGTCCCAGAAGGACGTGCCGTTCTGCAGCTTGACCGTGTGCTCCCACGTGTGGTTGTGGAGGCCGATCTTGCAACCCATCGTCTTGGCGACGGCGGCGCCCTTGTTGTAGATGTCGGCGAGGCGCTTGGCGAACTCGTCGATTACAGGCGACGGCTTGCACGGCTCACCGCCCTGACCCGTCGTCCAGGTGCAGCCGGGCGGGAAGTTGCCTTCGCCGGGGCAGATGATGAGCGTGTTGCCGTAGGACGTCTCGAACTCGCAGGTCTTCTTCATGACTTCCGGATCGAACGTCCACTTCTTCGTGTCGAAGCCGTACTTCGCGTTCGGCACGTGCGTACCGCAGACCGTGAGGCCGTTGGCGGCGAGCTGTTCCTTCAGCTTCTTGGCGTCCCAGCCATGATAGCCGGCGAATTCGACGCCCTCGAAGCCGATGGCGGCGACGTCGGCAAGCGTCTTCTCGAAGCCGACCTTGTCCGTATAGGCGCCCAGCGAGTAGAGCTGGAGCGCGAGCTTGCCATAGCGCTGGCCCTTGTCCGGGCAGGATTGGCAGCCGGCGAACATCGCGGCGCCGGCGAAAGCCGTCGCCTCGAGGAA
>CADCPA010000135.1 GCA_902803135.1 uncultured bacterium
AACCGGCCCGGCTTGGCGTACGCCGAGACGTCCTCGCCAAGCAGCCACTTGTCCATGAAGTCCTTCAGCCGCTTGTTCCCCAGGTTCGGCGCGACCACCGAGTCGAAGAACGCGCGGTCCTTCTCGTAGAGGAAGAAGTCGAGTTCGTGCGAAGCGTACTTGCCGTACAGCGCGCGCTTCTCTTCGTCGTTCTTCGCGTCCCATTCCACGAGGAACGCGAACTCCCGGAACGCGGCGCCCGTGCCGGGGTTCAGCGCCAACATAAGGTCGTACAGCTCGCCGACCGTCGAATAGCTCTTCGTGCGCGACGCGTTCGCGAGGGCGTCGAAGCCCCTCTTCACGCGCAGGTCGCGCGGCGCGAACGGCACGAGCGCGCCCGCCAGCCGCGCCTCGTCGATCGACCTCCCGTCCGTCACGACGACCGAGACGTCCTGCATCCCCGCCGCGCCGGAACGCAGGTCGACCTCCACCACGCCGTCCTTGCCGGGGCGCAGGTTCGCGAACACGGCCGCCGGCGCCGGGATGAAGTCAAAGCACGCGAATCCGCTTCGGACTACATCTCCGTAGGCGCCGCCGCCGCGCGACTGCGCCAAAATTCCCGGGGCCTCTGCGCACTCTGCGGCGACACTCTCCCATTTGTCGCCGTCGGAGAACTTGAGATCCTTCGTGTCGGTCTCGCTCGTCGTCCACGGATTGAGCAGCAACGACGGACGCTGCAGCATGTTGCCGATGCGGCCCGGCTCCTGCCGGCGGTCGAGGATGTAGCGCAGCTTGTCGCCGAGATCACGTCCGGAGATGTAGGCCGTGCGCGCCACGCCCCACGTGCCCTCAAGCAACTGCGGACGGCACAGCGCGGAGGCAAGCGCGGAGAATGGAGTTTCCGCGCCCGACACCGGCGTCATGCGCGCGGCAAACACGTGCACGCGCGCATCCGGCCCGGCGTTCGCCACGCGCACGCGCAACGTTCCGTTGGCAGCAACTTCCGCCGACTCGATCCTCACGCCATCCGGATCGCCCGTGTCGGCGAGCGACCTCGCCGCGCTTGCGATCACGCCGCCCTCGCCGACGCCCTTTGCCGTCTTCGCGACGGATATCTTCACCGGCGAAGAATTCTCCGTCCTGAACTTGAGGCTGTAGTCGCCCGCGCGAAGCCCCGCGATCCGCAGGACGCCGTTCGAATACGAGCACGCGCCGATGCAGTCCTCCGTGATCTCCCCGGCCTTGTTGACCGCGAGCAGCGACACCCGGCTCTCCAGCCTCTCCGCTCCCGGCCACGCGCCGTCGAAAAGCCCACGCGCCGGAATCGCGACCGTCTCGCCCTCGGCGCACGAGATGCCGCGTCCGGCACGCGCATGTCCGACGCCTCGTTCGGGCCGCCATCTCCAGCCTCCGAAATCCTTTGTGCGAATCTCCTCTATGTCGGCAAGCGCGCCAAGCCTGATTTCGCCGTTCTCGTCGAACTGGAGCGTCTTTTCCACCGATCTCCCGAAGGGAATGGCGCCGGAGACGGGCCCGGATCCGACTTTGTCCGCGCGCCAGCCGGACTTGAACGCGCAATGCTTGAACGAAAGCGTGACCGCGCGATGCGCAATGCGCTCGCCCGTCCTTCCGCGGCACTCCAGCACGTATCCCGCCGACGTACGGCGAAGAAAGAGCTGCTCGATCTGGTCGCCCTTCGCGATTGCGTTCGCCAACATCCCCCAGGCGGCGGAAAGCCGCTCGTCGTCCCCGCCAGACACGCGCTTCACCACGCCCTCGAGCCTGAACGACACGGCCGAGAGGTTTCGCGGCACGGTAAAGCGACAGACGCTTTCCGCGTCGTCGAAGAGCTTGAAGCCCTTGTACGTCTCGACCGACTTGCGGCCCTTGACGTCGGTGAACGAAACCGTAAGCGTGGGCTTTTCGAGAATCCTCAGCGTGGAGACCGCCCCGCTTGTGCGGAGAATCGGACGCACGAGCGCCGTCGCCTCGCACCCCGCGACAAGCGCCTCCTGCGGCAACACCACGCGCATGCCGAGCGAGTAAGACTCGACCGCGTGGTCGAACTCGAGCGCCGAGGCGAGGCGTCCCGCGCCGACGATCGCCGTCTTGCGTCCGGCGGACTTCTTCTCGGCCGCAAACGGAACCAGCACCTCGCCGTTCTCGTCCGCAGCGAACACGGTGCCGTCAAGCCACACCTTCGCGCCCTTCACGATCCTGCCGTCTTCGTCCAGCGCGGCGAACACGTGCCCCGCGGCATCGCGCCGCTCTGTTGCGCGCAGGCGCCCCTTGCGCACGACGGCGCGGCTAGAGACGCCGTTTCCGGAACATTCGACCACGTACAGCCCAGGCTCGTCAAGTTCCGGGAACGCCAGCGTCTCGCGGTGGCGCAGGATGGCCGGCTTCGCCGAGAAGTCGAAGAAGCACTCCACCGTGGGCACTGCGCAGTCGAGGTCGATGTCGCTCGAAACCTCCCCCTTCGCCTCGCGGCACGCCGCCGCCGCGTCGAGCTCGTAGATGGCAACGCGCATCTTCTGCACGTTCTTCACGTCAAGCGCGAGCGACACGCGGCCCTTCGCGGCGAACACCCTGGGGTTGCCCTTCGCCCAGTTCAGCTCCACGCGCTCCTGAATGCGCTTGAACTCGTCGGCGGAGAACACGCGCGCGTTCACTTCGGCTGCGGGCTTCCCGGCGAGAAGCCCTGCCTCCGCCACGGTCTTCGCGAGGAATTCCTTTTCTACAAGCGCGGAGAACGCCTTCATGTCGTCTCCGGCGAGGGCGGAGAGATAGTCGGGCACAAGCGTGTCGCCGCGATCGACTTTGCGCCCTTCTGCGATGGCGGCGACCATGCGATCTACAGGATTGTCGCCTCGGATGAGATCACGCTCGGGCTTGATGTCCTTCAGGTAGTCGATGAAGAGATTCTTGTGCGAGAGGTCGCCGACGCTGCGGTAGAAATCAAGCAGCTCGCGCTCGGCGTCGATCCGTTTCTTCTTCAGCGCCGGGGCGAGGGTCTTCGTGAAGTCGAGGCGTCGCCTGAGCAGGTCTTCGCGGGCCTTGAGATCGTCTGTGGCGTCGTCCGCGCCCGCCGCGAGCTTCGCGAGAACGACGTCGGCGAACACGGCGGACGCCGCGACGTCCTTTTCCGTACCCTTCGTGGCCTTTGCGACTTCGGCGAGCTGCTGAAGCGTCAGCTTCTTGAACACGCCGTACTTCACGAAGAAGTCGCCTTTGTCGCCGTCCGTCAGATACTGCAGCACGTATTTCATGAGGCCGGGAGTGTCGGGAAGGCAGTCGCGCTCCAGCCTTAGCAGACTACTGCAGTCAAATCGCTCAAGAGGCTTCGCGTCGTCACGCAGGGCGATGGAGACGAAACCGTCCTCCAAATCGGAAAGCAAGGAGTGCTTCTTCAGGTTGTCGAAGGCGGCAAACGAAACTTCCTCGTCTTTCAGCGCCGACGGGTAGGCGTTGGGCTTGAGATCCACCTCACGTTCGGGCAGTCCCTCCCAGATGTGGAGGAAGCTCAACTCCTGCGGGATGAAGAACGCCTGACACTTGCCGCGGTCCCAGTCGAGGAAATACTGCCGATACGCAAACGCCTCACGTCGGTTGCTGCCAGAAGGCTCCGCCCACCTGTTGTTGAGTTCCTTGGCCTCGTCGAGCCGGCCTTCCGTCTGCGCATTCAGGATGGAATACGCATACCAGGCATCGGTCCCGTGACCAAGCGTCTCGATGAGCGCGGCGCGGTTGGTGGAGAACGCGTAGCTCTCCGCAAAGCGGATGTCGGCGAGCCCCGACATATCTACGGCCGATGCGGAAAGCGCAACCGACACTGCGAATAGTGACAAGGGGATGTGTTTCATTGTTTGATTGTTAGATTGTTTGATTATACAGAAGGGTCCGACCCTTTTAGCCATCGCCGGAACGCGCTAAGCGTGTATCAGCGTCGTATAACGCCAGGTGAGCGTCTTCTTCTCGCCAGGGGCAAGATTGAAATTCCATCTCAACTCCTGCTTCGGGTTGACCGCCCCACGCTCGCGGGGAGAACCGAGGTTGCGCTTCGAGGCAGGCTCCTCTGACGCGTCTTTGAACTCGCCCGAGATCGTAGGATGCACGAGAACATCCACGGGCTCGTCACGATGGTTTGCCGCCATGAGCTTCGCCTCGATTACGACGCGCCGCCAGTGTGAATTGAAGACACGGACCTCGGGATAGTCCTCGACGCGGCCGGGGATCGTCTCTTCGAACGCCCCCTGCACTGTGAGCGCCTTGGTCACGCGCACCATCGCCTCCTGCCCGGGGTTGGTCCATCTGACTGTGGTCTGGCCGTTAAGCCTGCCACCGTCGAAGACGGCCATCGGACCGGTGGTGATAGGCGATCCAAGCGGATTGCGGAACTTCACGGCGTCCCACGGGACACGCTCCTCCTCCAGCTCCTCGCCGGTGCGACGCCCCCACTCGTCGTAGTCGCACCCCGGATTCCAATCGACGAAACGCGCAACAGGCGTCTCGCCGCTTGCGAGAGGAAGTCGCAGGGTTGAACCACGCGCAAGAGCGACCCGTCCCGCCGAGCGGTAGTGGATGTCTGTCGCATTGCCGTCCGACGGGATCTGCGGAAGCTTTCCGCCGCCATCGGCGACAAAGTCCAATTGCGCGGTATTCGACGTCCAGACCGCCTGCGAAGCCCAGGAATCCCTGTTTCTGTTGCGGAAAGGAGCGCGCGGCGCGGCGAGCATGTCGAGAAAGCGGGAGACGGAGTTCCCGGTAGCGAGGAGACCGGGTATCTCGGACGCCTCCACGTTGGGGAATCCGGAAACGAGAAACACTTCCGCGCCATCGAGGTCCTCCATTTCATTGCGCAACTCGGCGGCCATCTCGAGACGGGCCTTGCCGTCCCTTCCGAATACGAGCCTGTACGACGGCGCCCATGCCGCGCCGCGCGCAAGGTACTGCATGTCGAACGGGCCGGTTGCGCCGCTGACTTCGAAAACCGGTATCTCGGCAGAGTCTCCGCCTTCCGCGGAGACTGCAGCAAGGGCGGCTTCGGGAACTCGCACGAGAGTCCCGTTGGACAGGCGAAGCGTGAAATCGCCATCCCGCTCGCCTGGAGTCGTGCGCTCCACGCGCTCGTAGTTCCAGAATCCATACCACGCGAAAGACTCGCGACGGGACTCCGGGCGCTCCGACTTCTTCGGCGGGAGAACCGTGCCGCGCAGACGGACCGTGCGTACGGCGGCATCTCCGGCGGGCGGAGCGGAGAGCGCGAAGGTCGCCGCAGGACCGGCTCCTGTGGCCAGCGCCTCCAGCGCGGGTGCCAAATCGCCGGGGACTCGGACCCAGACAGTCGCCTCGCGCCCCGCGTAAGCCTCCGCACGGGTCTGGCGTTCGCCGACAGACCCGGCAGGAACCGAGACAAGGCGATGCGCAGACATGAAGGTGAGCGGCGAGGGCGAATCTGTCCAGAACGTGCCGTGAGCCGGAGCGACACGGCCATCCAGCAAGGTCGGCTTGCCTTCGGCAGGCGGCACGATCCGCCTAGTCACTACCGCCGTTCCGTTCTTGAAGAGCGCAAGCGACACGATTGGCGCGGGAGTGAGTTCCGCAGGCCCCGCAGCGAAAGCGAACGGAACCAACGTGTTGAGAAAAACGGCAAGGCATATTCTGCTCTTAGTGTTCATCTTGTTTCATCCTTTCATTCATCTGGTCAAGATCAAGTGGAACTTACCGCATAGCTGTAGCCTATTCCGTGAACCGTGCGGACGGACGCTGAATCGCCGCCGACTTCGCCGACCTTGCGGCGCAGGTTCGCCACGTGCTGGTCGAGCGTGCGCGTCGTGCCG
>CADCPA010000136.1 GCA_902803135.1 uncultured bacterium
CGACGCACGAGCTTTGGGAGTTCTTCAAGCGGCACCCCCTGCAGAACAGGTAGCCCTTACCTTACCAGCAGATGACAGTGAGCGAATTGGGCGGATGCGAAAACATACCCACTCCTCTATGGCACGAAATCAATTTCGCGCTTTCATAACCAAACTAAACGACAGACCTGACGTCTTCTCACTTCCCCGTGAAAACGCACTCTTCGCGGAACTCCTCCGGCGGAACGTAGCCGTGGTTGGAGCCCTGTACGAACTTGATCGACTTCGGGCACTTCAGGTTGTTGTACAGGACCTGCACCGTTGAAGGCGGCGCGATGTAGTCGCCGAGTCCCACGCGCTCGATGTCCACGCGCTGCGTCCTGCGGACGCGCTTGGCCATGTTGACGGGATCGTAGTATCCGAGCGCGTCCTGCCATTCGGGACGCCATCCGCCCATCCGTCCCTGCTTCTCGCGCGAGGCGAGGTCGCAGCACCACGTGACATATGGCGTCGCGCGGGAGACCTTCGGATCGAGCGCGACGGCCCACATGGTCTGGAGTCCGCCCTGGCTGCCGCCGTGCACCTCAAGGTCCTTTCCGTTCCACGCCGTGAGCTGTTCGAGGAACTGGAGCGCGCGCACGACGCGGAGCGCCATGCCGTTCCAGTACGCCGTCTCGGGGTTGGCGTTCTCCTTCTTGTCAAACGCATAGTCCTTGAGTTCCTTCTTCAGCGCTTCGTAGTAGGCCGCGTCTGCGCCGAACTCGGGCATGTTGAATCCGTGGGCGTTGATGTGGAGGATGATCTTGTCCGACGGACGCCACATCGCGCCGCGCTCGTGGTTCGGGTCGGGCACGTAGATGCCGTAGCCGTCCACTTCGAGAAGCGCCGGGTACTTGCCGGGCTTTGTCGGAATCGACAGCTCGCCCGTCACGGGACGCTTCCCGGCGCAGGCGATCTCGACGATGTAGATCTTCACGTCGGGCGTGCAGCTCTTGGCCTCGACCTTGCGGACCTTCATCGGCACCGTCGCGAGGCGCGCGAGCTCGCGCGCCCAGAACGCGTCGAAGTCCTTCGGCTCCGGCAGGCTCTTGAGCTGCTCCGGCTCCACCGCCGCGCCGCCGTCGAAGAAGACGCGCCGCTCGCCCTTCTCCCACCGGTTCATGGGACGTTTCCCGTCCGGCGTCAGCTCGTTGTCGGCGAAGTTCTGCAGGATGTCCTTCCCGTCCTTCCCGATCACGACGGCCTCCAGACGGACGAAGCCGGGCTTCGCCATCGTCGTCTCGACCTTGAAAGGCGCGTCGATCGGCAGACTCTCGTTGCCGTCGCGACGCTCGCCGGCGTCGGAGGAAAGACGCCAGCGCAGGCGCGATCCCTCCGGCAGCTCGCGTCCGTTGACCAGCTTCAGCGAGAAGACGATTTTCTCTCCGCACTTGTAGGAGAGCGGCGCCTTGTCGGTCTTTCCGACCAGGCACACGCTCGCCTGCGTCGCGGCTGCGGCAAACAGTGCGAACGCGAAACAGACCGCAGGTGTCAGTTTTCTCATTGATCAATCCTTTGTTTTTCCGACCTTCAGTTAGACGCCAATTCTATCACACCAGTCATGAGCTCCTCAATAGCCCAAACGGGGAACAGACACTTCACCACCCGAGCGCCCGTTTCAGCGCCGCCGACCAAGGCGCATACCCGGCGTCGGTCGGATGGATTTCGTCGCCCATGATTGCCTTCGGCACCCATCCCGTCTCATCCACGAGGTCGGGTCCGATGTCGATCCAAACCACGGACGGATCCGTTGCGGCGAACGCCTTCAGCAATTCGTTCGTCGCATCGTTGCGCCGACGCGGCCCCGCGTGGCGCGTCTGCCCGGAGGCGCCGCGCGGGAAGATGGCATGCAGGAGTATCCGCGCCTGCGGCTGCTTGGCCTTGACGACGGACACGATCCGCCGCACCGCCGCCGCCACGTTGGCGGGATCGGTCTCTTTCGACGTGTTGTTGTTCGTCCCGATCATGATCGCGACGTTCTTCGCCGCGTAGCCGTCGAGCTCGCCGTGCTCGAGCCGCCACAGGAGATGCTGCGTGCGATCCCCGCCGTAGCCGCAGTTGATTACGGTGTGGCCGTTCGTCAAGGACGCCCAGCTCCCGGGATGCTTCCACTCCCAGAAATGCATGATCGAGTCGCCGAACAGCACAAGGTCGACCGTGCCGCCCGCCACGGATGCGATGGCCTTCTGGCGGCTCAGGAAGCGGTTCGCCCACCACAACTCGCCGTAGGGTCCGTCTCCGCGTCCCTTCTGCTTTGACGTGCTCTCCATCCGCGAGACGGGCCGCAGCTCCTCCCGTCTGTCCGCAACCCCGCACGGAACGCCGTAGGCGGCGGGATGGCGGCCGGCGGGCTTCTGGAATCGGCAACCCCGCTGCACCACGTCCGTGCAGTCGTCGGCAAACACGGCCGGACGGCCTTCCGCCGCGCCCGTGTAGGAGAGCCGCACGTTCTCGAACGCGACGCCGTCGGCATGGCGGAGGTAGAAGCCGTAGGCCGGCAGCATCTGGCGACCGAACATCCGGTTCTCGGGATAGCGCTTCTCCGACTCGGGCACGGGACGGGCGATCTCGTCCGCAGGACCTCCCCCCTTGACCAGGAGGTCGATGTTGCGGAGCGTCACGTTCGCGGGCCGCAACCCCGGCACGCCGGTCACCGAACAGGCAAGGAAGCTCATCGACTCTCCCTTCACGTTCTCGATCACGACGTCCTTCATGTAGGAAACACGTCCCGCGCGCGCTTCGTGGCGGCGTCCCAGCCGGACGAACACGGGCGTCTGGCAGCTGCGGTTCATCCGGATGTTGCCGACGCGCACGTTCTCCAGGAACCCGCCGTCCACGCACTCGAGCGCAATGCCGCACCGAGAGCCGATCTCGCGCTTGTCCCAGCCGGGGATGTCGTTCGCGTTGCCGCGCCGGTTCTTGATCTGGGGGATGATGTTCGTCGAGCAGGGCACGAGTTCGCAATCGTGGATGCGGACGTTTCGGAATCCGCCGTAGGACGAAGTGCCGAGCTTGATGTGGTTGCAGTTCGAGGCGAGGCGGCAGTTGCGGACCTCAACGTTCTCGCAGACGAAGTCGGGGTTGTCGGACTTCAGGCAGATCGCGTCGTCGTCGGTGTCGAGGTCGCAGTTTTCGATCAGCACGTTCTTCGAATCGATGTCGAAGCCGTCGTTGTTGTGGTTCACGAGCGAACGCATCGTCACGCGCGCGGCGTAGACGTTTTCACATTCCTTGAAATAGCAGCCCCAGGACCCGGAATCGCGCAGCGACACGTCCTCCACCCGCACGCCCTTCACCTGGTAGAACACCATGAACTTCCAGCGGAGCGGACTGCCGTCCTTCATCTCCGCCGCCCATCCGCGGCCGTCGATCTCGCCCTTGCCCTTCACGGCTACGTTCACGGCGTTCGTAGCCCAGAGAATCGCGCGGGATGTCGTCTTGCTCGCCGCGTAGTCCAGGTAGTTCGTCGAGGCCACGAGACGCGCCCCTTCGGCCAGCTCGAGCGTGACGTTGCTCTTCAGCTCAAGCGACGCCACGTGATGGTCGCCGGGCGCAATCGCCACGACCCCGCCGCCCGCAGACGCGGCCGCGTCGATGCGCGCCTGCAGTGCGTCCGTTTCGTCGGCCGCCCAAACGGACGAAAGCAGGGCAAGCCCGGCGAACAAGCCGGACGACATTCTTTTCACGGACATTCCCACTAAGTTCATGCGGTTCGCTCCCCGAGCCGTTACTTGAGCGGCAGATTGAAGGTGCGCTTGAGCCACTTGGCGGCGAGTTCCGGCCAGTCGTCGTTGTCGCGCCCTGTCTTGCGGCTGCCGTAGCCGTGGCCGCCCTTCGGACCCAGCAGCATCGCCGCCGAGACGCCGCACTTCTTGCACGCGAGGTAATACGCCAGCGAGTTCTCGACCTGGCAGAAGTCGTCCTCCGTCTGCGTGATGTAGCAAGGCGGCGTCTCCGCGGTGACCATCGTCTGCTCGAACAGCTGAAGGTCCGGCGTCGCCTTCGCGCGGAATCCGCCCTTCAGGAGCCCGCCCGGATACACGAGGATCGTCGCGTCGGGACGGCTTGAGAAGCCGTCGACCGTGTCGATCGGCTCGTACCTGCGGGCCTTGAAATTGTTGGCCGTGCGGGCGGTCAGGTTCGCGCCCGCCGAGAAGCCGATCTGGGCGATCTTGTCCGGATCGACACGCAGCTCCTTCGCGTTCGCGCGGATCCACGACACGGCGCGCTGTGCGTCCATGAGCGCAATGGATCCGTCGTTCGGGACGCGGTACTTGAGGATGAACGCGTCGAATCCGTTGTCGTTCGCCCACTTCGCGATTTCCATGCCCTCGTGGCGCCAGGCGAGGAGGAAGTAGCCGCCGCCCGGGCAGATGAGCATCGCGGGATGGACGTCTTCGCCGGGCGCCTTGCGCACGGTGAGCGTCGGATGGCTCACGTACTGGTAGTTGACGTCGCCCTTGGGCTGGCCGTTTTCGAAAACCTCCGGATGGTCGGTCTTCTCGCCCGGCATCTTGCCTTCCGGCCAGATGTCGACGACCTTTCCGAACGCCGCGACTTCGTCGACGTAAACCTTATCGGCCGCACGAACCTGTGACGCCAGCATCACGACGGCGGCGCAAACTGCAGGAAGCAACGTCTTCATGTCAATCTCCTTGTTTATTTTTCGAAAAGAAGCTCAAAGTCGTACCACGCGGTGGTCGTCTATGATGGCAACTCTTGTCATGGCCGCAAGACCTCTACTTGATGTCAGCCCACCATGGCAGCTGCCGGATTGTGCCGTCAGGGTTGTAGGTCATCTCCGTGAAACACACGCTGCGCCGCTCGCGGTGCTTCGCGCCGGGGAACAGGCGGTGGTAGCGCTGGTAGCCGAACCCGAAGCAGTACCACTTGCCCTTGAACTCCACGATGCCGGGATGGTTGCCGCTGGAACGGCGGTCGTGGTCCATGATGTGCCCCTTGTACACCCACGGCCCTTCGGGCGAGACGGACATCGCATAGCCGATGCCCTCCGGACAGCACGTGCTCGAATAGGCCAGGTAGTACTTTCCGCCGCGCTTCCAGACCCACGGGCCCTCCTGGTAGTCCTCGAGGCGACCGGGCACCACCTTGATGCCGTTCTTGCCGAACGACCGGTCGATGGAGACCATGTCGGGGTTGAGCTTCGCCGTGTGGAGGAGGGGGTTGCCCCAGTAGAGCCAGGCCTGGCCATCGTCGTCGACGAACACCGTCGGGTCGATGTCGCCCGGACAGTGCTGGACGAGCGGCTCGCCCACCGGGTCCTTGAAAGGCCCCTCCGGACGGTCCGCCAGCAGCACGCCGATCGACATGCACCAGCCCTTGCGCTTGTCGATGCACGTCGTGTAGAGATAGAACTTCCCGTTGCGCTCGATGCATTGCGCGGCCCACGCGGTGTTCTCACCGCCCCAGGGATGGTCGACCGGCGAGGCGACGATTCCGTGCGACTTCCACGTCTTCATGTCCTTCGTCGAATAAAGCCGCCAGCCGGGCATCTTGAAACCGTCGGCATCGTCTGCATCCTGCCCGGCGTAGACGTAGAGCGTATCGCCAACGGCGAGCGGTGCGGGGTCGGCCGTGTATGCGTCGTCGAAGCACGGCTGCACGCCCTTCTGGTCGTCGGGACGCATGAAGCCGTACGACTCGTCGCGCCCGTTGTACTTCAGCTGGAATTCGCCCACGCCCGCCACCTTCACGTTGAAGACGCGTTCCTTGAGCATCTCGGGGTAGCCGCCGCGGCGGTCGCCGAACGTGACGCGCCGGTCCCCCTCGTGCCACCGGATCGGAATCTCGCTCCACGCGCCTTTCTCGTAGTCGTAGGAGTCGAACGCGTCCTCGTAGAACGCCGTCGCGCCGTCGCGTCCGGGATAGACGCGCACCTCGAGTTCGCTCCAGTCCTTCTCGCCGTTGAACGACACGTCAGGCCCCAGCACGACGATGCCGCCGGCCTTGACGAAGCATGGCATCGACCGCATCGTGACCTCGAGCTCGACAGTCTGCCCGCCCTCGTACTTCCGCCCCGTCTCGAAGTCGTACCAGTCCGTGCCGGCCGGCAGGTAGACCGCATGCGTGCGCACGCCCTTGAACGGCGCGTCAAGGTCGCCCTTCTGTTCGGCTTCGCCGCCCTTGGCCTCGGCCTTCCTGTCCCAGCCCTCGTATTCGCCCACGGGCTTGTTGTCTTCGCTCGTGTAGAGCGCCTTGAGGACCGGCGCGACGAGGATGCTCTCGCCCATCATGAACTCGGAGACGCATCCCTTCGCCGTCTTGTCGCCGGGGAAGTCGAACCACAGGGGGCGCATGAAGCTCGCGCGGTCCTTCGTGATGTGCCCGGCGAGCGAGTAGATGTAGGGCATCAGACGGTAACGCATCTTGACCGCGCCCACGAGCGCGTCGTAGACCTCCTCGCCCGGCTTGCCATAGAGGTAGATCTCGCGCGGGACCTCCGTGCCGTGGCTGCGCATCATCGGCATGAACGCGCCGAGCTGCATCCAGCGCGCGTAGAGCTCGCGGTAGTTCACATTGTTCTCCCCGCGCACTCCCGCCTGGTTGTAGCGGCCCGCGAAGAACCCGCCGATGTCGCTGTTGAACTGCGGGTTGCCGGTGACGGTGTAGTTGAGCGCGCCCGGTATCTGGCGGCGGAGGACGTCCCAGCTCGACGCGATGTCTCCGGACCACACCGACGTCGCGAAGCGCTGCTGCCCCGCGCCCGCGCCGCGCGTGAGGATGAAGACGCGCTTGCGGTCGGTGTCCCTGCGCTGGTGTTCGTAGACGCCCTTCGTGGCGCTGACGGGATAGGCGTTGCGCACCTCGCGGTACGTACAGCCTGCTGCCGTCATGTGCTCCAGGTCACCGTCCTTCGCGAAGTGGTCCGGGTCGGTCGAGTCCATCCACCAGCCGTCGATCCCGGCGTCCCAGAGGCGCTTCATGTGGTTCCAGTAGATGTCGCGCGCCACGGGCGAAAAGTTGTCGCACAGCTTCACGCCGCTCGGGTAGTCCCTGCGCGGCGGCCAGAAATGCTCGAGCCCGCTCGCGGGCCACGTCTCGAACGGGAAGAGAAGCCCCCTTTCGTCAAGCTCGCGGTACGGCTTCGTCTGCGGGCCGAAGCTCTGCCAGATCGTGATTAGGACCTTCGCGTTCAGCTCGTGCGCGCGGCCGATCATCCAGTTGCCGTCGCGCCAGTCGCGGCCCGTGAACTCCATCGCGTTCCAGAGGTAGTTCTCGCCCCAGTACTGCCAGTCCTGGACGATGCCATCGAGCGGGATCCCCGCCTGGCGGTAGCGCTCCACCACGCCGACGGTCTCCTGCGGCGTCTTGTAGCGCTCCTTCGACTGCCAGTAGCCGTAGGCCCAGCGCGGGAACATCGGCACGTCACCCGTCAGGGCGCGCATTTCCGCAACGCACCCGTCGCCCGTCTGGCCGTAGAGGAAGTAGTAGTCCACGCCCTCGCCGGCCTCGCTCTCGAACGCAAGCGATTCCGGGTCGTCGTTCACGCTCGTGGGGCTCGTATTGTCCCACCACACGGCATACCCCCTGTCGCTGGCGAAATACGGGATGCCGTCGCCGACGTTGCGCGGGGTGAGGAGGTTGTGCTCGCCGCGCTGGTTCAGCTTAAGGTTCTGGAGGTCGCCGAGCCCGTAGAGCCCCTCGTCCGTCCCGAGCCGGAAGCGCTGCAGGGGCCGGAGCGCCCGGTGCTCGCCGTACTGCGCCGCCTTGAACTCGGCTGAAGCCGCCTCCTCGAACAGCTTCTCGCCCTTCGCGTTCCAGAAGCTCAGCGTGCGCGCCTTCCTGTCGAGCCGCACCTCGAGCTCACCCGTGGACCAGCTCGTCACGTCGCCCGCCTTTACGGTCACGGTGCCGTCCCACGCCTTCGCCACCCGCGTCTCGAAGGGCTTGTGGAACGTCGCCCCGACGGGCGTCTTGAGTATCCGCGCCGTGCGCGGGGAGTAGAATTCGACCGCAAGGTCCTGGTCGCCGCATACGACCGCCCCGGCCGTGACCGCAACCAGCGGGACGACGGCCAGAATGCCTGTTCTGATGTTCATTTTCCGTTCCCCTCAAAAAGAATCTCGAAGTCGTCATAGCGCAGGCGGTCGCCTTCCGCAAGACGTTCGGCCGTGAAGCTGACGATTCCGGCGTCGACGGGCTTGAACTTGACCGTCTGCCAGATTGGATTGTTGACGACGTTCGAGAACTCGCCGGACGCAAGTTCGTTCCACTTCGCCCAGTTGACCGTCGACGACAGTTTATAATGCGTCACGATCCCCTTCTTGCCGTCTTGCGGCGGCTTGTAGCGGAAACCGCAGATTTTCTTCACGCCGCCGAGGTCGATGTTCATCTGACGGGGACCGGCGAAAAAGACATGGTACCTGCCGCAGAGCTTCTCGCCCGAGTCGGGAATGTCGGCGGTGATTTCCGGCGCGTTGTAGACGCCGAGGGACGAGATGAGCGGACACGCTTTCGCGTCGAGGATCGTGAAGCGGAGCTTCGTGGCGGCCGTCGTCGGGACGCAGAGAATGCGCTTGCGGCCGACCGTCGTCTGCGCATCGCGGCCGCCAAGCGTGTCCCTGATCTCGCGCCACTCGCCGTCGACGAACGCCTCCATCGAGAAGCGGCGCACGCGCTGTCCGAGACGGATGTACTCGCAGGCGACGACGCGGTTGAACGTCGTGGGCTTGGCGAACTCGATCGTCAGCGACGCTCGCGTGACGCCGTCGTCCGTCGCCCAGTAGGTCTTGGGATCGCCGTCCACGGCCTTCGCCGCGCCATACGTGGCGTCGTTGCCGCGCACGTTGTCCGCCGTCGCCTTCGCGCCGCTTGCGAGGTCTTTCTTGAACGCCTCCTTGACGGCCTTCGCGAACGCCGCGCCGCGCCTGGCGTCCTCCTCGGGAATGAGTCCGTCCGGCGCGATCGGGAAGTTCAGGAGGAGCGTCGAGTTGCGTCCGACGGACTTGTAGTAGGTGTCCATCAGCTTCGAGAGGCTCTTGACGTGTCCGTCTTCGGCGGAGTGGTGGAACCATCCGGGGCGGATGCTCGTGTTCGTCTCGCCCGGCACCCAGCTGTCGCCGTCTTCCTTGCCGCTGTTGAGCTCCCAGCCGGGCACGTCGCCCGTCGCGTTGAGGAGGCTCCAGTTGCGCTCGCCGGCACATCCCGCCTCATTGCCGATCCACCGGAGGTCGCCCCTCGCGCCGCCGTCGTTCCAGATGAGCGCGTTCGGCTGCCACTTGCGGATCATCTTGAACGTCTCTTCCCATCCGTAGTAGGACTTGTCGATGCGCCGCGTCTCGTTCGCGCCGCCGTACCAGCCGTTGCCGCCGTTCGCGCCGTCGAACCAC
>CADCPA010000137.1 GCA_902803135.1 uncultured bacterium
GGAGGAGATCCTTGCGGACATCCCCAAGGGCACCAACGGCGTGCCGACGCGCCTCTCGTTCGACCAGGCTCCCCTGGAGCTGCTCGTCTACGCGTATGCGGACGTGGCGGACAAGATTCCGCTCTTCGCGCCGAACCTGCCGAAGACGCAGGTCACGCTCAAGACCTTCGAGGACCGCGAACTCACCAAGGAGCAGTACCTCAATGCCATCGAGCGCGTGCTCACGATGAACGGCGTCGTGCTCGAGGAAGTGGACGACATCTTCCTCTACGCGCTCGACCGCAAGACGGTGCGTACGGCCGGCATCCGCACGTCGATGGAGATTCCGACGAACGCGATTCCCGAAAAGGGCAGGGTCGTCAGCCAGCTGATCCGCCTCACCCACATCACGGCCGATGAAGCGCAGAAGGCCATCGAGGGTTTCAAGGATCCCACGGGGCTCTTCCAGGTGTTCGAGCGCAACAACACGATCCTCGTCACCGACACGCAGGAGAACGTGAACCGCATGCTCGAGATCATCAAGCAGCTCGACCAGGCGAATCCCGTGCTCGAAGACGTGTTCGTGCGCCAGATCAAGTTCGCCATGTCGACGGACATCAAGACGGCGCTTGAGACGATCGTCACCGAAAGCCAGAAGGACGCGCAGCTGGCCGCGTCGGGTCCGAAGACGAGCGGCGCGCCCGGCTTCGCCTCGCGCACGCAGCCGCAGCCCCAGACGCAGCCGACGCGTCTTCTGAACATCAACAACCGTCCGCAGACGCCCCAGACGCCGCAGCCCGCGACGCCGAACGCGACGATCCTCGCGCAGGTGTCCGACGCCGACCGCGGCATGATCCGCGGCAAGGTGCTCATCCTCGCCGACGAGCGCTCCAACAAGCTCATCGTGATCACGGCGAAGACGAACATGGACTTCTTCGACAAGGTCATCGAAACGCTCGACGTCGAGACGACGCCGGAAGTGAGCGTCGAAGTCGTGCGCCTCAAGTACGCCGACGCCGAGGAAGTCGCCTCGATGCTCAACGACCTCATCGGCAACGGCTCCTCCGCCTCGCAGCGCGGCAACAACCAGAATCCCAACGCGCGCAACGGCCAGGCCCGCAACTTGACGCAGAGCAACAACCGGACGGGCGGCTTCCAGCAGCCCGGCACCTGGCAGAGCCAGCAGCAACGTGCGCAGACGGCGCAGCCGACGTTCTCCTCCACCGCCTCGTCTTCGCTCGGCGAGCTGAACAGGGACAATATCAAGATCCTCGCCGACAAGCGCATCAACGGCATCGTGATGATGGCGCGCAAGGCCGACATGAAAGCGGTCAAGGAAGTCATCGACGACATGGACGTCAAGCTCTCGCAGGTGCTCATCGAGACGGTCATCGTGCAGGTCGAACTCGGCGACGATCTCACCACGGGCGTCGATTGGGTGCAGCGCGGCAAGTATCGTACCCACCAGCAGGTGCAGCGGACCGACTCCTTCGGCCGGCCGCTCTTCTATGCGCAGGACTCCGACGGCAACCTTCTGCGCACGCTCGTGCCGGAAGGGTATAGCGGTACGGACGCCTCCGGCAATGCGATTTCCGCCAGCGCCACCGCGGCGTACAAGACGATCACGAAGACGCTGCGCAATACGCTCTTCAACAACGGCAGCGCGACGACGGGCTCGATGCTCGGCGGCGGCGGCGGCTCGGCTTCCGGCACGCTCCAGAACCTCGTCGGTCTCGGCGCGACGGCGGGAAGCGGCAGTTCGAGCGACGACGACACGGCGGAGACGATCGCCAACACGGCTGCGCTCGCGTCCGGTACGCTGAACCCGATCGGCGGCGGCATCAACTACATCCTCAAGAGCGACAAGCTCAACATCGGCGCCGTCCTCCAGGCCTGCAAGGGCGACAGCCGCACGAAGGTGCTCGCCTCGCCGATCCTGATGACGGTGGACAACAAGGAAGCCACGATCGAGGCGACCGACATGATCTACCTCTTCAGCGGCTACCAGTACTCGGGTTCGTCGTACTCCGGCACCCAGGTGCGCAACTACGAAAAGCGCGACATCGGTCTCACGGTCAAGGTGACGCCCCGCATCAACCCGAACGGCACGGTCGTCCTCACGGTCGAGCAGACGTTCGAAACGCAAGGTGCGGACCAGAACGTGCCGAACGAATCCGGCGGCACCGACCCCTACGCCACGGTCACGACGCGCAAGATTTCAAGCGACGTCTCCGTCGAAAACCGCATGACGGTCGTCATGGGCGGTCTCCAGAAGAAGACCCTCGCGGAGAGCGAAACCGGCATCCCGATTCTCAAGGACATTCCGTGGATCGGCAAGTGGCTCTTCAGCTCGACGAGCACGAGCGAGAAGCGTTCCGAACTGCTCGTCTTCATGACGCCGTATGTTCTCGACGACGCCGACGCGGCCCAGACCGAAGCGATCCGCCGCAAGAAGGCGCTCAGCGATCCGCGTCCGTTTGAAGCCAACGGCTGGTCCCTCAGCCCGGCGGCCGATCCGATTTCGAAGAAGGAACAGCTCCGCCGCCTCAACGAGGAATGGGCGCGCCAGGACGAAGAGCGCAAGACGGCCAAGGCCCTTGAAGAGGCCAGGGAAGCCCGCGCGAAGCGCCTCGCCGAGATGGATGAATCGGAGCGCAAGGAATGGGCGGAGAAGCACCAGAAGGAAATCCTCGAGGAACAGAAGCTCTTCGACAAGAACCAGAAGGATCTCCGCGCCATCATCGACCAGATCCGCGAAAAGCACGGACCTGTCGAAGAGAGGCCCGAGCCGGAGCCCGGCAACGCGCCGCAGCCCGCCGAGCCGGTGCCCGCCGTCCGTCCGGCACCTGTCGCCGCCCAGCCGATGACGCTCGAACAGCTGCTTTCCGATCAGGAGAAGGATGAGATTCCCGTCGTTCCAGCTGAGGCGCCGAAGGCTGCCGAGCCGGCGGTCGCCGGCGTCGAGGCCCTGGTGGTCGAGGCGAAGCCCGCTGAAACCGTCGCCCCCGTCGTCGAGGCTCCGAAGCCCGCTGAGGCGAAGCCCGCCGAAGCGAAGCCCGCTGAAACCGTCGCACCCGTCGTCGAGGCTCCGAAGCCCGCTGAAGTGAAGCCGGCTGAAACCGTTGCCCCCGTCGTCGAGGCTCCGCAACCCGTTGCAGCGAAGCCGGCTGAAGTGAAGCCGGCCGCAGCGAAGCCCGTTGCGGAGAAGCCGGCTGAAGTGAAGCCGGCCGCAGCGAAGCCCGTTGCGGAGAAGAAGGCCGACGATGTCGTTGAACCCGTCATTGAAGAACTGATGGATGCGCCGAAGCCGGCCGAGGACGCCAAGAAGAAGGAGTAATGCCATGGGTAAACCGCTTGCGCTGTTTTCCGTTGTTGTCATGCTGGCAGCCTGCGCGTGTGCGCAGGTCGCGGGGCGGGTGCAGGGGCGGGCAGGCGGAAACCCGGTTGTCACGGTCCGCCCCGTTGCGTCGGAGCGTGCGGTGAAGCCGGCCCGTCCGGTTGCGCCTGTGCAGCCTGCCGCCGGCGGTCTGCGCGACCGTGGCCGCGGGCGCGGGGGCCGTGGCTACGACCGCGTCTACCGCAACGTGCAGGAGGGGCCGGATTCGTTGCATCGCCCGTGGGTGGGAAGCGACACCTACGAGAAAAATCTGGCTGCGCGGAATGGCGGCCGCGACGGCGGCCGTGCCGATTTCCAGCGGGACCGCGATGCGACGCTTGACGTCTACCATCGGGAAGAGGACCGCGCGCGCCGCATTCAGCACGAGGAAAGCGTGCGTCGCGAGCAGCAGCTGGTCGTTGAGGCCAACAAGGCCGTCATCGAGGCCAACGCCCGTGCCGCCGAGGCCGAGCGCCGTGCCCGCGAGGCCGAGCGTTTGGCGGAAATCCGCCAGCGTGCGGTCGAGCAGGAGCGCGAGATTCTCCGTCGTCGGGCCGAACAGGAAAAGGTCCATGACGCGATTCTGAGTTCGCTGCCCACCTGCATGGGACGGAATGCGGACGGTACGCCCTGTACGCGCAAGGCCAATCCCGGCCACCACTATTGCCATCTCCACTTGGATAACGAGAAATGATTCGTCTTGTCCGCTCTCTCGTGTTCCTCGCCGTCGTTCTCTGCGGCGGATTTCTGGCCGCCGCGCCGACGCCCACGTACTATGCCGTTTCAAAGCCGAACGACCGCGGTCTTGCCACGATTGCCGGAGAGCTTCCCGTTCAGATGCCGTGCTGCATCACCGGTACGCTGGAAAAGGCGACTTCCCAGTTGACGGTGCTGATGCGTCCCCGGCAGTCGGGCACCTACAAGGCCGAGATCTTCACCTATACGGGGACGGGGGCGGTCTACCGCGTGTCGATGCTCCAGGGGACGGAGTCGGATCCGGTCGAGTTCGAGCGCACGCATGAGGTCGTCCTGACCGCCGGCATGGAAGTGGGGGCGTTCATCACCGCGTCGACATTTCGCGCGAATTCCGTCTTTGTGTTGCGCATCGGCGAGTTCGATCCGTTCAAAGTGACGTTCAACGGCAATGGCGGCACCGTCTCGAAGGCATCGGATACGTATGTGCCGGGCGCCAAATACGGTACGCTGCCGACGGCCACGCTGAAGGGACAGACCTTTGCCGGCTGGGCGACCGCGCCGACGAACGGTGCGCGCATCACCAAGGATTCGCCTGTCTACCTCGGCTATCCGACCCTCTATGCCCAATGGGGCGCCACGGCTCCGGAAACTCCGACGGAGCCGGAGGAAGAGCAGCCGGCGGCGCCGACGAATGCCTATTTCGTCAGCTATAACGCCAACGGCGGCGTGGGAACGATGCCCGTGCAGCCGTTCCGCTACGGCACGGCCCAGGCGCTGACGACGAATGCGTTCGTCCATACGAACTTCACTTTCAAGGGCTGGGCCCTGTCGCCGACGGGCCAGGTCGTCTACGCCAACTGCCAGATTGTCTCGAACCTGACGACGACGGCGGACGAAACCATCGACCTCTTCGCCTCCTGGAAGGAACAGAAGCTCCCCGAGGATGTCAAGCGCGCCGTCGTCGGCGGCGTGACCTGGTGCTACACGGCGGAGGGCGGCGAGGCGACGATCGAGAATCTCTCCGCCTCCGCGATCGATTCGTCGTTCGAGGGCAACCTCGTCATTCCCGAGATGTTGGATGGACATGTCGTGACGACGATCGGCGACAATGCGTTTCTCGGCTGTGCCGGCGTGACGAACGTCGTCATTCCGCTCACGGTGACGGAAATCGGCGACTCGGCCTTTGCCGGGTGCTCGGGACTGCGCAACGGCATCACGATTCCCGAATCGGTGGAGACATTGGGGTCGTCGGTCTTCTCCGGCTGCACGCATTTGCGCATTGTCCGCTTTCTCGGCGACTGCCCGGATGTCTCCGCCGATCTCTATGAAGGCGCGCCTGCGAACTTGATTTCGGGCGTGCTGCGCATCCGAAGCGGCTGGGGCGAGGAGGAAGAGGTCGAGGTCGCCGTGCCGGGCCAGGGCGACGACGGGGACGACGACGAGGGCGACGGAGACGAGGATGAAGACGAGGACGATGTGACGACGACGGTCACTGTCAAGACGCTTGACGGCAAGTGGCCCGAAGGCGGATTCGGCCGTGGCATCTACTGGTTGAAGGGCGTGAAGGTCTACACCGTCTCGCTTGACTGCAACGGCGGCAAGCTCGACGAGGAAGACGCGAAGTTCCACTTTTATTTGCCCGGCCGTCTGCTGGGAGATCTGCCGGAACCTTCCTACACGCTGAAGTCTTCGTCTGGCGACGATGAGACGGACGAACCTGAAATGGTGTTCCTGGGCTGGTATACCCAGAGGAAAGGCGGTACGTTGATTTCGCCCGACCATGTCGTCGACGCGAATCTCAAGCTCTACGCGCATTGGGCGGTCGGCGAGGCGGACGTGTCCGGCTGGAACGAGTCGCTATACGAGGACGCCGGCGATTTCAATCCGCTGCAGGCGCATCTCTACGAAGGCTATCTCTACGAGTCGGCCGGATCCAACGACTGCCGGGTCGTCGGTCTGGTCACGCTCAAGGTCGCCAAGGAGACCTACGACCGCGCGGCGGACGACTATCGGTGCAAGGCCACGGCGTCCGTGACGCTGCTCGGACGGAAGAAGCTGACGATGACCGGCTCGCTCGACGAGTCCGGCACGGGCGATCTCGTCTCGCCGCGCGCCGAGGACGAGCTGTCCGTTGCGCTGACGGCGAACGGACTTTCCGGTTCCTTCGGCGACTATGCGCTTTCCGGTGCCCGCAACCGGGCCGCGTCGTCGGCTCAGATCGACCGGCTGTTCGTGAGCACGTCGCTGGCCCGCTGGACGGGTACCTGGTCCATGGTCTTTCAGGCGACGGACGTTGTCGGCGAGGGCGCCGCCTTTGCGGCGGACGGCTATCTCGCGCTCACGGCGGTCGTCGGCAGCAAGGGCCGTACCCGGGTGACGGGCACGCTGCCCGATGGGATGAAGGTCTCGGTTGCCGGCCAGATGATCTTCGGCGACGGATGCGCCTGCGTGCCCGTTCTGGTGCCGCTCTATGCGGGCCGGAGCGGCGGTTTTGCCTTCTTGCTCTGGTTCTGTACGGACGAGGACGAGCCGTTCCTGCCCTGGGGCGTGAGCCGCTGGAACGCGTGGGCGGGCAAGCATCCGTTTACGGCGGCGCTCGAGGTCGTCAACTACGGCCGTGTCTCCTCCCTGGCCGGCGAGGGATCGTTCGCCTTGGGTGGCGAATTCGACTTCGAGGACGTGTCGGTTGAAGAGGATCTTCTGCCGGCAGATGTCTCGATCGTTCCGATCGGTTCCCGCTGGGCGCTTCCGCGGGCGGATCGGGTGAAGTTCGACCGCGAAGACGGCGGCTACGAAGCGCTGACGGACTTCGGCAATCCGGCCGCCCTCAAACTCGTCTACTCGGCGAAGGACGGCACCTTCAAGGGCTCGTTCAAGGTCTACGGCGTGACGGATGCCGGGCGCGGCAAGACGATGACGGCCACGGTCGTCGGTGCGATGGTCGAGGGCGTCGGCTACGGTTCCGCGGTCATTCGCAGTGTCGGCAGCGTGCCGGTCGTCATCAATCCGGAGTAGGCGGGCTTTGAAGTCGATTGTCGTCAAAGCGGCCGCGGCGGAGGATGTCGCCACCCTGTGGCGCGAGCTCGCGCGCGTGCGGCGCCTGAAGAAAGGCGAGACGGTCGTGCTGGACGTGTCGTCCCTCCCGGCCGTCACGGCGGCTTTCGAGGCTTTTTTCCTCCGTCTCGACCGCCAGGCCGCCGAGCGGGGGCTTCGCCTGGAGGCTGTCGACCCCCGCGGTTTGCTTGAACCCATCCGCACGCGCTACGACTTCGCCGCCTACGACGACACGACGGTTGGCAAAGTCCGGCCGCGCGGTTTTCTCGAAACGGTCGGACAGGCCGTCTGCGAGATGCAGGCCAATTTCAAGAACAACTGCGCGTTTCTCGGCGAGACGGCCGTCGATGCGCTCGGCATGCTGTTCCATCCGCGCCGCTTCCGTTTCCGCGACTGTGCGCTGGCCTTTGAACGCGCCGGTTTCGACGGGGTGCCGATTACGATCCTGATCGGCGGGCTGCTCGGTCTGATCCTCGCGTTCGAGTCCGCCGCGTCGCTGCGCACGTTCGGCGTCGAAGTGTATGTGGCGGACCTCATCGCCATCGGCCTTTTCCGCGAGCTGGGTCCGCTGGTGACGGCCATCATCCTCGCCGGACGCTCCGGCAGCGCCTTCGCCGCCGAAATCGGCACGATGAAGGTGGACGAGGAACTGGACGCGCTGACGACGTTCGGCCTGCCGCCGGTGCGTTTCCTCGTGCTGCCGCGCGTCGTCGCGGCGGCCTGCGCCATGCCGTTTCTGACGATCGTCTCCGAACTGGCCGGCCTGATCGGCGGATCGATCGTGCTGCAGCTGATGAACGTGCCGACCGTCGTCTACTGGAACCATGTGGCGAAGGCGTCTTCCGTCTTCACCATCTCGCTGGGTCTTGGCAAGTCGGTGCTGTTCGGCTTCCTCGTCGGCCTCATCGGCTGTTTCTGCGGCATGCGCACGCGCAGCACGGCGGACGGCGTCGGCGTCGCGGCGACGAGCGCGGTGGTCGGCGGGATCATCGCCATTGCCGTTTCGGACGGCCTTCTGGCCGTGATCTGCTATGTCATCGGCATCTGAGGAAGGGCACGCGATGAATGCCGATTGTACGGTCCTCGTGGCCTCATGCGACAAATACGCCGATCTCCTCGGGCCGTTCGCCACGCTCAAACGGAAGTATTGGCCCGACTGTCCGTTCGAGACCGTGCTCGTCACCGAACACGTGCCGGCCGGCGGGCTCACCGCCTTCGATCGGGTGATCGCCTGCGGCCCCGGTCTGAACTGGGCTTCGCGGCTTGTGAAGGCGCTCGCGGAGATAACGACGCCGTGGGTGCTGATGCTGTGCGACGACTACTACCTTGAAGCGCCGGTTGACACGGCGAATCTGCTGCGTCGTCTGGAACAGGCGCGTGCGTGCGACGCCGTCAACCTGCGGTTGATTCCGAATCCCAAGCGCGGTGTCGCGCGTCCGGAAGAGGGACTGATGGAATATCCCAAGAATACGGCCTATTGCATTTCGACGCTGTCGGGTTTCTGGAACCGCACGTTTCTGCAGGACTTGGCGCGTCCCGTCTCCAGCATCTGGGAGTTCGAGCGCTACGGCTCGTTCGCGCTCGGCGGCGAGAGGCGTCCCATCCTGGCGACGAAGGTACGCGAGTTTCCATTCGTCGACGCCGTGCACAAAGGCTGCTGGGAACCGTTCGGGGTCCGCGTGTGCCGCGCCAACGGGATTGCGGTCGATTTTTCGAAACGCGGCCTGCCGTCCTTTGCGACACGCGCGAAAGAGGGGCTGAAGGCGCTGGTCTTCGCCCTCGTGCCGAATACGCTCATCGTGCGGGTGCAGAATGCGCTGGGCCTTGGCGCCCGCGAGAGGGGGTCCCGATGACGGACTCCCGTTCCGAGAGCCGGGTTCCCGCCGGGCGGGAACGCGCGCGGTTCGTCATGGTCGGATTCGGCCTGAGCGAACCCGGCACGATGGGCGGCAATACGAAGATCGCCCTTGAAATCGCCCGCAACCTCCGCGCCTCGCACGAGGTCCATGTCGTCGTGCCGGCGAACAAGGCGGAGACGGTCGCAGGCACGTTGGGAAATCTGCCGGGGCTGACTCTTCATGTCGTACCGGCCTTTGAGGGCAGCGACCTGCGCCATCCTGTCGCGAGCGTGCGCCAGTTCACCGCCGCCTTGCGGGGCGTGTTCGACGAGCTTCAGGTGGGACCGTCGGATCTCGTCTACTCCTGCAGCGACATTCACGTGGACACGCTGCCGTGTTTCCGTCTGCAGCGCCGCCTGGGCTATCGCTGGATCGCCGTGCAGTTTCTGTTCGTGCCGTTCCTCTTTGAAAATCTGGCGAAGGGGTATGGTTTCCCGGCGCTCAAATACGTGCTCGTGTGGTTGTATTCCAACGGACTCTTCCGCCTCGCCCGGCGGCGGGCCTGGGCGTTCGTCATCACCAACCATTCCGATCTCGTGCATTTCCCCGTGTCGTTCCGTCCGCGCGTCTTCCCCTATTACGGCGGCGTGAACGTCGAGCAGATTCCGTCCGCACCGGCGGCGAAGACGCGCGATGTCGTCTTCTGCAGCCGTCTGTGCGCGCAGAAGGGCATCAGGGGGTTCCTCGACGTCTGGAAGCGGGTGCTCGATCGCCTGCCTGCGGCACGGTTCACGCTCATCGGCACGGGCGCCCCGGATTTCGAACGGTCCCTGCGCGCGAAGGCGGAGGCCCTCGGTGTCGCGGACTCGATCGACTGGATGGGCTACGTCAACAACGAGGCCAAGTACGAAATCTACCGGTCCGCGCGCGTGATGGTGCACCCCACGGTGTTCGACAACAACGGCATGGTCGCCGCGGAGGCGCTCTGCAGCGGACTGCCCGTGGTGATGTACGATCTGCCGGCGTTGCGTTCTGTCTACACGACGGGGTGCGTCAAGGTGCCGTTTGGCGACCAGTCGGCTTTTGCGGACCGGGTCGTGAAGCTGCTGACCGAGCCGGACTACGCCGCGTCCGTCGCGCCGACCGCGGCGCAGGTGGCGGCCTTGCGGGCGCATTGGAACTGGTCGCAACGTGCCGCGCAGTTCGCGGCGTGGCTTCAGACGTTGAGCTGACGGCGGATCTCCGGCCAGCCGTTGACGCGCGTCATGTTGGGCGCGAGGGCGTAGTGGACGTTCCAGGGACGCGCGAAGACGAAGATGCGCGTCTTCGGCCAGGCCGTCAGGTGGCGGAGGATCGACGGCGAGTCGTCGATGACAAGGTCGAACTTCTGCGCGAGCAGCTCCGGAAGCGTCACCGTGGGCGGGTCGTCCGGGTTGTGGGGATAGTGGGCGTCGCGTCCGTACTTGTCGACGAAGGTGACGGGAAAATCGCCGAGGCCGCGTTTCGCCAGCCATTCCGCCGTTGCGGCATGGGCCGAGCCGGGGCGGCCTGTCACGATGTGGACGTCGTGCCCCGCGGCCCGGAGGTCGAGCAGGCTTTTGCGCGCCCCGCGCGTCGCCGCGTGGGCCAGCAGCGAATCGCGCCTGTGCGACAGGGCCATGAAGCGCTTCATCTCCTCGTCCGTCAGGCCGAACACCTCCTGCAGGTCGAACTGGAAGACCTGCTCGTAGGCGACGGTCCGTTGAAAGAAGCGTTCGGCGAGACGGCAGAGATGGCGGGCCGTCTCGCAGAGAACGTCGTCCATGTCGACGTAGATCTTCATGGCGCCGCTCCCACCGTGCCTTCGCCGGCGGACATGTTCTCGCCCACCAGGTCGGAGGAGGCGTCGCGGCTGCCGAAACCCTGGATCCAGCCGTGTTCGAAGCCGAAGTCGGCTGCCGCTTCCGCGACCTCCTCGTACTCCTCTTCGGTGACGACACGGTCGAAGGGCGGGGTCTTGAGCGCTTCGAAGGCGGGGGCGTACTGGCTCATCACCGAGATGTGGACCTCGTTCGAACATTCAGCCGCGAGCCAGCCGAGATTCTCGATCGCCTCGTCGGCATGGCCGGGCAGCACGAGCACGCGCACGATGACGCCGCGCGTGGCGCGTCCGGGTTCCTCCGCGTCGAGCGGACCCAACGTCTCCCAGAGATGCTTGACCGCGGCGCGCGCGGCGGCCGTGTAGCCGGGGGCGCACGAGGCGGCGAGTGCGGTGGCGTCGTTTGCATAGCGCAGGTCCACCAGCGCGATGTCGCACAGGTCGCGGTATTCGCAGAGCGTCTCGGCGCGTTCGTAGCCGCTGGAATTGAAGACGACCGGCAGACGGATGCCTTCGGCCCGAAGGGGCGCGAGGGCGGCGCGCACGGCCGGCAGATAGGGCGTGGGCGAGACGAGATTCCAGTTGCCGCAGCGATGCTTCACGGCGAGGTCGCGGAAGATCGCGGTCAGCTCGGAAATCTCGAGATCCCGGCCTTCGCCGCGCCAGCTCCAAGGGGAATTCTGGCAGTAGAGGCACTTCATCGTGCAGCGCGAGAAGAACACGGCGCCGGAACCGGCGTCGCCGCAGATCGGCGGTTCTTCGCCGAAGTGGGGCCCCCAGCGGAAGACGCGCGGACGCGGCCCGGCCTGGCAGAAACCCAGCCGACCGCTTTCACGGTCGGCCTGGCAGCGTCGGGGACACAGCTGGCAATTCGACGTCATCAGGTGCCGGGCGCCGACGGCTGCTGCGGCGCGGCGGGCTGTCCGCCGTGGTCGCGCAGGTACTTCGCCCGCGTACGGAGGAAGATGAGCCCGACGAACGGCACGGTCAGAATGTAGCCGACGCCGAGCACGCCGAGCGTCAGCCAGAATTGGGCGACAAGGAACGCGATCAGCAGCAGCAGACCGGCCATCGTCGGCATCAGCGAGGCGTGCGAGACGTGAATCGCCTTCAGCGAAATCGTCGGCAGGCGGCTGGCCATCAGGAGTCCGATGAAGAGCAGCATGAAGATGCCGAAGTAGACGTTCTGCATCGCGCCGGCGACGAGCGGCGCCGTTTCCTTCACCTCGAGCGAGAGCGAGAGGATGGCGGGGGTCAGCACCATCCAGCAGCCGCCCGGAGCGGGTACGCCCAGGAAGAAGTGCTTCCAATAGGGCTCCGTGGGCTGCTCGAGCATCGTGTTGAAGCGCGCCAGGCGGAAGGCGTCGCACATGGCGTAGAAGAGCGCCGAACCCAGCAGCAGGTTGCGCACGAAGGGCGACATGGCCGGCTGCGAACAGAGACACCAGAAGTAGATGAACAGGGCGGGGGCGACGCCGAAGTTGACGAAGTCGGCGAGCGAATCGAGTTCCGCGCCGAGCTTCGAGCTGCACTTCAGCAGACGCGCGACGCGTCCGTCGATCGCGTCGCAGAGGCACGCGACGAGCAGGGCCAGGAGGGCGTTGAACCATTCACGCGGCGAGGCGGGCGTGCCCGCCAGCGTTTTCGCGTAGTTCGTGGCGACGATCGTGATGCTCGTGATGCCGCCGCAGGCCGCGAGCGACGTGATGAGATTCGGCACCATTGAACGCAGCGGCACGCTGTCTTCATGCGGCGTCTTGGTTTTGCGGCGTTTGCCGCGGAGTCTGAACTTGCCCATGGGAATCCTTATTTGAGATGGCCGAGCACGGTTTCGCCCGCGACCATGATTTGGCCTTCGCGAACCTCGGCCGCCGTGCCGGCGGGGAGGTAGACGTCGAGACGGGAACCGAAGCGGATCAGGCCGAAGCGTTCGGCACGCGCCAGCTGTGCGCCGGTGTCGACGAAGGGAACGATGCGCTTTGCGACGAGGCCGGCGATCTGCACGACGCCGTAGACCGTCTTGCCGGGCGTCTCCAGGAGATAGCAGCAGCGTTCGTTGTCCGTCGAGGCCTTGTCAAGCGACGCGTTGAGGAACTTGCCGGGCACATGCACCTTCTTGAGAATCGTCGCCGCGGTCGGCAGGCGGTTCACATGCACGTTGAAGACGCTCATGAAGACGCTCACGCGCGTGTACTTCGTTTCGGGCGGGACACCGGCGGGAAGGGCGTCCAGGAGCTCGGCGGGCAGCGCCACGTCCTTGATCATGCAGACGCGTCCGTCGGCCGGCGAGAGAATCGCCTTCCCGTCTTCGGGCGGATAGCGCTCGGGGTCGCGGAAGAAGAGGAAGACGCCGTAGGCGAGCAGCAGGAAGGGCGTTGCCAGGAGCGAAAGGAGGACGGCCAGCGTCACGAACGTGGCATGTTCGCCGGTGCCGAGTCCCACGGTGAGGGAGAAGGCGCCGGAGACGATCGCCGCCGCGAGCAGCATGAGCGCGGCGATCAGGGTCGGGATGCCGAAGCGCCTGCCCTCGGGATGGATGTTGGGCAGCAGATAGGACTTGCTTGAAAAATCGGGCTGAGGTTCGTTCATGGGACATATTATCTCATTTCTGTCCCCGAGAAGCAAGAAGAAGTGGACGCCCGTGCGGATCGGACCGCATCCGGAACGGCAATCAGAAAAACGCGCGTGAAAGCATCGCGTTCTTGACGCGAGGACCAAGATTCGCTAAAATACACCATTAACTTTTTCGCTACAAACAGGTTTTTTAAAAGGGAGCAGAATCGGTGAACGTCATACAACCGCTGATTGACCTTCAGGACGTCGACGGGCTCATCCGCGAGCTGGAGCAGGAGGAGAAGGACATCCCGCTGCGCAAGGCCAAGGGCAATGCGCATCTCTCGGGGGTGAATGCGGCGCTGGTCATCGCGAAGAACCAGCTTGAGGCCATGAAGACGCGCATCGCGAACGAGGAGGCCGAAGCCGAGGAAATCCGCGCCAAGGCGAGGAAGGTCCAGGCCGAGCTCGATCAGGGCGGCATCTCCGGCAAGGAACTCGATCAGCGCACCATTCAGCTTGAGACGCTGCGGCATGAAGCCGAGGGTTCGGAAAACCGCGTGCTGGCGCTTCAGGAGGACGAACTCCCCGATCTGGAACGTCGCGTGCAGGAGGCCGAGGCCAAGGTTCAGGCTGCAAGGGGCGGCAATTCCGAAGATGTGGACATGCTCGACGAGCGTCTGGCCGATGTGAAGGCGCGCCTGGCCGATCTTCGCGTCCAGCGTGTCGAGAAGGCGAATGCGGTCAAGGCGATCGACCCGTCGTTCCTCCTCTACTACGAGCGCCTGAGCACGAAGCGCTGGCCGATCATCGTGCCGTTGAACGCCGGCGGCGTGTGCGACGGCTGCCACATGAAGCAGCCCCCGTTCGTGGCGCAGCTCGTGCAGCACAACACGATGGCCGAGGCGAAGGGGCAGAAGCAGCGGCGGGCGGCGTGCACGATGTGCGGCCGTCTCCTCTACGAACTTTGATTTTCGATTTCTTCGACGGTTCCTGCGTGTGACCGGTCGCGCCCGCGAGGGTGAGGAAAGTCCGGACTCCGCAGGGCAGGGGACCCGGTTGTCAAAGCCGGGAGCGCGGCGGCAAGCGCCGCGTATGGAAAGCGTCACAGAGACAGACCGCCCTCCGATGCCGGCGCCGCAAGGCGCCGCGAAGGGGGGTAAGGGTGAAAGGGCGGTGTAAGAGACCACCGGGACTGCGCGAGAGCGCATCCGCACGACAAGCCCTCCTCGGAGCAAGATCAAATAGGGAACCGACGGGCTGCCCGCCCGGTTCGTGCAAAACCACTCGTCCCGCGGTTGTCGCCGCCGGATCCGGTAAAGCGCGATGAGGTTCCGGGTTGATTGCTGAGATGAATGATCGGACCCGCAAGGGGAACAGAATCCGGCTTATTCGCCGCAGGGGCCGTCGAAGATTCTTTGGAAAACTGACAGGGGTTGAAGAGCTGCGCCGCTTTTCAACCCCTCCGCTTGCAGGTGACGGCGAAAAGGAGGTTGACAGGTATGGCTAAAGTGATTGCAATCGACGGTCCGAGCGGTTCGGGCAAGAGTTCAACGTCGAAGCGCGTGGGCAAGGCGCTCGGCTTCCTTCATGTGGATTCGGGCGCGCTCTACCGCATCATGACCTGGCAGTGCCTGGCGCAGGGCGTCGACACGTCGAACCCCGACGCCGTGGCCGCGTTCGCCGCGCGGGTCGAGATCGAGTGCCGTCCCGAGCAGGGCGCCATTTCCTTCTATGTGAACGGCGAGCTGCCCGGCGACCGCATTCGCACGCCGGAGATCAACGCCCATGCGTCCGCCGTCGCCACGGTCAAGGCGGTCCGCGACCGCATCACCGCGATTCTCCGCGGCCTGACGCAGTACGGCGACCTCGTCGTCGAGGGCCGCGACATCACGACGGCCGTCTTCCCCGACACGCCCGCGCGCTTCTACCTCACGGCGTCGGCCGAGGCCCGCGCGCTCCGCCGCCAGAAGGAAGAGGTCGAAAAGGGCATTGCCAACCAGAGCGCCGAAGCGGTGAAGGCGTCCCTGCTCGCCCGCGACGCCATCGATTCCACGCGCAAGTACGCGCCGCTGAAGAAGGCGGACGGCGCACTTGAAATCGATTCGACGACGCTCACGCTCGACCAGGTCGTCGCGACCGTGCTCGCGGCGCTGCCCGCGGATTGGCGGTAGGGCGATGGACGCGGCGCAGGAACAGGCGTTTGTCGCGGATTGGCTCGCGCGGATGCGCGACGCCCGCGGGGTCGTGTTCGATTTCGGCGGCGTCATCTCCGTGTCGATGCTGCAGTCGAACGACCTGTTCGACTTCTGTGCGGCACGCGGCCTCTCCCGCGCCGCCTTCGATGCCGGCTGGCGCAACTACCGCCATCTGTGGGACGGCGGCTTCATCTCCTTCGAGGAGATGTACCGCCGCATCTTTGCGGATGCCGGTCTCACGCCGGCGGAAGACGACTATGCGAAGCTCTGGGAATTGGATGCCGTCGGCTGGATTCGCGTGCTGCGGCCGGAAACCCTGACGCTCATGCGCCGCCTCAAGGCGGACGGCCGGAAAGTGGGCATCCTCACGAACATGTCCCCCGACTTCCACACGCGGCTTTTCGCGTCCCGCTGCGCGGCCTACCGCGCGGAGGCCGACGCCGAAGTCGTATCCGGCTTCGAGCATCTCTACAAGCCCCGGCCCGAAATCTACCGGCTCATGGAACGGCGCATCGGCCTCCCGCCGGCCGCGCTCTTCTTCGTCGACGACGTCGAGGCCAACGTCCGCGCCGCCCGTGCCTGCGGCTGGCAGGCCGAGGTCTATTTCTAGCGGACGTCCGTTTGAAGATTGAAACATAAAACCCCCGCACACGCGGACGTTTTATGCTATACTATCCTCGACTTGTCCTTCATGGGGGGACGATTTCTTTTCTGTCATTTCAAAAGGAACCGACATGAAACTTACAAACGATCAGTTGAAGCTCTGTGCGAACACGATCCGCTGCCTCGCGGCCGACATGGTCGAGACGGCGAACAGCGGCCACCCCGGCGTGGCGCTGGGCCTTGCCGACGTTGCGGCGTCGGTCTGGCTGAAGTTCCTCAAGTTCGATCCGAAGACGCCGGCCTGGGCCGATCGCGACCGTCTCGTCTTTTCGGGCGGACACGGTTCGTCGCTCGTCTATTCGCTGCTGGCGTTGGCCGGCGTGGGCGATCTCAAGCTCGACGAGCTCAAGACCTTCCGCCAGCTGGGGTCCCGCTGCGCGGGCCATCCCGAGCGCGGCTTGACGCCGGGCGTCGAAGTCACGACGGGTCCGCTGGGGCAGGGCGTCGCCATGGCCGTCGGCCTCGCCATCGCCGAACGCATGGACGCCGCACGCTGGAACACGGATGCCGCGAATCCGGTTGTCGACCACCGCACGTGGTGCTTCTGCGGCGACGGCGACATGGAAGAGGGCATTTCGCACGAAGCCGGCTCGCTCGCCGGAAAACTCAAGCTCGACAAGCTCTGCCTCATCTACGATTCGAACAACATCACGATCGAAGGCACGGCCGACCTCGCGATGGCGGACGATACGCGCAAGCGCTTCGAGGCCTATGGCTGGAAGGTGTTCGACTGCGACGGGCACGACTACGACGCGATCGACCGCACGGTGCGCAAGGCGTTGAAGGTGATGGGCCAGCCGACGTTGATCATCGCCAAGACGCACATCGGTTTCGGCGCGCCCACCAAGCACGACTCGAGCGGTGTGCATGGTGCGCCGCTCGGCGCCGAGGAACTCAAGGGCCTCAAGCGGAATCTCGGTTTCGATCCCGAGAAGTCCTTCGACGTGCCGGGCGACGTGCTCGACTGGTTCGACGATCGCGGGGCGGCGTGCCATCGCATGCTGCTGCGCTGGAAGAAGGTCCTGAAGGACTGGACGGCCGCGAATCCCGAGCTCGCCGCCGCGCGCGACGCGGCCCAACACGGCACGATTCCCCAGAACCTCGCCGCGAAGCTCCCCACGTTCGATCCCGCCAAGGCGATCGCCACCCGCGCCGCGTGCGGCACGGTGATGTGCGCGCTCGCCGCGGAAGTGCCGTTCCTCGTGGGCGGTTCGGCGGACCTCGAACCGTCGAACAAGACGAACCTCAAGCCGTTCGGCTGGATTTCGGCGGACGACTTCTCGGGCCGCAACTTCCACTGGGGCGTGCGCGAACTCGGCATGAGCGCGGTCGTGAACGGCATCCAGGCCCATGGCGGCTACCGCGCCTTCGGTGCGACGTTCGCCGTATTCTGCGACTACTGCAAGCCGGCGATGCGTCTGGCGGCGTTGATGGACCTGCCGTCCATGTGGGTGTTTTCGCACGACTCGTTCTACGTCGGCGAAGACGGCCCGACGCACGAGCCGGTCGAACAGCTCGCGATGCTCCGCACGATTCCGAACTTTCTCGCGTTCCGTCCGGCGGATGCGAACGAGACGGCCGCCTGCTGGCTGGCCATGCTCCAAAACAAGGAGAGTCCGTCCTGCATTCTCACGAGCCGTCAGAACCTGCCGGTTCTCGACGGCGTCACGCCCGAGAAGGTCGCGAAGGGCGCGTATGTGATTTGGGAGTCGAGTCCGATGCCCGACGTGATGTTCATCGCCACGGGCAGCGAGGTGTCGCTCTGCATCGCCGCCGCCAAGCGTCTCGCCGAAATCGGACGCAACGCGCGTGTCGTTTCGATGCCGTGCCGCGCGCTCTTCGAGCGCCAGCCGCTCGCCTACCGTGAAAGCGTCATTCCGGGCACGTGTGCGAAGCGCGTGATTGTGGAAGCCGGCGTGAAGTTCGGCTGGGACCGCTATGCGATCAACATGGCGACGACCCGTTACGTCACGCTCGACACCTTTGGCGCGTCGGGTCCGTACAAGGAACTCGCGGAACAGTTCGGCTTCACGGCGGACAACGTCTACGCCAAGGCGCGCGAGATGCTGTAACCATGGCGGACGGCGACTATGAGCGCGGCCGCGGTCGTGAAATCGCGGCCCTGCGCAGTCGGCTGCGTGCGCTTGCAAGGGCGCGCGCAGTTTCGTCTACGCCGGTCTTCGTGCTGAACGGATGGGCCGCCTCGCCGCAGGCCTGGGATCTCTGTTCTTTCCGCACGCATGTGGCGCACTCGCGTCTGTTTTCCTATACGGAACAGCTTGCGGGCCAGCCGGAGCGGGCGCTTGAGGTGCTGTCCGGCCCGTGCGTGCTCGTCGGCTGGTCGATGGGCGGCAGCACGGCGCTGCGCCTGGCCTGCCGGTTTCCGCACCGCATCGCCGGCCTTGTGCTGCTCGCCGCGACGCCGCGGATGATGGAGCGGAAGGAGACCGGGTGGCGGGGTCTGTCGCCGCGCCGTCTCGAGGCGCTTCGGAAGGGGCTGGAGCTGACGAAGGGCGAGGGCTTTTTCGGCGTGCCCGAAGGATGCCCCAATCCCTATCTGCTCGATGCGCCCGAGAATCTGGATGCGGGACTCGCCTACCTGCTCGACACCGATCTGCGCGCTGATCTGGAGAAGACGTTTGGCGCGGCCGCGGCGCCGTTTCCGGTCTTTCTCTTCCAGAGCGAACACGACGGCATCGTGCGCGTCGAGAACGCGGCCTATCTGAAAACCGTTTTCCCCCATGCGTGCCTGACCTACATTCCGGGTTCGGAGCACGCGCTGCCGATCAAGGTGCCGAAGGAGATCGACGAGGCCGTTGATTCTTGCCTCGCGGTCGCCGCGAAGGGCTAGGATCCTCGCCGATTCCCGATCAATGCGGCGGCTGGGCGTCGAGGAACTCGTCCTCCGCCTTTTTCAGCGCCGCATGCAGGCCGTCGGCGTCTTCCGCTTCGCGGAGATCCGCGAGGAGGTTCGTGCCATGCGCCAGCAGGCAGAGACGCGCGAGAATGTGCAGGTGCAGCGTGTGGTCCGTGCAGCAGATCAGGAAGAAAAGGTCGGTGCCCGTGCCGTCCTGCGCGCCGAAGAAGACGGGGCGCACGGCGCGGCCGAGCGCGAGGAACGTCTCCTGGAAAAGGTAGGGGTCGTGATAGCGCGGATGGAGGAACGCCACGCCGTTGCCGGCCGCCGTCGAGGCGACCTCTTCGCGGGCGCTGAGCTCGGCGAAGAGGGTCTCGGAATCGTAGAGCAGCCCCGTTGAATCCGCGAAGTCCGTCATGTCGCGCAGGACGCCGGCCCGCGTCTTGGCGGTGAGCCGGGGCTGGATCGTCTCGGAACGGAGAAGGTCCGCGATGTGGAAGTCCTGGCCGTCCGACCGTTTCCGCTCCGTCATCGCGAGGCGGTGTTCGTCGGTCAGGACCTTGGCGCTGATGGACATGACCCGCCGCTGGGCCCATTCGTCCAGCGTGCGGTGTTCGAAGAAAAAGTCGTCGCCGCGCCGCCGGCTCTCCACTTCGCCCCGCTGGGCGAAGTGCTTGAGCTCGGTCTCCTTCATGTGAAGGTGCGCGGCGGCGCTTTTCAAGTCCATCAGCTCATAGCCCATGACGGCCTCCTTAGCGGATCCGGAGATTGCGGAATTCGACGGTCATCACCGGACCCTGGTGGAGCTGAAGGGCGAGGAAGCCCTTGGCGGGGAGGAACGCCTCGCGCGGATCGACGACGGAGGTCGTCTTCACGTCGTTGATCCACACGGTGATCGAGCGGCCTTCGACCTTGATGCGGATCTTGTTCCAGTCTTCGCTCTTGTAGAGCTTCTGCAGCTCCTTCGCATCCGCGAAGCGCGTGACCTTCTTCTGTCCGTCGGCGGCGAGGACGATGTCCGCGCCGCGTTCGCCGATGAGTCCCTGGCGCGGATGATAGATGAAGCCCACGTAGTCGCCGCCGCCGTTCATGTCCGCCTGGTAGCCGTTGTCGCCGACGTACTGCGGCAGGCAGCGCAGCTGGATGCCGGAGTTTGCGCCGCGGGAGAGCTTGAATTCGCCGCGCAGCTCGAAGTCGGTGAGCGTTTCGGCCGTATAGACCAGGTGGTGGTTTGGCTTGCAGAGATGGTCCGCCGTCGAAGCACCGCAGATGACGCCGTCCTTCACGGTGAAGTAGCCGTCTTCCTGCGTCCAGCCGGAGAGGTCCTTGCCGTTGAAGATCGGGCGGAACAGCTCTTCGTCCGCACCCGGCACGCGGGCGCGCTTGTCGAGCGCCTTGAGTATCGAGAGAAACGCCTCGCGCGCGGCCCCGGTCGCGGCGTGCGTTTCGGCGAGCAGCGGTTTCGCGTACGCTTCGGGCAGCACGTTGCCGCCGAAGACGGCTTCCTCGCTCTCGCGCGTCACGGAGGTGAGGGGCGAACCTTCGCCGATCCGGTAGGTGAGGCTCAGGTACTTCACGCGGCCGGGGGCGGGGTCGAAGGCAAAGCCGCCGTGGCCGGCGAGGCGGTTGCTGGCCTGGATGGAACGCGAGCCGCTCTTCAGCAGGGACGTGATCATGTCGGAGACGTCGACGGAGGGCGGCCGGCCGTTGTCGGACGGCTGCTCCTCGGGTCCGTACACCGCCTTGAGAACCGTGATCGTCGTGTCGTCCGCCACGATCTCGCGCGTGTAGAGGCGGATGAGCGCGCCGACAAGACGTTCTTCCTGCGGCATCTCCTTGAGAAGGGCCGTCAGCTGCGGAATGTCCGCCCCGTCGCAGAGGGTGCCGAGCGCCTTGAAGACCTCGTTGCGCACCGCATCTTTCTTCGTCGTGCGCGCCAGGTCGTAGAAGGCCGGAAGGCAGGTGCGAACGCGGCGGTCGCCGAGCACGCCGAGGGCGAGCTTCACCTTCCGGACGTCTTCGCCCTTCAGAAGCTCGAGCATCTTGTCGACGACGCCTTCGTTCGGAAAGCCCACGAGCTGGCGTTGCGCGAACTGCGCCTCGAAGCCGCCGCCGAGGGCCTTTTCAACGAGACCGGGGAGGACGGCGAGATCGCCGTTCTGCACGGCGTTCTTCGGCGGGAAGGCGGTGAGAACCTCGGCCGCGCCCTCGTAGCCGGGCGTGACCGGCCTCGCACGGATGCGCAGCGAGGTCTCGAGACCCAGGCGGCGCTTCGCATCCTTCACCGTGGCGAGGGCGTTCTTCAGCGCCGCTTCGGCCGCGGGGAGCGGAATGTTCTGCAGGGCGCCGCGCGCCGCGGTGAAGAGCGCGGCGGGCGTGGCGTCCGCGAGCAGGGCGGCGAGTACGGGCACGGACGCCTCGGCGCCCTTGTGCGCGAGCTCCTGGCAGGCGGTGACCTGGTCGTTCAGGCCGTTCTCCCGGACGACCGCGAGCAGGTCCGTCTCGGACATCCGGAACACCGGCTGTTTCAGTTCCGCCGCGACGAGCGTGAACGCCGCCGCGAGCATCGAAAGAATGAGGATTTTCTTCATGGCAAGCCTCTTCGCTGTTCACTCTGGCCGTTTCGCCGTCAAATGATGTTCCAGCCTTCGCGCTGGGCGCGCGAAAGGAGACGGTCCGCCTCGGAGTCGTTGACGAACTGTTCCTTGACCGGATCCCAGGTGAGATCGCGTCCGAGCCACTGGGCGATGTTGGCGCAGTGGACCGTGGACATTGAGCGGTGCATCATCACCGGGTTCGCGACGGTCTTCGTGCGGGAACGCACCGAGTTGAAGAACTGGCGCATGTGGTTTTGTCCCGTGAAGCCGGTGCGCACGTAGTAGTCCGCGAGGATCTTGTCGTAGTCCGCAAGCAGGGAGGGCTTGGAGGCTTCGGGGCGCGTATAGCCGTCCGCGCAGGAGACCCAGCCTTCAGTGCCCACATAGCGCACGCCGCATGTGCCGCGCCAGCCGCGCTGTTCGCTGATCATGTCCACGCCGTTCGCGAAACGGAGCTTGATGCCGTCGGGCGTCGGACCCTTCATGTACGGGTAGAAGACGGGCGAGGTGTTCTCCGCGCCGATCGCGTGCTGGCACTGGGCGAACGTATGCGAGCCCCATTCGCCGATCACGCCCGTGTAGAGGTCGTGGTCGCGGTGCCAGCCGGAGGGGAGGTAGGCGTGGTTGTAGGGACGCCAGGGATTGGGGCCGAGCCAGGCATCCCAGTCGACCTCGTCGCGCGGCGGCAGCGGTTCTTCCGGCAGCCAGTCGCGGTGGAGGTTCATCGAGCCGCCCGCCATGTGCGCATAGACGGTCTTGACGTCGCCGAGGCGTCCCAGCCGTACGAGCTCGTTGCAGACGACGAAGTTGGGTTCGCTCAAACGTTGCATGCCGGCCTGGTAGACGCGCTTCGTCTTGCGCGCCGTCGCGACGACGGCCTGGCCTTCGCGCACGGTCATCGAGGCGGGCTTTTCGGTGTACACGTCGATGCCGGCGCGCATGGCCATGATCGACACGCCCGCATGCCAGCGGTCGCCCGTCGCGGTGTAGATGGCCTCGATGTCGCCGCGGGCGAACATTTCGCGCATGTCGATGTAGGTCTGGCAGTCGGTGTTGCCGTAGTGGCGGTCGACGAGGCTCTTGATCGCTTCGCGGCGCTTGCGCCAGACGTCGCAGATGGCGACAAACTGGATCTCCTTTTCAGGCAGCACCCAGCTGCCGAGCACGCCGCCGCCGCGTCCGCCGAGGCCCACGCCCGCCATGACGATGCGGTTCGAGGGGGCGACGGCTCCGTCGCGGCCGAGCGCGGAAGCCGGCACCAGGGCGGGAAGGGCCAGCGCAGCCCCCGCACGTTTCAGGAAGGAGCGGCGGGAAAGGCCGCCAACGGATTTCGTCTGAGAGCAAAAAACGCCTGACATGGATTTCTCCTCGGATGAATGTCTTGAAACATTATACCGCTTTTCTTCGAATGAAACAAGCGACGAAAGCGCCCATGAAAAATGGGGGGGGAAAATGGGTAAAATCGCAGGACTGCTTCTGGGACTCAAGACTCAGGACTCACGACTCAGTTCAGCCGGGACTCGGAACTCTAGGACTCAGGGCTGCGGTGTCGCGACGGTCCTCAAGTCCTGAGTCACCCGCCCCCAGCGGCACCTTCGACGCATTGCCACGCCGTCCAGCCTGCAATAAGATTTCCTACGCACTGAAATCTCATTTTCCGCTTGCCTTCCGCCCGCCACTGTGTTATCATTCCGCCATGAAACGTGAAACAGGCAAATCAAGTCCGCCACGCGCCCGCACGGGCGCGGCGGCAGACGGCGAACTGGCGTCGTGGCTGGCGCGGTACGAGCCGGTCGAGCGCGAAGTCATCGAGGCGCAC
>CADCPA010000138.1 GCA_902803135.1 uncultured bacterium
GGGCGTGCGGCTGGAGGGCGCGACGTTCAAGGACAGTCCGATGTGGACGATGTTCATCCGCCTGTGCGAAGACGTCGTCATAGACGGCATCAGGGTGGAAGGCGACCAGCGGATGATCAACAACGACGGCATCGACTTCGACGGCTGCCGGCGCGTGCGCGTGGGGAACTCCTTCTTCAAGACGGGCGACGACTGCCTCATTCTGCGGGCGATGCGCGAACGCCAGGAAGAGCACATCGTCTGCGAGGACGTCGTGGTCTCCAACTGCGTTCTGAACAGCACGTGCCAGGCGATCCGCATGGGCTGCCCCTCCGACGACACGATCCGCAACGCCCTCTTCAAGAACATCAAGGCGAGCGGCTTCAACGGAATCTTCTTCGACTATCCGGCGCGCTACCTGCGGCCCTACGACGAGGGGTACATGGACATCTCCGGCATCGTGTTCGACGGCTTCGAAGGAAGCAGCTACGGAAGCGCGGTGCAGATCGTCGCAGAGCCGGGCATCAAGATCCGCGGCGTCAGAGACGTGACCTTCAGGAACTTCAACGTCAAGAGCGTAAAACCCCTGCGCTTCGTAGGGAACGCGGATTCCGTGCTGAAGAACGTCAGGCTCGAGAACTTCACGGCGGAGGTGAAGGGCGACCAGCCGTTCGTCGCAGCCGCCACGGAGCCGATGACGTTCCGCAACTGCACTTTCAACGGGAAGAAGGTGCCTGACGAAGCCCTCGTCACGCCGCGCGGCGCGCGCAAACCGCTCAACCGCTCGAGCCGGCAGTCGTGGGAGACGCTGAACCAGGCCGTGCAGAAGAAATAGGGGGCGGTCTAGCTCCGCGCCCCTCGCCCGCGGGTGAAGCGCGTATATGTTGGCGAGGACGGCGACCTCTACCTCGACGTAAAGTACAAAGGGTTCATGATTTTCGTAAAATAGCCTCGGCAACGGACGGGAATATGGGGGATGGATCGATTCTGGTGCTTAATCGGCATTTCAATAGCAGATTAAGCATCAGAATCTGCAAATCAATCATTGCCGTTGACTTAATCGAATGAAAATGGTATCATTAGGTTCAACGAAGGACTAGCGTTATGGTTGGAAGAAGTCGGGAAATAAAGGAACTGAATCGTCTGTATGAATCGGACGAGTCGGAATTCATTGCCGTCTATGGTCGGCGGCGCGTGGGGAAGACGTATTTGGTTCGTGAGACATTTGCGGATCGATTCGCCTTCTACCATACGGGGCTTCCCAATGCGACAAAGCGCCAGCAACTTGCCCATTTCAAGGAGACGCTTTCCCAGGCCGGGTTCAGGGGAAAGACGCCTAGAGATTGGTTTGCCGCGTTCCATGCACTGCAAGATGTGGTGGCGAAGAGCGTCCAACGCCGGAAGATAGTCTTCATCGACGAGCTGCCTTGGATGGACACCGCGAAATCGGAATTCCTTCTGGCGCTGGAGACGTTCTGGAACGAATGGGCGTCGGCGAGGAAGGATATCGTGCTGATTGTCTGCGGATCTGCCGCCGCATGGATGGTCAAAAACCTCTTTCGTAACCGTGGGGGGCTGCACAACCGCGTGACGGCGCGGATCTGCCTACAGCCTTTTACGCTTGGCGAATGCGAGGTGTTCGCAAATGAGCGGGGACTCGGCATGAGCAGGATGGACATTGCCGAGTGTTACATGGCGGTTGGGGGCATTCCGTACTACTGGCGGTATCTTGCCCGCGGCATGAGCCTTGCCCAGAACATCGACCGCCTCTGTTTCGCGATAGACGCTCCGCTCAAGCACGAATTCGACGAACTCTACTCGTCGCTCTTCAAGGACGCATCCGCCTACAAGAAGGTCGTTGCGGCACTTGCGACGAAGAAGGCGGGCATGACGCGTCTGGAGCTGATCGGGGCGTTGGGAATCGTCGCGACCGGTAAATTGACGGAAGTGCTTGAGACGCTGGAGTCGAGCGGATTCATCCGCATCTACCGCTCGTTTGGGGCGAAGAAGAAGAATTCCATCTATCAGCTGACCGATCCGTTCACGCTTTTCCATTTTAGGTTTCTGGAGACTCCATCGACGGACGAACATTTCTGGTCATCGACGCTGACATCGCCCGCGCAGACCGTTTGGCGCGGACTTGCCTTCGAGCGACTGTGCCTCCTGCATACGCCGCAGATGCGGAGGGCGCTCGGCATCGGCAGCGTACACGTGGAGGCGTACGGGTGGAGCTTCAGGGGCGATGGGACATACCCTGACGGCGTACAGATCGACCTTGTACTTGACCGTGCTGACAACGTGATAAATATCTGCGAGATGAAGTATTCGGCCAACGAGTTTGTGATTGACAAGGAATATGCCGCCCGGCTGGGGCGCAAGCTCGCAACGTTCGCCGGCGTGACGAAGACGCGCAAGGCCGTCCACTTGACATTTGTGACGGCGAACGGGCTTTTCCGTAACCAGTATTCTGGTCGTGTCCAGTCCGAAGTCGCATTGGAAGATCTGTTCACCTGACATTTTGAAGGACAATGAAAATGAACACGAAGGGGACTATGGGCTCATCAAAACCTTAGAAAAGGTGTTCGACATCTCAATGGCCGATTAAGCACCAAATCCTGATAGTGCTTTCGTGTTTCGTAGAATTCTACGGATACGGGAAACGGGCGCGAATCAAACTCGCGCTCGCCCCCGCGCAATCGTGCTTTGTGGTGGTTAGGTGAAATGGCAGGGCGGCATCGATGATGCCGCCGAATGCGGCGGTTTCATCGAAACCGCCCTACCAGATCGTAACGTCCTGGCGCGTCTCTTTCCCCGAGGGGTGGGGAATGTCCACGAACATGGGCGTTCCGCCGTCCGTGCAAGACGGAGCGACCGCAAGCCGCCGCGCGGGCACTGGCCCAAGCCGAAATTCCGTCCGCTGATGGTGCAGTTCGTCCGCTGCAGGGGCGTGCGGCTGGAGGGCGCGACGTTCAAGGACAGTCCGATGTGGACGATGTTCATCCGCCTGCGCGAAGACGTCGTCATAGGCCGTGCAGAAGAAATAGAGGACGGCCCCCTCGTCCGCTCCGCGCCCCTCGCCCGCGGGCTTGCCCGCCTGACTTATCCGTTGTCCGTATTCTTGATGGACGTACCGACTACGCAACGACGGTGTTTGGGATGGTCAGGGACCCTCTTGACGCACTCAGACCTTGAGGAATATCTTCTTGCGTCTGAAGAAATAGAGTATGGCCCACACAACGAGATACGACGTCAATCCGGCCAGCGCCTTGCCCCATTTGTCCGCCCACTTGCACAGTCCCGAGAAGAGAAAGCCCTGTATGGTGCCGGCCACGCCCACCATCGAGAGAAGGTACGCAAGCAGCGAGTTCTTGCCTACGGGGTCGAAGACGACGGTCCAGCGTCTCCAGCCCATCACGTCCACGATCCAGTGGAACAAGGCGAGCATCGCAAGCGAATAGGTGGCAGCGTAGAGCACGAACGAAGGCGTCCACAGTTTCTTTACAACCGGGTTGCCGAGGGCGAATTCGAATACGATCGCGGCAATTGCGGCGGCACCGGCTCCTGCTGCCAGGAGCATCGACTTTCGCGCCCCCGATGTGCCGTTCTGCGATCTGAGGAGACGTCCTGCAAGAACGCCGAAGAGCGCAAGCGCCGCGCCGCCGGGAATCGAGAAGAGCGACTCCGGATCGTACTTGCCCTTGATGCAGAGATGCGTGGGCCAGAGCGTGCGGTCCCAGTGCGCGACGATGTTGTAGTCCACTGCATACGGGTCCGCCCCTGCCGGAGCGCCCGGCGCCAAGCAGAAATGCAGCAGCAGGTAGTAGCCCGCAAGGAACGCGGCCGCAATCGCCAACAACTTCCAGGCCTTCTCGATGTACAGCGAAAGAGTGGCTGCAATGCCCCATGAGATGCCGATGAAGCCCAGAACGCTCATCAGGCGGAAATTCGGCTTGAACTTCAGTATTCCGCCGAAGGAAAGCCCGATGAGAAAGAGCGCGGCAACCCGCGCCAGGAGCTTGAGCTGGATGCGCGACGGGGAGCGTCCGCAGCTCCGCTGCGAAGCGAGGGAAAACGGCCAGGAGACGCCGGCGAGGAACAGGAACAGAGGGAAAATGGTGTCGTGATGCGCGAAGCCGATCCAGTCCACGTGCTTCATCTGCGTGGCGATCATCGCGTCGGGACAATCCAGCGCGGCGCAGATTCCGGTGATCAGCGCCGCGCCGCCGGTGATGAAGAACATGTCGAATCCCCTCAACGCGTCGATCGACGCGAGGCGGGGCGAGGGCGTTGCCGCGCACGCACCCTTGTTGATTTCGCTCTCATGCTGCGATTCGTTCATTTTCATGCCTTTCTTTCGATGAACTGCCTTCGATTATACATCATTATCACGCCAGAGGCAACCTTGGCGTATACTGGCCCTCGTTCCGCTGATTCGGGTTGTTGTCGGGAGACGGAGTTTTTGATATACTAACAATTCAACCGCGGGACGGTAATCCAGCCGCCACCGCCAAATAGGAAAGACAGCAAATGGCAGAAGAGAACAAGTCGTCCCTCGACCCGCTGGCCGCTCTGTGCAAGCGTCGTGGCTTCATCTACCACTCCTCCGAAATCTATGGCGGCATGCCGGGATTCTGGGACTACGGTCCGCTGGGGTGCGAGCTCAAGAACAACGTGAAGCAGGCCTGGTGGCAGTTCACCGTGCGCGGCCGTTCCGACGTCGCCGGCCTCGACGCGACGATCATCATGCATCCGCGGATCTGGAAGGCCTCCGGCCATCTCGACACGTTCTCCGACCCGATGACGATGTGCAAAGACTGCAAGAAGCTGATGCGGTCTGACCAGATCAAGGACATCTACGAGGAACAGAAGAAGAAGCCGCAGCCGAAGATCGCCGGCAGCGAGTTCTTCTGCCCGTACTGCGGCGGCGAGCTCACGGAGCCGAAGCCTTTCAATCTCATGTTCAAGACGATTGTCGGTCCGATTGAAGATCCGTCGAACGTCGCGTATCTCCGTCCCGAGACGGCGCAGGCCATTTTCGCGCAGTTCACGAACGTGCTGGCGACGTCGCGTCAGAGCGTGCCGTTCGGCATTGCGCAGATGGGCAAGAGCTTCCGCAACGAAGTCACGCCGCGCAACTACACGTTCCGCAGCCGCGAGTTCGAGCAGATGGAGCTTGAGTTCTTCATCCGTCCGGACGAAGCCGTCGAGATTCTTCACGGCCATGTCGTGACGCTGGCGGACAATCCCGACCTCGACGGCGAGGTGCAGGATGACTGGGGCTGGGAAGTCTGGCACAAGTACTGGGTCGAGCAGCGCAAGAAATTCCTGACGGCCGTCGGTCTGCCGCCGGAGCGTTTCGTTGAATACTGGCAGAAGCCGGACGAACTCGCCCACTATGCCCGCGCGTGCGTGGACATCGAATACGACTTCCCGTTTGGCCGCCAGGAACTCGAAGGCATCGCCGCCCGCAGCGACTTCGACCTCTCGCAGCATCAGAAGTTCTCCGGTGAAAGCCAGATGGTCTTCGACGATCCGCTCAAGCAGGCCGCGAAGAAGATGGACGCCGCCGCCCGCGCCGCCTTCATCGAGAAGGTTCAGAAGGACTGGGCCGCCCGCGGCAAGGATCCGATTGCGGCCGAGAAGTTCTGCCAGAACCTCTTCGACGGCAAGTACGTTCCCCATGTGATCGAGCCGTCCGCCGACGTCGACCGTCTCATGCTCGCGCTTCTCTGCGAAGGCTATGAAGAGCAGAAGCTGACGGACGACAAGGGCAAGGAAGACATCCGTACGGTTCTCCACTTCAACCCGAAGGTGGCCCCGATCAAGGTCGGCGTGTTCCCGCTCGTGAAGAAGGATGAAGCCAGCTACAAGATGGCGAAGGAGATCTTCCAGAAGCTCCGCAAGAAGGTGAACGTGTTCTGGGACGAGAGCGGCCAGATCGGCCGTCGCTATCGCCGTCAGGACGAGGCCGGTACGCCGTGGTGCATTACCGTGGATCCGGACTCCCCGAAGGACGGCAAGTTCACGGTGCGCGACCGCGACACGATGCAGCAGGAACGCCTCTCGTTCGAGGAATTCCTTGTGAAGATGTACACCGCGCTCGAGTTCTGAGCCGACTGCGTGCCGTCCGCCGCCTAGCGCCGCCCGCCACGTCCGCCGCGTCCGCCCCCCCGGCCGCCGCCAAATCCGCCGAAGCCGCCGGGCGGACCGCCGCGGTCGCCTTCCGTCACGCGGAAGATGGACTTGATCGCCTCAACGGCATCCGTCGCGTTGTCGCCCTTCAGTCCCAGCGAATAGGCTGCCTGGCGCAGAAGGGTATTGCGTTCCTCGCCGGCCAGCTCGCGAACCTGCTGGTCGACCTCGCGCATCTGCTGGAAGAGCTCGCGCCGCTGCTCGTCCGTCATGCCTTCGGCGTCGGGGCGCATCATGTCGCGCAGTTCCGTCTGCTGCGCCAGAAGCTCCTGATAGCGCGCGTGGACATCGCGCTGCTTCGCGTCCATGTGCGTCATGTCGATGTTGGCGAGCATCTCCAGGCGGCCCTGCACGTTGTTCAGGTAGTCCGAACGCATGCGCGCGAACTGGTTCGTCATCTGCGCGAACCGCTCGGGGTCGTTCTTGGCCATCTCTTCCATCCGGGCGCGGAAGTCGAAGGGGCCTCCGGGGCCTTCACGACGTTCCGGCGGCTGGTTGGTGGATGCCTCAATCGGAATTTCCGCCTCGACCGGCTGGCTGTCCCGCGCGGCGAGCTGGCGCTCGAGATCCTGGATGCGGCTGCGCAGGCGATTCAGCGCGGCCTCGTCGGCCGCAACGCGGGGCGCCTTCTTCACGGCGGGCGTTTCTTCGGCCGCCGCCGGTTCTTCAACCGGAAGCGAGGGCGTCGGAGCGAAGAGATAGCCCAGCAGGACGCCGCAGAGCAAGGCGGGAAGAACAAGGACAAGATTTTGCTTGAAGTTCATAACGGCACTAGTATAGCAAATCGGCTCCCGGTTGTCGTTACTCAATTGTCAAAACACCGTCCAGACCGAGTTCGGCAAGGGGGGTCCTGACAAAGGCGCGTTCCCGGGCCCGCGGATGGGGAAGCGTCAGTTCGGGTTCGTCCAGGCGGAGTCCGCCAAAGTCGATCAGATCGACGTCGATGGTGCGCGGACCGTTCCGTACGGTGCGGACGCGGCCGAGATCGTCTTCGACGGCGTGCATGCGGCGCGAGAAGTCGTGGACGTCGAGCCGGGTCTCCAGAACGACGATCTGGTTGAGAAAGCGGCAGTCGGCAAACGCCGGCGGCACGTCGACCGGTTCGGTCTCGAGAATGCGGCTCGCCTGGATGATTCTCGTCTCGGGAAAGGCGTCCAATGCCTCTCTTGCGCGCGCCAGATAGGTTGCGCGCGGTTCGATATTGCTGCCCAGTGAAACGATTGCACGCACGCCCGTCTTTTCCTGCTGTTCCATATGCGCACATTATCCCATGCATCCGCGCGAATGTCAAGGTTATGGATTGTGAACGATGGAACGGTCGCCGAGTTGCGATTTTCCCGAAATTCCCGCTTGCCAGGGTCCGGAGCTTTTGCTATACTAACAAGCCATGGGACAGCAACTTAGACAGCGTGCCAAGAGGACTCGTCGGAAGGCTTACGCCAAGCGCGTGAACAACCGCCTCCTCGCGGCGAAGAAGGCCAAGTAAGGCTCTTCGATTTTTCGGGTGGGATGGCCGAGCGGTTAGGTAGTGGACTGCAAATCCACGTACAGCGGTTCAACTCCGCTTCCCACCTCCATTAACAAGCGGACCCGCGCAATCAAGCGCGGGTTTCGTGTTTGAGGAGTATGTGCGAGATGAAGATGCGTTCGGCGATCGCGTTGGGGATATTCACGTGGACGGCTGCGGTTGGCGCGGCCTCGCCCAAATATGTGTTTCTGTTCATTGGCGACGGCATGTCCACGCCCCAGCGCATGATTGCGGAGGAATTTGCGCTTGCGACCGGCCATGGCGAACTTACGCTCAACCATTTCAAGTATCACGCCACGACGCGTACGGCCTCGGCCTCGTCTCTGATTACCGACTCGGCGGCCGCGGCGACGGCCCTCGCGTGCGGCGTGAAGACCCAGAACGGCGCTGCCGGCGTCGACCGTGAACTCAATCGTCTTGAGAGCGTGGCCGAAGTCGCGCACCGCAAGGGCCGCAAGGTCGGCATCGTCACGACCGTGACGATCAACCACGCGACGCCGGCCGGCTTCTACGCCCACCGCAAGAACCGCGGCATGCTGTATCAGATCGGCCTCGATCTCGTCGCGTCCGGCTTCGAGTACTTCGCCGGCGGCGGTTTCGACAATCGCCATGACGACAAGAAGGATCCCCAATACAAGGGCAACCTCTTCGACCTCGCGAAGGAGGCCGGCTATGTGCTCGCGACGAACAAAGTCGAATTCCAGGCGTTCAAGCCCGGTCCGAAGGCCTTCTACTGCGGCTCGATGGGCGAGCTCCAGTACATGATCGATGCGGACGGCTCCGAGCCGACGCTCGCCGAACTGACGGCGAAGGGCATCGAGCTCCTCGACAATGAGAACGGCTTCTTCATGATGATCGAAGGCGGCAAGCTCGACCATGCCGGCCACTCGAACGATCCGGGGTCGAACCTGCGCGAGACGCTGGGCCTCGACGACGCGACACGCGTGGCGAAGGCGTTCATGGACCAGCATCCGAACGAGACGCTCATTGTCACGACGGGCGACCACGAAACGGGCGGCATGGCGATGGGCTTTGCCGGTACGGGCTATGCGATCCATCCGCGCCGTCTGGCGCGTCAGGCGTGCTCGCTGGACGAATTTGCGCGCAAGCTCCGCCATGCCAAGCGCGATGCGGAGAAGGCGAACCGTCCGTTCGAATTCAAGGACGCCCAGGCGATGCTTGAACAGTGGTTCGGGTTCGATTTCAGCAAGACGGGCGACAAGGGCAAGGACAAGTCCGCCGGCGACAAGTTCGCCAAGAACACGAAGTCGAACGAGGATGAGATCCGTCTGACGGCGGACGACGTCAAGCGGCTCGAAGACGCGTTCAGGCGCGGCGCATTGCCGTCCGTGGCCTGCCAGATCATCAGCGGGAAGGCCGGCGTGGGCTGGAGTTCGGGCGCGCACACGGCGCTGCCCGTGCTGACCACGAGCGAAGGCGTCGGCGCCGAGGCGTTCGTGGGCCTGCTGGACAACACCGACATCGCCAAGCGCCTGAAGGCGCTGTTCGAGTAAGTCGCGTCCCATGAAGACTGTCGGCAACCTCGTGGCCCTCGTGCTGCTGGCGCTTGTGTGCGCAGCCCTGTGGTTCGCGCCGTCGCCGCCGGCCTTGCTTGCGCAGGAGGGCACGCCGCGCCGGGCGCGCGTGCTTTCGGTGGACGATTCGAACCTCGCCCTCCACGGACTCCTCCATTTCGGTACCCAGCACCTCACGGTCGGCATGTTGGAGGGCCCCCATCGCGGCAAGACGTTCCGTGCCGTCAACGAGCTGCGCGCCCAGCTTGAGCTGGACAAGCGTTTCAAGCCCGGCGATCAGGCGCTCGTCATCGAGAACGGGTTCGAGAATCCCGCAACGGATACGCTCGTCGCCCGCGACCATTGGCGTCTCGGCTGGGGGGCGACGCTCTTTCTCGGCTTCTGTGCGTTGCTCGTGCTCTTCGGCGGGTGGACGGGCGCCAAGGCGCTCTTCAGCTTCCTCTTCAGCTGCCTCGTCGTGTGGAAGGGCGTCATTCCCCTGGCCCTGCGCGGCTGGCCCGCGAGTTGGGTCTCCTTCGCCGCGATCTGCTTCCTGACGGCCGTGATCATGTATCTCGTCGCCGGTTGGACGAAGAAGGGCTGGGCGGCCTTTCTTGGTTCGTCGCTCGGCGTTTTCGCCGGCCTCGGCATGGCGCATCTTTTCGGCCGCCTTATGAACATCAACGGGGCGACGATGCCGTATGTGCAGACGCTCCTCTATTCGGGCTATGAGTTTCTCAACCTGCAGGACATCTTCATCGGCGCGACGATGCTCGCGAGCTCGGGTGCGGTGATGGATCTTGCGATGGATATTGCCAGCGGCATCGAGGAGGTTGCGCGCCACAATCCCAGTCTGCCCCGCCGCGAGCTGCTGCTGTCCGGGCTCCGCATCGGCCGGAGCGTCGTGGGGACGATGACGACGACGCTGCTCCTGGCCTATTCGGGCGGCTACATCACGTTGCTGATGGCGTTTGCCGCGCAGGGCACGCCCCCGCTCGACTTCCTCAATTCCACGTTGGTCTCCGCCGAAGTGGTCAAAACGCTCATCGGCAGCTTCTCGCTTGTGCTGGTCGCGCCGTTCACGGCGCTCGTGGGCGCGGCGATTCTCGCGCCGAAGGCCCCGACGACGGAGAAGCCCCGGCCATGAAGGTGTGGATCGTCAACCCGTTCGACAATCTGCCGCTCGAAGGGAACCGTCCGCAGCGGTACTGGTTGATGTCCCGTGCCTTTGCGCGGGCCGGTCACGCGGTGACGTTTTGGACGAGCGATTTCTCCCATGCGCACAAGGCGCCGCGCGTCTTCCTGCCGGAACAGATCGCGAAGCTGAATGCCGGCCGTGCCGAAAACGGCCTGTGGACGGTCGACGGGTTTCGGCTCGGACTCGTCCCCACGCCGGCCTACCGCCGCAACATCTGTCCGTCGCGCCTCTGGTCGCATCGCGTGCTGGCCCGCCGTTGGAGGGCATTGGCCGCCGCGGAGGAGACGCCCGACGTCGTCATCGCCTCGTCGCCGCCGCTGGGCCTCTGCGCCGCCGCGCGCGACTATTGCGCGGCGAAGGGGATTCCGTTCGTCGTCGATGTGATGGATGCCTGGCCGGAGACGTTCGAACGCGTCGTCCCCAAGTTCTTTCTCAAGCCGCTCGCCCGCGTGGCGCGGACCAACTATCGGTCGGCGGCGGCGATTTCCGTCGTGGCGGCGCGGTATCGCGAACTGGCGGTCGCCGCCGGGGCGACGGCGCCCGTGGCGCTTTTCTACCATGGCATCGCACGGCAGCCCGCGGCGCCGATTCCCGAAACGCGCCCCGCAAACGACCGCTTTACGCTTGTCTATGCGGGGACGATGGGGGCCTCCTATGACCTTGAGACGCTGATCGAGGCGGTCAAGTCCCAGCCCGACGTCGCGTTGGAGCTCGCCGGAACCGGTCCGAAGGAACCCGCCTTGCGCACCTTGGCGGCGGACTGTTCGAACATCCGCTTCCACGGCTACCTCGACGAGGTGCCGCTCCGGGCGCTTCTCGCGCGGGGCGACGCGGCTGTCGTGCCGATGTTCCCCGATTCCTGCGTGGGCGTGCCCTACAAGCTGGCGGACTATGCGGCTGCCGGGCTGCCCGTGCTGAATTCGCTGACGGGCGAGACGGCCGACCTGCTCGCGCAACACCAGGCCGGCGTTTCGTACACGGCGGGTGACGCCGTGTCGCTCGTCGCCGCCCTGGCGGAGCTGCGCGCGGGCGAGTGCTCCGTCTACCGCGCCGGTGCCGCGCGCCTGGCCGACCTCTTCGACGCCGACACCGTCTATGGCGGCTACGTCGACTGGATTCGCGCGCTTGTTGACGGTCGGCGGTAGAAAGAGTATAATCCCTTCAATACTTTATTTAACAGCGTTCAATTGGAGCTATTATGTCATTCGCGCAGATTGTGGCCGGCGGCATCGATTGGTGTGTGCTGGGTTCGTTCGTCGTCTACCTGCTATTGATGCTCGGCATCGGCTTCCTGTTCTCGAAGCGCCAGGAGAACATGGGGGACTACTTCCTCGGCGGACGAAAGATGAACAAGTGGGTCGTCGCACTTTCCGCCCAGGCCTCCGATATGAGCGGCTGGCTGCTGATGGGACTCCCCGGTGCAATTTACGTGGCGGGCTTTTCGGAAGCCTGGATCGGCATCGGCCTCGGCATCGGCACGTATCTGAACTGGAAGATCGTCGCCAAGCGGCTGCGCGTCTATTCGCACGAGTGCAGGGATTCGATTACGATTCCGGACTTCATCTCAAACCGTTTCCGCGACGAGTCGGGCATCGCCCGCAGCGTGGCCGCGGTCATCATCCTCTGCTTCTTCACGTTCTACACGGCCTCCGGATTCGTGGCGGCGGCGAAGCTCTTCTCGTCGATGTTCGCCATCTCCTACACGGCTGCGCTTTGGATCGGCGCGGTGGTCGTGGTCTCCTACACGCTTCTCGGCGGCTACATGGCCGTGTGCTGGACGGACTTCATCCAGGGCACGCTGATGTTCGTGTCGATCGTGCTCGTGCCCGCGATCGTCATCTTCACGGCCGGCGGCTTCGCCTCGACGGTCGACCAGCTCAACGAAATCAATCCGTATCTCCAGAGCCTCTTCACGAGCGCCTCCACGGGCAAGGCCGCGGGCTTCATTGGTCTCGTGAGCTGCATGGCGTGGGGCCTCGGCTACTTCGGCGTGCCGCACATCCTGGTGCGCTTCATGTCCATCGACAACCCGGCCGAAGTGAAGGGCTCCCGCCGCATCGCGATGACCTGGGTGTTCATCTCCCTTGGCGCGGCGGTCGTCATCGGCCTCGTGTTCCACCTCTTCCTCAAGCAGCATGGTTTGACGCTCGCGCAGGTCGGCAACGACCCGGAGAAGTGCTTCCTCGTGATGATCAACGGCATCTTCGATTCGGGCGTCGTGTCGCGTGTCTTTGCGGGCGTGCTCCTCTCCGCGATCCTCGCGGCGATCATGTCCACGGCCGACTCGCAGCTGCTCGTCTCCGCCTCGTCGTTCACGAACGACCTCTACAAGCGTGTGCGGAAGGGCGCGTCGAACAAGGAGCTCGTGCTCATCTCCCGTCTGGCCGTGGCGATCGTGGCGCTCGTGGCGGCCTGCCTGTCGATGAATACGTAAAGCGACTTCTTCAAGGTCGTCATGAAGATGGTGAGCTTCGCGTGGGCCGGCTTCGGCGCGGCGTTTGGTCCGCTGATCCTGTTGGCGCTCTTCTGGAAGCGTGCGAATCTCGTCGGCGCCGTGAGCGGCATGGTCGTGGGTGCGGCGACCTGCTTCGTCTGGAAGTTCTATTTGTCGGGCATGGCCGCGACGTATCCGGTCTTCGGCCTCTACGAGCTCGCGCCGGGCTTCCTCTTCGCGCTGATCGTCACCATCGTCGTGTCGCTCTGCACAAAGGCGCCCTCGAAGGAAATCGTCGACGAGTTCAACCGCGTCGACGCGCAGGTCTGATAAGGAGCAACCATGAAGAAACTGCTGCTGGCCACCGCCTGTCTCGCCTTTGTCGGCCCGGTGTGCGCCAAGGACCCCGTGGATTGGGTCAATACCCAGATCGGCAGCATCAGCCACATGCTGGTGCCGTGCTTTCCCACCCTGCAGCTGCCGAACGGCATGCTGCGCCTCATTCCGCCGAACCACGACTTTCTGAAGGACCAGGTCGCCGGCTTCGTGCTGCAGAACCCGGGCCACCGCAACGGCGGCGTGTTCACGCTCCGTCCGGGGCCGGGGCCGATGACCTACGATCAGCAGCATGTGAAGCCCTATCGCAGCGACGTCTTCATCGACAGCGCGGACGCGACGGTGGCGATCGCGCCGGCCCGTCATGCGGCCATCATGGAAATCGCCTTCGAGAAGGACGGCCCCCATGCGATTTCGCTTGGCACGAGGGATGGCGGCGGCCTCAAGGTGAAGGGCAAGACGGTGACGGGCGTCGACCATTTCGGCGGCGTGCGCGTGTACCTCCACGGCGAGTTCGACGTCGAGCCGACTGCGGTCGAGGGCAAGGAGCGCAAGTGGAAGGTCGCCTTCGGCGAGGCGCCGGTCACGGTGCGTTTCCGCTATGCCGTCTCCTACTGCTCCGCCGAGCAGGCTGCGACGAACCTGAAGAGGGAAATCGCGCACTGGAATCTCGACAAGGTCGCGGCAGTGGGTCGCGCCGAATGGAACGAGACGCTCGGCCAGGTCAAGGTCGAGGGCGCGTCGGACGACCGCATGACGGTGTTCTACACCGCGCTCTGGCGCTGCTACGAGCGTATGGTGAACGTGACGGAAGACGGCCGCTACCTCGGCTATGACCGCCAGGTGCACGCGATCGAGAACGGACTCGACCACTACACCGACGACTGGATCTGGGACACCTACCGCGCCCACCATCCGCTCATGGTGCTGCTGCGTCCGAAGGAAGAGGCGGCGAAGCTCCAGAGCTTCATCCACATGGCCGAACAGAACCGCGAAGGCTGGGTGCCCGTGTTCCCCGAAATCGAGGGCGACCACCATTGCATGAACGGTTTCCACGTGCCGGCGTCGTTCCTCGACGCCTGGCGCAAGGGCGTGCGCGGCTTCGACCTCGCGCGGGCCTACGAGCTGAGCGCGAAGACGTTGCGCGAAGAGAGCAAGATTCCGTGGCACCGCGGACCGAAAGTCGCCGGCTATGACGACTTCTACGACGAACACGGCTATGTGCCGGCGCTCAAGCCGGGCGAGCGCGAGCCGCTCCGCGAGATCGGCTTCGAGAACCGCCAGTCCGTCGCCGTGACGCAGGCGTTTTCGTTCGACGCGTGGTGCATGTCGGAAATCGCGAAGGAGCTCAAGCGGCCGGCCGCGGAAGTCGAGAAGTACGCCAAGGAGTCCCTCAACTACCGCCAGCTGTTCCGCAAGGACACCGGCTTCTTCCATCCGAAAGACAAGGACGGCAACTGGATCGAGCCGTTCGACTACCGCTTCTCCGGCGGCATCGGCGCGCGCGCCTACTATGACGAGAACAATGCCTGGACGTACATCTGGGACGTGCAGCACGACCTGCCGGGCCTCGTGGACCTCTTTGGAGGCCCGCAGCCGTTCTCGAACCAGATGACGCGCATGTTCAACGAAGGCCTTGGCTGCGCGACGTACGAGTGGCCGTCCCGCCTGCCCGATTCCACGGGCATGGTCGGACAGTTCGTGATGGGCAACGAGCCGAGCTTCCACGTGCCGTACCTCTACAACTTCGCGGGCGAGCCGTGGAAGACGCAGAAGCTGGTGCGCAAACTCCTCGAGGCGTGGTTCCGCAATGACCTCATGGGCATTCCGGGCGACGAGGACGGCGGCGGCATGACCGCGTTCGTCGTGTTCTCCAGCCTCGGTTTCTATCCCGTGACGCCGGGCCGTCCGGAATATGCGTGGGGCAGCCCGCTCTTCAAGCGCGTGACGATCGATCTCCAGAACGGCAAGACGTTCGTGCTGGATGCGCCGAACGCGAGCGACGATGCGAAGTACATCCAGCGCGTGAAGGTGAACGGCAAGGAAGTGAAGGGCACCTGGCTCGCGCACGACGCCGTCGCCAACGGCGGCCGCGTCGAGGTTGAGATGGGCACGCGTCCGAACAAGGAGTGGAAGTAGTTCCCGAGTTGCCTAGAAGCGGGCGAGGTCGAGCATGGAGCCCGGGCCCAGCGCACGGAGGTAGATGAAGAAGTAGACGCGGTTGTCGGCGTCGTCCTTCGAGCCGTCGATGCGGCGGTAGGCCGTTTCGTGCGCGACCTGGAAGCGGTAGCCGAGGCAGTCCGTCATCAGGTCGAACCAGGCGCCCACTTCATCCGTCTCGTTGCGACGGCAGTCGAAGCGAATGTAGGGCGACCACGCGAACCAGTCGCAGAGCGTCTGCTCGAAGCCGAGCTGGAGCACGTTCGAGAGCGAATAGTTCCAGCGGTCGTAGTCGCTCGGGAGGTAGTTCCAGAGGCGGTGGTCGCGGCCGATATAGCCCACATGCCAGGAGAACGTCTCCGTCAGGCGATGGCGGAAGAAGATGTCCGCATACGCCGCCTTCGAGTTCTCGCAGTCGTACTCGGCGCGGGCGAAGAGCGAGATGTCGCGCGAGGGGTTCCAGCGGAGACGCGTGCCGGGAACGACCTGATGGTGGCCGCTGCGGTTGTAGTTGCCGCGTTCGTCGTTGCGCGGATAGCCCGCGAGCGGACCGTCCGAGTAGGGGGACATCGTCTCGAAGGGCACGGCCGCGTAGACGTCCCAGTCGACGATCGTGCGCAGGATGCCCTTGTCGTCCATCTTCTGGAGCGTGTTGCGGATGCCCGGACGCACGCCGTGCCAGCTGAAGGGCAGACCGCGGCCTTCGAAGCCGAACTGGTCCAGCCAGTCGACCGAGCGGTCGTAGCTGTCGAAGACGTAGTAGCGGTTCTTTCGGCCTTCGGAGAGGCTGACGTTCTGATACGAGTAGTCGAGATAGGGTTCGAACAGATGGCGCCAGCGGTCGTTCAGCCAGCCCGTCGCGCGGGCGGAGGCGGTGAAGCCGACTTCCGCGATGTGGCGGAACAGGGCGTCGCCCGAGGCCTTCAGATAGTCCGAACTGCGGGCCCCGCTGTCGCTCCAGTAGGTGCCGCGGTAGCCGGCGCGCGGCACGACCGAGACGACGTCCGCAATCTTGAACGGAATCGTCACGCGGTGCGCGGTATCCATGCGGAAGGCCTGGTAGTCGGCGCCGCGGCCGTTCGTGCCGAGGTAGGGCACGTAGCGGTACATCGGGTCAGGACTGCCGTAGCGGGCATAGTCGTGGTTGAGGTAGCCGGCGCGGGTCTGCGACTCGTAGTTCGCAGGCAGGTCCCAAATCGGCTGCGGCGCGATGTTCAGCCAGCCTTCGGGCAGGCGCGAGGTACCGCCGTAGAAGTCATTGATCGGACCCGACACGCTGGCACCCGCGGCCCACGAGAGCTCGCGATGCTCGTACCACGCTTCATTGGCGGGAATCGACTCGAGACGATGCTGCTTGTCGAAAAAGTCGCGGTTCATGTGCGAGTCGCTGAAGAACGTCGCATGCACGCGCAGGTCGTCGCGTTCGGTGAGTTCCGCCGTGTGGTCCAGCAGAATGCGGTAGCGTTCGCGTTCGACCTCGCTGCCCCAGTTCCGATAGTTGCGGTGGCTGCTGCTCCAATGGCGGCGCGTGTAGCGGTCGTAGTCTTCGTCCCACGCATAGTAGCCGGAAATCTTGCCGTGGCCTAGATCGCCGAGGCGCCAGCGGAAGGACTGCCCGACGCCGAAGCCGTTCTTCGTGCGGTAGTCGGCGGCGGACGATGCGGCGAGCGAGTAGACGTCCTGCGAGCCGTTGCCGATCAGGTCGTACACGTACTTCGTGAGCACGAACCCGCCCCAGCGCGACCGATAGCCCGGCAGCACGCGCAGACCGTAGTCCGTATTCAGCGGATAGTACCAGAACGGCACCCAGAACACGGGAATGTCGTAGAAGCGCAGCCAGGCGTCCTTGACGACGACGGCTTCATTCTGAAGATACGTGAAGTCGCCGCGAAGCTCCCAGTGGAGATGGTCGACTTCGTTCGAGCAGGTCGTCACCTGGGCGGGCTTGCCGAACGAATAGACGCCGTCTTCCGTGCGCGAGACGCGGTCCGAGAGGAAGCGGTAGGGGGCGGCGACGGCGGCGACATGGCCGGTGGCCAGCACGGCGCCGGTCGAACGGTTGGCCTGGAAGTAGTCGCCGCTGATCTTGAGTTCGCCCTGGATCGACTGTCCTTCGGTCTTGGGCGGCAGCGGGTCGGGCGCCAGGAGGTCGAGCAGGCTCGGCTCCGCGGCCGCCACGGCAAGCGAGCAGGCGGCCAGAAGGAGGGCGGGTGTGGACTTCTTTTTCATGAGGTTCCTCAACACGGCTTTCGTCGCAGATTAGACGGCGGGTTTGCCGGCACCCGAAGAGTATAGCACTTGTCCGCTCTCGGAGTCCAGTATGGAATACGTTTCCGGGTGGCGGTGGAGTTCCGACACGAACGTGAGCTTCGTGTTGAACTGCGCCTGGAGCTGGGCGAGAATCTGCGCGTCTTCGGTGCGGAGACGCTGCATCACGGCCGGGGCGATGACGATCTTCGGCACGAACGGGCGCTTCTCCTCGTCCGCCTTGCGGAGCAGGGAGGTGAGCTGGCGCTGGAGCTCGATCGAGACGGCGAGCGGCGACTTGACGACGCCGTGGCCGCCGCAGTAGGGGCAGGTGCTCGACAGCATGGAGAGGATGGACTCCTCGTGGCGCTGGCGGCTCATTTCCAGCAGGCCGAGTTCGCTGATCTCGAGCACGTTCGTGCGGGCGCGGTCGCGCTTGAGCGCCTCCTTGAGCGCGCGGTAGACCTGCTTCTGGTGCTTGCGGCTCTTCATGTCGATGAGGTCGAGGACGACGAGGCCGCCGATGTTGCGGAGGCGCAGCTGGCGTGCCACTTCCTCGACGGCTTCGAGGTTCACCTCGAGGATGGCTTCCTCCTGCGTGCCCTTGCCCTTGTGGTGGCCGGTGTTCACGTCGACCGCGATCAAGGCTTCCGTTTCGTCGATGACGAGGTAGCCGCCGGATTTCAGCTTGACCTGGCGGTTGAAGGCGTCGTGCAGCTGGCGTTCGATGCCGAGGCGGGCGAAGACGTTCTCGGCGCCCTCGTAGCGGCGCACCTTGCCGCGGGCACGGCGGGAGATGCGGCTCGTGACGTCGCGGAGCTTCTCGAAGGTCTTCTGGTCGTCGACGATGACGCTGTCGATGTCTTCGGTGAGCCAGTCGCGTACGACGCGTTCGACGAGGTCCGGCTCCTGCCACACGCAGCAGGGCGTGCGGAGGTTCTTGCAGTTGCCCTGGAGTTCGTGCCAGCTCTCAAGCAGATTGCGCATGTCGCGCACGAACGACGTGCCCTTGGCGCCGACGCCCGCCGTGCGCACGATGAGGCCGACGTCCTCGGGGAGGAGCAGGCGGTCGAGGATCTTCTTGAGCCGCTTGCGCTCCTCGGCGTCGCCGATCTTGCGGCTCACGCCGCGCGTCTTCGTGCCGGGCATCATCACCAGGTAGCGGCCGGGGATCGAGAGGTTGGTCGTCACGCGCGGACCTTTCGTGGAGATCGGACCCTTCGTGACCTGCACGATGATTTCGGAGCCGGGCTTGAACTTCTCGTGGATCTCCTCGGTGGTGAGACGCGGCGGCTTGCCGCGGCGGCGGCCGCCGTTTTTCCCGTTTTTCCCGTTCTTGCCGCTCTTGCCGCCTTTTCCGTTCCTGCCGTTGGAATCGTCGTCGTCGTCGTCTTCGACTTCGTCGAGGAACGCGTCCACGTCGGGCTGCATGTCCCAATAATGGAGGAAGGCGTTCTTCTTGAGGCCGATGTCCACGAAGGCGGCCTGCAGGTCGTCCTGCAGGTTCTGGATGCGGCCCTTGAAGACGCAGCCGACGAGGCGCTCGTCTTCGGGATGTTCGACCATGTATTCTTCGAGACGGCCGTTTTCCATCACTGCGACGCGAGTTTCGAGGCGCTCCACGTTGACGACGATTTCACGTTTGATCTTGCTGCGCCGGAGCCAGCTTCGGACCGTGCTGACGACTGTTTGGATGACAGACATTGTTCTTCCTTTCGGTTGTAAATTCGTTCGTATGTCGATTAAGAGGACAAGGGTTGCGGGTTTGTGTCGGTTGATCAGTCGGTTGTTTGTCGAGGAGTTGTTGAGATTTCCGGTTGAAGGGGTGAAAGGTGGTTCGCGCTGTTCATCGAGCGTCTTCCTCCTCCCGATGGACGCTGACGCTCTGCACGACGCCGAGCGAGGCCATCAGAACGACGAGGAAGGTCCGTCCCGCGCTGATGAAAGGCAGCGGCAGGCCGGTGATGGGCATGAGCCCGATGGACATGGCGATGTTGATGTAGGTATGGCAGAAAATGAGCGTGGCGACGCCAAGGGCGATCAGGCGCCCGCGGTCTTCGGTCGCCTGGAAGGCGATTTTCAGCGTCGACAGGAGGAGGCCGAGGAAGAGGCTGAGCAGGAACAGGTTTCCCATGAAGCCGCTCTCCTCCGCGACGACGGCGAAGATGAAGTCGTTCATCGAGACGGCCGGCGGCAGGTATCCGAGCGCCTTCAGTTCGCCCTTTGTCAGACCCTTGCCGCGCACCGAACCCGAGCCGATGGAGATGAGGGCCTGGCGGAGGTTGTAGCCGGCGCCCTTGACATCCTGGTCGGGGAAGAGGAAGACGCGCAGACGTTTGATCTGGTGGTCTTTGAGGGGCAGCCGGCGGTAGATCTCGGCCTTCCGGTCGGGATCTGTCTTCTGTTCGGCGACATAGACGGTGCCGAGGACGAGGCCGGCGGCGAGAATGCCCGCCAGCAGGAGGACGACGAGTCCTTTGGTCCACACGCGTGCGGCGAGCAGCATCACGAGGACGGCCGGCGCGAGCACGAGCGCCGTGCCGAGGTCGGGCTCCTTGAGGATGAGCAGGGCGGGTACGGCGAACGCCGCGCCTGCGACGAGGAACCACTTGAACGACTCGCGGCCGGCAGGACCCACGAGGTGGGCGATGAAGAGGATGATGGCGAATTTGGAAAGCTCGCTCGGCTGGAAGAACCAGAGCCAGCGCTGGCCGCCGTATGTTTTGGTGCCGACCTTCAGCACGATCGCGAGCAGGAACAGGGCGATCGCGTAGCCGGGGAGGGCGAACAGGTCGAGCAGCTTGCGGTAGTCGAGCGTGGCGAGGACGAAGTAGAGGAAGAGCCCGAACACCGCCGTACAGGCATACGAATACCAGATGTTCTGCAGGAAAGCGCCCTGGCGCGCGCTGCCCGCGCTCCAGATGAACGTCGTGCCGAAGACGATGAGGGCGACCATGAAGGCCGTGAGCGGCCAGTTCATGCGCTTGAATTTTTCGAGGAGGTCGGTCAGCATGGTCAGTCTCTCCCCTCAAGGCTGCTGGACGTGGCGTACACGGCCGAAATCTCGTTTTCGCCGAAGATGCCGGCGAGGACGTTGTGGACGCGCGGGGCGACCGTCTTGCCGCCGGACTCGCCGCGCTCGACGACCATGGCGATGGCGACGGTCGGCTTGTCGAACGGCGCGAACGCGATGATCCAGGTGTTCTTGCGCTTCGTCTCGCCGCGCCCGATTTCGGCCGTGCCGGTCTTGCCGCCGCAGTCGACGTTCAGCTTGTAGCGGCGGTGGCGTCCGTTGGGCGTCACTTCGGGGTCCGTGCGGATGGCGATGCTGCGGCCCGTGCCGAGATCGACGACGTCCTTCATGCCGCGGCGGACGAGTTCGATGTCGTCGCGCGCGAAGGGGATGCGGCGGACGGGCTTCGGCGCCGAGAGGTGTTCCCGATCGTAGAGGAAAGGACGGTAGATGTCGCCGCCGTTGGCGAGGGTCGCGGCGACGACGGCCATCTGGAGCGGCGTCACGAGCAGCATGCCCTGGCCGATGCACATCTGGCAGGTGTCGCCGGGGTACCAGGGCTCGTTGTACCAGCGGCGCTTCCATTCGTCGTCCGGCACGACGCCCGCGTATTCGCCGCCGAGGTCGATGCCGGTGCGGGAACCGAGGCCGAAGGCCTGGGCGGCCTTGATGACGGCGTTGGAGCCGATGGCCGTGCCGAGGTTGCAGAAGAAGGTGTTGCAGCTTTGCTCAAGGGCCTGCCGGATGTTGACGTAGCTGTGGCCGTAGCGGTTCCAGCAATGGAGGCGCAGGTCGCCGAGCCGGTAGACGCCCGTGCAGTTGTATTCGTCTTCCGGCATCCAGCCGGTGGAAAGCCCGGCGAGAGCCGTGATCGGCTTGAACGTGGAACCGGGCGCATAGCCTTCGTTGACGGCGCGGTTCTGTCCGCGTTTGGCCGGGGCGTTCGTGAGCGAGGCGTAGACCTCGGGCGAAAGGTAGGGCACGCAGCTATTGGGGTCGAACGTCGGGGCGCTCGCGAGGGCGAGCACGGCGCCGTTCCGGGGGTTCAGCACGACGCAGGCGCCGGTGACGCTGTGGAGTTCGCGTTCGACGTCCGCCTGGATCTTGATGTCGAGCGTGAGATGCAGGTCGAGTCCGTCGGCGGGAGCCATGCCGCCGTCGCCGGCTTCTTCGAGCATCGTCTGCCGCGCCTTGGTGGGACGGAACCCGCGCGCATCGACGCGGATGCGGCGTTCGCCGGTGACGCCGGCGAGGAAGCGGTTGTAGTAGCTCTCCACGCCGCTGCGGCCCATCATGTCCTTTTCGCTGAAGTAGACGGGGTCGCGTTCGGGATCGCCGGCATTGCCGCGGCCGGTATAGCCGAGCACATGCGCGGCCAGGCTGCCGTAGGGATAGGTCCGCTCGGCTTCGACATGGTCGATGAAGCCCGGAAACTCGTCGAGCCGTTCGCAGAAGCGGGCGAAGGTTCGGGCGTCGAGATCGCGCCAGGCGATCAGCGGAATCGCACTGGCGGTCCGCAGATGGCGCTCGATCTGGCGGATGTTGATCTGGCGTTTCAGGTCGAGGGCCGTGGCGACGTTCTCGATGGCCGCGTCGATGGCGGCGACGGTGTTCGAAGGGGCGCCGCGGCGCTGGAATTCTTCCAGATTGCAGCTGATGCAGTAGCTTGGACGGCACTCGGCCAGCACGCGGTTCTTGCAGTCGAGGATGCGGCCGCGCAGCCCCGGCACGCGGACACGGCGGATGGTCTGGATTTCCTGGCTTTCCCGCGAATCCGCCACGTTCAGCACCTGAAGGCGGAAGAGGGAGATGGCGAGCACCAGTTCGCCGAAGACGAACAGGGCGCCGAGCGCGAGGATGAACCACGACGAGGTCTTCATGAGAGCCTCCGGTTCGTGTCGGGACCGTCGAAACCGACGGCTGTTTCCAGATGCGGCAGCAGAAAGAAGAGGAATGCGCCCACCGGGGCGGCGGGAATGGCGGCCGCGAAGAAGCGGATGAACAGGGACTGCTGGTCGCCCGAGACGCCCCACACGGCGAGCCAGAGTTCATGGAAGGGGGCGACGGCCATGGCGACGACGATGCCGAGCACCGCCGGGCGCAAGACATGGATGAAGTTGCGGAGGAAGCGGGCCGCCGCGCCCGCCAGGAGGAAATAGCCCGTCGCGCAGCCGACCGGGAAATCGCTCAGGGCGTCTTCGAAGGCGCCGGCGAGCAAGGCGGCGGGAATCCAGATGGCGGAGTAGAACGGCGGTTTTTCGACATGGCGGTCCGACTCGTCGAAATTCGCCTTCTGGAAGGCCGCATGCAGAACGAGCGTCAGCAGGAAGGGCGGCTTGACGCCGCAGAAGGCGGGCCACATGTCCTGGCAGGCACCGGCGACGACCGTGCTGAGGATCAGGAAGAGGATCTGGACGATTCTAGTCTGCACGGCGGATGAATACGTCCTCGAGCGCGGGGAAATCGACGGCCGGCTCGACGTCGCCCTCTCGCTCCAAGAGTGAATCGTCCTCATCACACCCGTCAATCAGGTAGCCGATCGTCAGCCCGCGGGGATAGATGCCGCCCAGGCCGCTCGTGATGATTTTCGCACGCGACGGCAAGTTGGGCCGTCGCTTGAGGTGTCGGATGCGAAGGGGGTTGATGAGATAGAGTACCGAGGCCCCGGCTTCGGCATGGATCAGGTGGGTGCCCCCGCCTTCGAGAATGCCGTAGACCGTGCCGAATTCAGGATCGCCCGTGGCGATCTCGCAGGAGACCTTCACGGAAGGGGAGGTGATGAGGCGCACGTCGGCCGTCCGGCTCGTGACCCGCTCCACGCGGCCGACCAGACCGTCCGCGACGACCACCGCGGCGTTCGTTGTCACGCCGTCCGCCGAGCCGCGGCCGACGCGGAGAAGTCCGCGCACGCCGCCGGCGCCGTCGCGCGAGAGCACGGGGGCGCAGATCCAGCGGTTGGACGGCGAATCGGATTTGAAGTCCAGCAGCCCGCGGAGGCGCGCATTCTCGGTGCGCAGCTTCGCAATGTCGATTTCAAGCAGGTGGAGGGCTTCGTTTTCAAGTTTGAGACGACGATTCTCCGCGGCGACGGCCCCCTGGCGGAAAACGCCCTTGAGGCGGGTGAACAGTGTCCGCGCCACCCAGGCACGACCGTTCTCAAGAGGGTAGACCACCTCTTGGGCCGCACGCCGCCCGCACACGAGCCAAAGCCCGAGTGCCAGGACCGCGACGAGCGCGGCAATGGTGCCTGTTCTGCTTTTCAACTGTCCTCCCTTGACGGAAGGACTTCCGTTGGATTACCGCCTCGTGTTCTTGAGAAGAACGTCGAGCTGGCTCATCACCTGTCCCGTACCCTCGGCCACGGCCGACAGCGGGTCGTCCGCCAGCGTGACGGGCAGCCCCGTCTCCTGGGCGATCAGTTTATCGAGACCGCGCAGGAGCGAGCTGCCGCCGGAAAGCACGATGCCGCGGTCGACCAAGTCGGCCGCCAGTTCCGGTTCGCAGTTGCCCAATGTCGTCTTGACGGTTTCGACAATGTTGGAAACAGGTTCGGTGAGCGAGTCTCTGATCTCCTCGGACGAAATGGTCATCGTCTTCGGAAGTCCTGCCACGATGTCGCGTCCGCGCACTTCCATGGTCGTCTCCTGACCCGTCGGAAATGCGGACCCGATCTGCATTTTGATTTCTTCGGCCGTGCGATCGCCAATCAGAAGATTGTACACGCGACGCATGTGGCCCACGATGCACGCGTCCATGGCGTCGCCCGCCGAGCGCGCGCTGCGCGAGTGCACGATGCCGGAAAGGGAGATGATGGCCACCTCGCACGTTCCGCCGCCGATATCCACAATCATGCTGCCCGCCGGCTCGGCAACCGGCAGTCCCACGCCAATCGCCGCGGCCATCGGTTCCTCGACAAGCACGACGTCGCTCGCACCGGCCGCCTTGCCGGCGTCGATGACGGCGTACTTCTCGACTTCCGTAATGCCGCCGGGAACGGCGATCACGACGCGCGGCTTGGCAAACGAGTAGTTGCTCCAGAACCGCATCGGACAGACTTCAGGATGGTGGATGAAATAGCTCAACATGGCCTTGGTCACGTCGAAATCGGCGATGACGCCGGACTTCATCGGCCGGATGGCCAAGATGTTTCCCGGCGTACGACCAAGCATCCGCTGGGCTTCTTTACCCACGGCGAGCACGCGTTTCGTCTTCTCTTCGATGGCGACAACGCTCGGCTCGCGCAGCACGACGCCGCGGTCCTTGACATAGACCAGGCAGTTGGCTGTGCCGAGGTCGATGCCGATGTCGGTGGAAAAGAGTCCTTTGAATTTGGAAAACATGGCAATAGTATAGAATAAACGCGCGCGCGATGCAAGGGAATTTGATATACTGTGCACCGGGGATTTTTGCCCTCGGTCCGTCGTGGGGCCCACATCGCGACTTGCCGACAAAGGAAGATGTCCATGCTGACGAAAAAAATCGGTTTCCTGCTCGTTGCACTGCCGTTGGCCGCCGCCGCGGCAGGTTCCGGGACGCGCCCGAACGTCGTCTTCGTGCTGACGGACGACCTCGGCTACGGCGACGTGGGCTGGACGGCCCAGCGCACGCGTCCGGCCGGTCTCCCGCGTATCCACACGCCGTTCCTCGACCACCTGGCGCGCGAGGGCGTCGTCCTCTCGAGCCACTACTGCGCCGCCCCGGTCAGCGCGCCCTCGCGCGCCTCCCTGCTGACGGGCCGCCTCCAGGGGTGCTGTTCCGTGCAAAACAACCAGTTTGACCACCCGATCGCGGAAAAGGACACGCTCGGGACCGTGATGCGGTCTGCCGGCTATTCGACCTACGCCGTCGGCAAATGGGGCGTCGCCGGCGGCGGCGAATCGGGCCGTCCGCGCATCGCCCACCCGCTCGACCGCGGCTTCGACCATTTCTACGGCTTCCTCGACCATCTCGCGGGCCATACCTACTACCACTACCGCGGAAACATCCGAAACGCCTTCATGGGCGTTTACGAGGACCGCGCCGAGGCGACGGATACGGCGGTCGGCCGCTATTCGACGGACCTCTTCATCGCCCGCGCGAAGGCCTATGTCGCCGAGGCCGTCGCCCAAAGGAATCCTTTTTTCCTCTATTTAGCCGTAAATACGGTCCATGGCTCCGGCCAGTCGGATGATTCCCTGGCCTGCAAGGACACCCTCCACGTGCCGGGCGGCCCCTATCCCGAGGCGGGCGCGACCTGGCCTCTGGCGCAGGAGCCGCGCGAGCTGCGCAACACGTGGATCGACCCGCTCTATCGGGATCTGCCCAAGCATCCGTCCCGTTACGCGACGGCGGTCACGCGCCTCGACACGGCGCTGGCGGATTTCATGCGCCACCTCGAGACCCTTGGCGTGGCGGACAACACGATCTTCGTCTTTACGAGCGACAACGGTCCGGCCGACGAATACGGCGCCGATACGCGTACGTTCCAGTCCGCGGGTCCGTTCGACGGCTTCAAGCGCGATGTCTACGAGGGCGGGCTCCGCGTGCCCACGTTTGTCTGGCGGAAGGGCGGCTTTCCGGTCCATGAGGACATTCGGCCCTCGATTTCCGTCGACTGGATGGCGACGCTGGCCGATCTCGCAGGCGTTCCGGCGCCGGCGGCCTGTCAGGGCGTGTCGCTCCTGCCGCGCTGGACGGCGGCGGGCGGCGGCGCGGACTCGACGATCAAGGTCGTCTATTCGGGCCCGGCGTCCGGCCAGGCCGACTACAGGGAATTCGCCGCCCGCAAACTCCACCTGACCCGCGGTGCGCAGCAGATGTACCGCGAGGGCGACATCGTGCATCTCCAGGCCGGCGGCACGAACACGCCCTGGCGCGCCTACGACGTCGTGCGCGACCCGCACGAGGACGTCGATCTCGCCGCGCCGACGGCCTGGTACGTGCCGGGCTGGCTGCGGTGCGGGTCGGCGGAGGGGCAGGCCTGGACGAGCTTTACGAACACGTTTCCCTCCGCCACGGTGCGCTTCCACGACTGGCACGGCAACCAGGGCTGGGGCAAGGCCCGTACGGCGGCGGATGCCGAGGCGACGAATCTCGTCGCGCGCCTCGCCGCGCTGCCCGACTGCACGCGGACGAATCTGACGTTGGTCGGACACTCCCTTGGCGGACGCATCGTCTCCCGTTCGCTCGCCCTGCTGGGACGGCGGGGATTGAAGGTGAAGCAGGGCATCGTGCTCGCCGGCGCCATTCCGAACAACGACCCTGACTTGCAGCTGATGGGGGCAGGATCGGTCCAGCCCGTCCTCTGCCTCTGCAATCCCGAGGACGTCGTGTTGCGCTACGCCTATCGCATGGGCGGCGAGAAGTCTTCGGCTTTCGGTGCGGGCGGTGCGCTCGGCGAACTGCCGAACGTGATCGAACAGCTGGTGCCCTGTACCATCACGTCGGAGACGGAGGTGAAGGCCGCCTGGGGAAGGGTCGACGCGATCAAGCGGATTTCAAACCATCTCGCGACATTCTACTTCGCCGCCTTGCGACGCGTCATGGACGGTGAACTGCCGCAGGATGCGGAGGTGCTCGTACCGCAGGAGAAGCTGAACTGGAAACTGAAGGTCGTCGACGCCGGCCTCTGGTGGACCGTGCTCGCGACGGAGAAGGGCTGGAAGCTCGAACGCCATAAGGTCACCGGACACTGCCGCATTCTGAACGCGGAGCGGCGGCGCGTGGCCTGGGGGCGAGAAGACGAAATGCGCGCGGCTTTCCAGAAGGCCGTGCGCAATGTGAAGGATGTTGTGGAAAAAGGACAGAAAGCGGAGCAGAAGTAATGTACAATCCCGAACAATTCGACGAACGGCAGGTCGCCGAGGCCTTGAAGCATCTGGCGGACGTGCCGTACGATGTGTCGCGCAACCGGCTCTACACGGGGGAAGAGCTCTTTGACGCCTTCGATCCGAACGATCCCGGGAGTTTGGCCAAGTGCCTCGACTCGCGCGTGGCGCAGCATGTGGCGGAGACGGGTCCGCTCTATCCCGAACCCGTGGAAATGTGGGCGCGCACCCTTCACGACCATCGCATCCGCAAGGCGATGTACGAGTTCCTCGGCTGGTTTGAGCAGAACCGTGTCGTCGGTGTGATGGGCGGCCATGCGCTGTCCCGCACGGACCCCTCGTACCGCCGCGTCGTGGAACTTGCCATGCGCCTCACGGAGAAGGGCTATGTGATGCTCAGCGGCGGCGGCCCCGGCGCGATGGAGGCGACCCATCTGGGCGTGTGGCTGTCGGGCCGCAGCGTGGCGGAAATGGACGAAGCGCTCGCCATCCTGGCCCGCGCGCCTCTGGCGGGCGACAGCGGTTGGCTGGCGACGGCTTTCGAGGTGATGGCGCGCTTTCCGCGCACGGAAGGACACGTGAGTCTCGCGGTGCCGACCTGGTTCTTCAGCGAGGAGCCGCCCACGCCGTTCGCGACGCACATTGCGAAGTTCTTCGACAACGGCATCCGCGAGAACGTGCTGCTGAGCGAAGCGTACGGCGGCATCGTCTTCATGCCGGGCGGCGCGGGCACGTTGCAGGAGGTCTTCCAGGAGGCGGTTCAGAACCACTATCTCACGCAGGGTTTTGCGAGTCCGATGGTCTTCGTCGGCAAGGATTTCTGGGAGGACGAGGTGGGGGTCTTCCCCTTGTTGAAGAACATGATCGAGAACGGCCACTACCGCCACATGTCGATCGCGCTCGTCGAGGAACCGGATGAAATCATCACCGCCCTCGTGGGGTGTGCGTGCGAACTGCGCCGCGCCGGCGGCTGACCGCCCGCTTAACGGTAATGACGCGACGCGAGTGACGCGGCCTTAGTCGCGGGACCGCCCGAAGAAGCGGAGCAGATAGAGGAAGAGGTTGATGAAGTCGAGGTAGAGGCTCAATGCGCCCAGGATGCCGAACTTGCGCACCAGGGCGTCGTCCATCGTCCCCTCGGCGGCGGCCATGCTCTTGATCTTCTGGGCGTCGTACATTGTGAGGCCGGCGAAGGTGACGATGCCGGCGATTGAAATGACCCAGTCGAGTCCGGAGCTGTGCATGAAGATGTTGATCACGCCGGCGAGGATGAGTCCCCACACGGCCATGCCGCACACGGAGCCGATGCTCGAGAGGTCCGATTTCGTGAATGAGCCGTAGAGCGCAAGGCCGCCGAACATGCCGGCCGTGAGGAAGAAGACGCGTTCGACAAGCGCGAGCTGATAGGCGATGAACACCATGGAAAGCGTGAGGCCGTTCAACGCGGCGTAGACGATGAACATCAGCGCGGCGACGGCCGTCGGCAGCTTCCGGATGGCGCCGGAGAGCGTGAAGACGAGCACGAGCTCGGCGATGATGCAGCCCCAGAGGCCGGGCCCCATGAGGACCTTCTCCCAGAGTCCGCTCGCCGCCGTGTACCAGGCGACGACGCCCGAAAGCGCGAGGCCCGCGGCCATCCAGCCGTAGACGAGCTTGAACGTCGTCGCGACGAGCTTCTGGCGCTCGACATAGGCGGGCTGCCGTTCAAATTCCTTTTCGTAGTCGATCATGGCAGTGTCTCCTCTCGATTTGACCGTGGTTATTATAGCATGATTTCGAGAAATGCGCCAAGAGGCGAACTGCGCGGGCACGAATCTGGGTAATCGGTCAGTGAAATGCAGGGGAGTGCTTTGCGGCCGGAGCGCTTCGCCGGGTGAGCGCCTTGGGGCCCCTCATCCTGCGGCGCGGGCGCTGGCCGCAGCGCCGCGCGCCGCAGTCTGCCTCCCCA
>CADCPA010000139.1 GCA_902803135.1 uncultured bacterium
CTATCAGATCCAGTGGAAGTTCCGCGACGAGATCCGTCCGCGCTTCGGCCTCATGCGCTCGAAGGAGTTCCTGATGAAGGACGCCTATTCGTTCGACACCTCCCTCGAGGCGGCGGACGCGAGCTACATGGCGATGTTCGAAGCCTACAAGAGGATTTTCGCGCGCTGCGGCCTCCGCGCCTATCCGGTCGAAGCCGACACGGGCGACATCGGCGGCAAGTTCTCGCACGAGTTCCACGTGCTGGCGGATGCGGGCGAAGACGGCATCGCCTTCTGCGACGCCTGCGGCTACGCGGCCAACCTCGAGAAGGCCGCGCGCAAGGTCGCGCCGCGCGCCGACGCGCCGTGCGGCGAGATCGAGGAGATCGCCACGCCGAACGCGAAGACGATCGACGAAGTCTCGAAGTTCATGGGCGTGCCGGGCTCGGCCTTCGTCAAGTCGCTGATCTACAGCGTGGACGGCCGGCCGGTGATGGTGTGCGTGCCGGGCGACCGCGACGTGAACGACGTCAAGCTCAAGCATTTCCTCAACGCGAAGAAGGTGGAGCTGGCCGACTACGACACCGTGCGCGCCGCTTCGGGCGCGAACGCGGGCAGCGTGGGTCCGGTCAAGCCGGCGGACGCGAACCTCCGCATCGTCGCGGACCAGGAGCTGAAGGGCGCGAAGGGCTGCCTCGTGGGCGCGAACAAGGACGACTTCCACCTCAAGAACGTGGACCTCGCCCGCGACACGAAGCTGACGGATGCGGACTTCGGCGACCTCGTGGTCGTGCGCGACGGCGACGTCTGCGCCACGTGCGGCAAGACGATGGTCATCAAGCGCGGCATCGAAGTCGGCCATGTCTTCAAGCTCGGCACCAAGTATACGGACGCCTTCAACGCCGTGTACAAGACCGACGAGCTCAAGGAGCAGGTGATGGCGATGGGCTGCTACGGCATCGGCGTGAGCCGCACCGTGCAGGCGGTCATCGAGCAGAGCCACGACAAGGACGGCATCGTGTGGCCCGCCGCGGTCGCCCCGTTCCAGGTCTGCATCGATCTGCTCGATCCCAAGGACGAAGCCGTGGCGAAGGTCGCTGCGGATCTCGAGACCCGGCTTGAGGCGACGGGCGTGGACGTGATTGTCGACGACCGCGAAGAGCGTCCCGGCGTCAAGTTCAAAGACGCCGACCTCATCGGCTTCACGGTGCGCGTGGTGGTGGGCGCGAAGGGCCTCGCCAAGGGCGGCGTGGAGATCAAGGCGCGCAAGGACCCGAAGGAGGCCATGCAGCTCGTCGCCCCCGAGGCGGCGGCCGACGCCGTCCGCGCGCTGCTCGCCGCGTGCTGAACGCGCAGGGCGGAACGATGAACACCGCGCCCATCGGCTTCTTCGACAGCGGGCTTGGCGGACTTTGCATCCGCGATGCCGTCAAGAAGCTGTTGCCGCATGAGGACACGGTGTACATCGCCGATTCCGCGAATTGTCCCTACGGCAATAAACCCGCGGGCGAGATCGTCGATCTCGCCCGCGGCCACGTTCGCACGCTCCTTGGAAAAGGCTGCAAGATGGTGGTCGTCGCCTGCAACACGGCGACCGCCGCCGCCATCGACACCCTGCGGGCCGAATGGCCCGACCTGCCGTTCGTCGGCATGGAGCCCGCCGTCAAGCCGGCCGCACTGCGGTCCAAGTCCGGCGTCGTCGGCGTGTTGGCGACCCAGGGCACGTTCCATGGCCGCCTGTATCGCGAAACGTGCGCACGCTGTGCCCGCAAGACGACTGTTTTGATGTGCGTGGCCGACGAATTCGTCCAACTGGTCGAACGCGGCGAACTCGACGGTCCCCGCGCCGAGACGGTCGTGCGCGCCAAGATCGAACCGCTGCTCGCGGCCGGAGCCGACCATCTCGTGCTCGGCTGCACCCATTTTCCCCACCTCGCGCCCCTGATGACCCGCCTCGTGGCCGGCCGGGCCGAACTCGTCGACCCCTCCGCTGCCGTCGCGCGCCAGGCCAAACGCCTGCTCGTCGCGCGCGATGCGCTCAATCCGGCCGGCGGCCAAATGCATGCGTTCATCCGTACCGGGTTGAAAGTTGAGAGTTGAGAGTTGGGAGTTGGGAGGACAACCTTCAACTTTCAACTCCCAACTTTCTTCATTTTCACCCCTCACAACTCCGTCATTTTATGCTATAATACCACCTTTGACCGTCGAGGGTAGCGCGCGTGCGTGAGAGCAGGCGGGGAAAACGAAGAGAGAAAGCAAGAATGGATCAGATCAGGATCAAGGCGGAAGTCCGTACTGAGCAGGGTACGGGTGCGGTCCGCCGTCTTCGCCGTGCCGGCCTCGTGCCCGCGTCGGTGATGAGCATGAACAAGGGCGGGACGAAGTTGATCAAGTTCAACGCCCACGAGTTCATGATGGCGATGCGTGGCCGGAGCGGCAAGCAGCTCCTGGTGACGCTGGACGTGAACGGTACCGAAGTTCCGGCGCTGCTGCGTGAAATGCAGAACGACGTGCTGGCCGGTACGCCCATCCACGTGGATTTCAGCGAAGTCTCGCTCTCGCAGAAGGTGCGCGTGACGGTTCCGCTGTATCTCGTCGGCGAAGCGACGGGCGTGAAGATCGGCGGCGGCGTGCTCGAGCAGACGCTGCGTGCGGTTGAAGTCGAATGCCTCCCGACGGACATCGTCGAGAAGTTCGAAGTCGACGTGTCCGCGCTCGGTCTGGACCAGACGCTCTTCGTGCGCGATCTTCAGCTCGGCGACAAGCAGACGCTCGTCACGCGCGGCGAATATGCCGTGGCGGTCGTCAAGGCTCCGGACGCCGCCGACACCACCAAGGGCGCCCCCGCCGAGGAGAAGGCGCCCGATGTGATCAAGAAGGGCAAGGACGAAGCCGCCAAGGCGGAGGCTAAGAAGTAATTCTTCCGTTCGGGTGTCTTGATGAAGGTGATCGCAGGACTTGGCAATCCGGGCGCGGAATACGCGAATACGCCGCACTCCATCGGCTTTGAGGTCGTGGATGCGCTGGCGCGCGAAATCGGTGCGTCCTGGAAGAACTCGTCCTCGTTCAACGGGGCCCTTGCGACGGGCCTGCTGGGTGCGGTGAAGGTCATGCTGGTGAAGCCGCTGACGTTCATGAACCTGAGCGGAAACTGCGTCGCCCCCGTGCTGAAGTACCACAACGCCAAAGTGGCGGAAGACCTGTTGGTCGTCTCGGACGACATCGACCTCCCCGTGGGGAAGATGCGCATCCGCAAGGGCGGTTCGGCGGGCGGCCACAACGGGCTCAAGAGCGTGATCGAGCGGACGGGCTCGCCGGATTTCATCCGGCTCCGCGTCGGTGTCGGCCGGACGGCGCGTACGCGCGCCGACGTGGTCGGCCATGTGCTCGGCAAGTTCAGTCCCGACGACCGCACGGTCATGGACGAAGTGGTGGCGGAAGCCGTCAAGGCAGTTGAAACGATTGAATTGAACGGTACTGAAATCGCGATGAACCGGTATAACGGATGGACGGCGACGTCCGCCGCGGCCGGGAAGGAAAACGACAAATGAAGAAGTACGATGGTCTTTACATCTTCGCCGGTCAGGCGAAGGACGACGTGCTGGACAGCCAGATCCAGAAGGCGCTCGCGGAAGTGACGCGCCTCGGCGGCACTGTCCTCAACCAGGAAGTGCTCGGCAAGCGCACGTTCGCGCACCGCATGCACAAGCGCGAGAACGGCGTGTACGTGCTCGTCCGCTTTGAACTCGATCCCGCCAAGGTGACGGAACTCGTGAACCGCTACCGCCTCGTCGAAGAGGTGTTCCGCGTGCAGGTCCTCGCCGTCGACGAACGCCGCGAGGCGATTCTCGCCGCCCAGGCCGAGGCCGCGGCGCGTCGTGCGGAGCTCAAGGCTCAGAAGGAAGCGGCCGAGGCGGCGGAAGCCCCTGTGGCGGAATAACGGCGGAGCGAGACATGCCGTCTTTCAACAAAGTGATCCTGATGGGCAACCTGACCCGCGACCCCGAGGTCCGCGCGGTGGGGATGAACGCCACGAAAGTGTGCCGTTTCGCTCTCGCGCTCAACGAGCGCCGGAAGGACCGCAACGGCAATTTGGTGGACATCCCCACGTTCGTCGAAGTCGACGCCTGGGAGAAGCTCGCCGAACTGTGCGGGCAGTATCTTCGCAAGGGCCGGTCGGTCCTCGTCGAGGGTCGTCTTCAGATGGATTCCTGGGAAAAGGACGGGCAGAAGCACCAGAAGCTGAAGGTCCGCGCCACGACCGTGAAGTTCCTCCCGCTGCCGGCTCCGAACCAGAGCCGCCTGACGGGCGAGCCGATCGGCCCCAATGCATCGTCGGCGATGTTGCCTCCGGGCGAATTCGACGACTATGACGAGCAGTCTCAGCCGTTCTAACAGACAATCATAAACAAGGAACCAGAAAATGGCCTACCAGAAGAAGAGCGAGCGTCCGGAACGCGAAGACCGCGGAGAGTTCACCTCCCGCCGTCGTCCGGCAATCCCCGCGAATGACAAGATCGACCTCAGCGTCAGCGGCATCGAGGTCCTCAAGCGCTACGTGACCGAATACGGCAAGATCATCCCCGCCCGCGTGACGGGCGTGACGGCGATGCAGCAGCGCCAGATCAAGAAGGGCGTGCGCCGCGCGCGCAACATGGGCCTCATGGCCTAAGAAAGGAACGGGAAAATGACCGAAGTTATGCTGATGGCCGATGTCAAGTTCCTCGGCAAGGCCGGCGCGATCGTCAAGGTCGCTCCGGGGTATGCGCGCAACATGCTCCTGCCCCAGGGCCTCGCGGCTCCGGTGACGGAAGCGTCGAAGCGCCGTCTCGCCAAGCTCGAGGCGAAGCGCGCCGAAGAGCGCAAGGCGCGCAAGGCGGAGGCGGAAGCCCTCGCGGCGAAGCTGGCGGGCCTCTCCATCACGGTGAGCGCGGCGACGACCGACGGCGTGAAGCTCTACGGCTCCGTGTCGGCGACGGACATCCTCGCGGCGATCGAAGCCGACCGCGGCGTGAAGTTCGAGCGTTCGCAGCTCGACCTCCCCGACCAGCTCAAGGAAGTCGGCACGAAGGAGGCCAAGCTCGACCTGGGCGAAGGCGTGACGGTGTCGTTCAAGGTGATGATCCTTGACGCCAACCCGCCCGCCGAGGCCTAAGGGGGCGCCGGAAAGACGGGCCGCCGTGCCGTTTGCGCGGCGACTCGTTTTTTTGAATTTCGCTCTTGCCATCTCCAGCAGAAAAGTGTATCATATGCGATGTTCCTTTTGGGAGTGAGTGCCCTTGGAACGAGAACTGGCTTGCAAATGACCGCAAAACTGGACAGACTCGCCGCGTTTACCGCGCTTCTACTCGCCTTGTGTGGCGTGGCCGGGTGCATTGACTTTGACAAGTTTCTCAACGGGCCGGGCTCGCGATCGGAGCAGGAGCCGGAGCTCAAGGCGACGATTTGGACGGGTCCGCGCGTCCGGCCTGGAGTCGCCCTGGCGATTTCCGTGACGGCTGCCGGGGTGTCGAACCGGGAGTCGAAGCAGTATTTCGTCGATGCCGAGGGCTGCATTTCGATGGAGCTGGTTGGAACGCTCAACTGCAACGGCCTGACGTTGGTC
>CADCPA010000140.1 GCA_902803135.1 uncultured bacterium
CATACGTGCCCTCGCCGGCCTTGCCCGGACCGATCGGCTTGTCCGCCGCACCCGCGGGCGCCTCAAGATCCTGGCCGTTCGTGTCGATTACAATCGCGCCGTTCGACCCGTCGGGCGCCGTCGCGTTCGCGCGCAGATCCGCGACCTCCTCGGCGCTCCAGCCGTTCGCGCCGCCCTCTCCCAGCTTGACGACGAGCTTGCCCTGGTTGGACACCGTCACCCGACCCGGTTCGGTGAAGCCCGGCAGCGCCGCGGCCGACGGGAAGTAGAGGAGGCCGTAGTTCGCCTCCGTGCCGCCCGTGTAGTCGTTCTCCGTGTTCTCGATCTTCACGATGCCGGCAGACCCGCCGCCCGTGCGGCCGAGCGAACCCGTACCGGTGATCTTGCCCGTCACACGAAGGCCCGTATTGTCGTTCGCCTCCGTGTTGAGGCGGCCTTCCAGCGTCACCGGACCCGCCCAGTCGTTCCGACCGTCGTAGTTGCCGGTGCGGCAGGTGAACCGTCCGCCCGTCGACTTGACGAGGAGCGGCCAGGTGACCGCCGGCGAAAGATCGTAGAAGTCGAACGCCGCGTCGTTGGCCATCTCGAACGAGCCGGCGCCCGTGAACGCCGTATTGACTTCGGCGCCCAGCGACCCCTTGTTGACGACGATCTTCGCCCCTTCGCCGCCCGCGTCGACGGGGACGTTCGTGAAGACGAACATGCCGTCGCCTTCCTTCGTGAGCGTGTGGCCGTTCAGGTCGGTCGCGGCCCCGCCGTTCATACGCACGTCGAAACGGCCCGTCGCGTGCACCGTCGCGTCGTCGGCGAGTTCCAGATAGCGGAACGTGTTGTACTGGCTGCGGCCGCTCGAGTTGACGAGGGCGCCGCCCGTGCCGTTCGCGCCCGTGCCGGCGATGACGACCTTCGTCGCGCCAAAGTTAACGGCGTTGTCGACCGTCGCGTTCGGATTGCCGACGTCGAGCGTCGCGCCGGGCTTGACCTCGATCGTGGCCTTGCCGTCGCCGAAGGCGGAGGCCATGCCGTCCTTGCCCGCCAGCACCGTCCCCTCCTTGATCTGGAACGTGCCCGCGAAATCAGGACTGTCGTTCTGGACCGTCAGCGTGCCCGCGCCCGCTTTCACGAACGTGCCGACGCCCGTCAGCGTTTTGTCGAATTCGGCATCGGCGCCGTAGGGCACTTCGAGCGAACCGCCGCCGATGGAAAGCTTTGCAATGTCGGTGCCGCCGGCCAGCTTGACCGCGCCGCCGCCGAACTTGACGATCGCGTCGCCGTCGGTCTGCTTCGCCACCGGCGCATTGACCGTCAGCACGGACCCCGCGCCGTTGACGTCGAAATTGAGGTTGCCCGCGAGCGGCGCGACCGTGCCCGTGCCGACCGTCTCGCCGATCGTCAGATCGCCGGCGCCCGACAGCACGCCCAACGTCCCCGCCTTCAGCGTCTCGCCGGCGGCCAGCGCCAGCGTCGTCGCATCGGGCTGGCCGTTCACATACGCGCCCACTTCCGTCGTCGCCGAGCCGAGCTTGTTGAGGTCGCCCGTGCCGGCAGTCGCCACGCGATAGTTCACCGCGGGAGCGCTCGCGACCGTCTCGCCCCTCGTCGCAAGGTCGGTGTAGACGACGCTCGACGCGTCGCCGAGCTTAACCTGCTGGACGACCGTGCCGACGCCGTTCGAGGCGACGACGCGCCAGTACTTTTCAGTGGCCGGATTATAGGCCCCCGCCCCCGTGTAGGACGTCGAGCCCGGCGGCAGGGTCGCCACGTTCGTCCACGGACCCTCGGCCGCATCGGACGACTCGACATAGTAGCGGAGCACGTCCTTGCCGCCCGACCAGGTCGCCTTCACGTCGGCACCGTCGCCGACGATCGAGGGGTTGGTCCACGTCGGCGCGGACGTCCCCCACACCGCATAGCCGCCCCAGATGCCGTTGTCGGAGTAGTTGGTGATGACGAAGGCGATCTTGCCTTCAGAGTCCGCCTGCACCTGCGCCGAGAACACGTGGGCCGCGCCTAAACCGGCGTTGCCGGGCCTCACGCCGCAGACGAGCGTCTCGCCGTTCGCCCGGCAGCGGAACACGCGGTTCTGATTGCCGTTGTACGTCTCGGCGAAGTGGATCTCGGCGATGTAGGTCGCTCCGGGCGTGAGCCCCTCGATCGTGCTCGAAGAAGCGCCCCACACTTCGATCTGGTAGATCTCGGGCGGCGCCCACGCGGGCGACGAGGTGTAGACGCGCTTGTCGCCGTCGTCGCCGAGATTCGCGCCCGTTTCGGTGTTGTCCACCGTGATCGTGCCGGGATAGGTGACAGCCACATTGCCGTTCCGCGCATGCCCGTTGTGCGTGTCCCCCACGACAATGCCGGGCGTATTGTACGCCCTGAACGGCCAGATCTCGTTGGTCGTTCCGTTGAAGGCATCCACAAGGCCGTAACTGTCGCCATAGGGGTGATTTCCCGTATAGCGCTGCCCGGCCCACACACTCCCTGCCGCCGCAAGGGCGAGGGAAAACGCAACCCATTTCCGCATGCCAACCTCCTCGAAAAGATTATGAAAACATTCCGCTTGCAAAAACCTATTTCAACTTTTGCCCTATTATACAATGTGGCACTGTCCGCGTCAAGCGGAAGATTGCCCGAATCCGGATGCCGTCCGGAGGTTTAGCGGTCGGCGAAACGGATCCGCCCCACCTTGTAGCGGCGTTGGCCGTCGTCGGCGGGGAGCGGCAGTTCGTAGACCGGCGTGCCGTCGACCTTGCCCGCGGAGACGAAGACGTCGTACGTGCCTTCTTTGAACGTCGGCGCCTGCCAACGCCCGAGACGCACCGTGAACGCATGGCTGCGCGCTTCGGCGCGGCCGGGCGCGGCGACGGGGAGCGTACGCAGGTTGAAGTCCGCATCCGCGAGCACGGCCTGGATGCGCCCCTGCGCGTCCTTCACCGTGAGGCACGGATACGCGTCGCGCAGACACGGCGCCACGCCCGCGTTCGCCCAGCTCATGCGCACCGTGAACGGCTCGCCCTTCGTGGACGCCGATTCGGGCCACACGAGCTCGCGCGCCTGGAAGCGGTAGCCGAGCCGACGGTTGATGCGGTCGACGGCCGCGCGGTTCTCGTCGAGGATCTGACGGGCCGGGCCGTGGATCGACAGGTAGCTCGCATGCATCTCTTCGACGCTCTTCACGAGCAGATCGGCGGACCACGCCTTCTTCTCCTTCGAGCCGATGTAGTGCTCATGCTCGAGAACGACCGGCAGCGTCGGCCAGAACTGCGCGGCCTGATCCGCATGGTACCACGACTCCGGCGGCGGCTGCACCAGGATCGAGTCGTCGCGCCAGCCGACGCCCTTGGCGCGCGCGTAGTCGAGCAAGGGGTAGTTTCCGCTCCGGTTCGTCGGTCCCGACACGTCGTCGGAAATGACGAGCTTCGTCCTCGGGAAGCACTTCACGTGCAAATCGATGTGCGTCTTCACGTCGACGTTCATCTTTTCCTGCGGCACCTGGCTCGAGAATCCCGTGTGGCCTTCGCCCCACATGCCGTAGGTGCCGATGTCCATGAAGGCGACCTCGGGCCGTCCGTCGTACCGCGCCGCGACGGCCGTGAGAAAGTTCTCGAGCTTCGCGAGGAAGACCGGGTCGACGAAGTCGGGATCCCAGTTCCGCCCGTCGGGCGCAGGTCCCTTCCCAAAGTCGTAGAACACGCCCTTCGCGCCGGCGCGCTTCACCCATTCGGGCGTCGCGAAACGCAACCAGCTCTCGCTGCAGGTGATGCGGAAGGCGACCTGTCCGCCCCGCGCGATCCAGCGCTGCGCGGGCGTATCGAGCGCAGCCCAGTTGTAGACGCCTTCTTCGGGCTCGAGGTAGGCCCAGGGAATGCGCAGGTAGACCGTCGAACAGCCCGGAAACCAGGCGCAGTCGTCACCCGGCTCGAGCAACGAGCCGTAGTTCTGCGGAATGTTCGAATAGTAGTGCATCGTCCAGCCCATGTCGGGATTGACGAGGGCGCGGCCGTCATCCGTCGGATGCACCACCACGTCGGCGCCGCACGCACACCACGCGCCCGTCGCCAGGACAATCAGGATGTTTCTCATAGTCAGTCGTCGTCGATGCCGTCGAAGAGGCCGCTGTCGGCGGACGTGAGCGGCTTCGCCGCGGGCAGCGTGCGGCCGTCGTTCAGGCGCACGAGGTCCGCCAGAATGTTGAGTCCTTCGTCAAGGACAAGGTCCTTGTCGCGCGCGAGGGGGTTAAAGCCCTCCTCCTCCTGGCGGTCAAGCTCGTCGGTCACCGCTTCGTCGCGGTCGAACTGCGCCTTGCGCGCGTCCCGGTTGAGCGGCATCTCGGTGCGCTGGATGAGCGCCGCGGAATCCTTCACGAGCTGGAGATGCTTCTGCCAGGCCGGATTCTTCGCCCGGCGGGCCTCCGAAGCCGTGCGCAGTTCGGGCACAAAGCGCGTGAGATCCCAGCTCGGCGTGAAGGCGGCCGGCGCCAGTTCATCCCACGGCAGCGGATAGGAGAGTCCCCGCTCGCCCTTGAAGACTTCGTCTTCCGTCAGGGACGGCAGCAGAATGTCGGGCTCAACGCCCTTGAACTGCGTCGAGCCGCCCGTCACCCGGTAGAAGCGGGCGTCCGTGACGACGAGGCCGCCCCCGCGGTTTTCCAACGGGCACACCGACTGGGCCGTTCCCTTGCCGAACGTGCGGTCGTCGCCGGCGACGACGGCGCGGCCGAGATCCTGCAACGTGGCGGGCACGAGTTCGCCCGCGCTGGCACTGCCGCGGCTCGTCAGCACGACGACCGGCACTTCGCACGCCACGGCGCCGTCCGGCACGGGGAGCGTCGTCTCGCCGTCCGCAGTGAGGATCCGCACCGCCGGGCCCTGCCGCACAAACAGGCCGACGACCTTCACGGCATCGGACAGCGAGCCGCCGTTGTTGTCGCGCAGGTCGAACAGCACGCCCGCGACGCCGCGCTTCTTCAGCTTTTCGAGCTCGGCGCGCAGGTCGTCGGCGCACGAGCGGGCATTTTCAGCCGACTCGCCCTCGAGCGTGGAGTAGAACGAGGGCAGGCGGAGATAGCCGAGCGGACGCGGCGTGCCGCCGACATCGGCCGTCACGACCTGAGACGAAGCCGCGTCGTCGTCCATCGGCACGTCGTCGCGCACAAGCGTGTAGCGTTTGATCTCGCCGTTTACGTGTTTCACCTCAAGCGTGATCTTCGTGCCCTTCTCGCCGCGGAAGAGCGAGACGAGATCCGAATCGGCCGTCTCCGAAATCCGGACGATCTCGTCCCCGCCCTTCGGCGCGACGCCGAGAATCACGTCGCCGACGTGGATGTGCCCGTCCTTCGCGAGCGGCCCGCCCGGCATCACGCGCTTGACTTTCAGCGCGCCGTCTTTCTTCATCCACTCCGCGCCGATGCCGCAGAGCGTGAGGTCCATTTGCTGCCGGAACGTTTCGAAGTCGTCCGGCGGCAGATAGGCCGTGTGCGCATCGTAGGCGGAGACGACGGAGACGATGAAATCGTCGCAGGTCTCGGCCGGCTTGCGCTTGAGTTCGGCGGCGAGCATGTCCGCATACGACTTCGCCACGACGGATGCCGCGCGCGCCACGCCCCCCGTCTCGCAGTCGAGCCATTCATCCAGCACTTCGCCGCGAATGCGCGCCGTCCACAGCGCATCGCGCGCCGCGCCGGCCGGCGGCCAGTCCGCCTTCGACCGCTCGTAGGCGTACGTGCCGTGGCCCGAGAAGTCAAAAGACCCCTGCGCGAGCAGATTGGTCGCAAACGCGGTCCGCTCCCGCAGACGGGCGCGGAAGAGGTCCCGCACCTGATAGGCAAAGGCGAAATCGCCGAGGCGGAGCGCGTCGTCGAGCACGTCGTGCGCCCGCGCGAATCCGGCAACGTCTTCGGCCGTAAACACCATGCGGTCGCCGTCGCACGAATCGAGGAGATTCGTCCAGGCCCGGCGGGAGATGAGGTCGTTCGGCGCCTGGCGCGAGAGGTGGAGCGTCGCCAGCTCCCCGTTGATCGCGCGCGCCAGCCGGCGCGCGCGCGAAGCGGCCTTGGCATCGGCGGCCCGGGCCGGCGGTTCCGCCGCCCAAAGGCCGGCGACCGCCAGACCCAGCATCAGAAACGGACAGCGCGTACGCATGGCGTCACTCGGCCGCGCCGCCCATGAGCGAACCCATCGCCGCATTCAAAGCCGCCGTCAGCGCGCTGTACGGCAGACGCGCGAGCATGCGGTAGTCCGCGCCATCGCGCCAGCCGAGGAACCAGAGCGGCAGCGAACCGGTCTTGCCGCCCTCGCTTTCCGTCTCCTCGTACACATAGCCCGCGAACATCGGCGCCTTCGCCGTCTTGTGTTCCGGCACCGCCTTGGCAAAGGCCGCGCCCAGCGCTTCGCCTTCCTTCTTCTCCTTGCCCGGCAGCGCCAGCGCGAAGACCTCGTCGGTCGTGCGGATCTTCTTCCCCGCGTCGGGCTCCAGCACCTTGAGCAGACCGTCCGCAACCGCGGGCCACGTCTTCGCCAGCTCGCCCTTCGGCGCGACGCGCACGCCGACAAACGCGAGATCGACGCCGGTCGTCAGCCCGTCGAAGGCGAATTCGGCCGCCGGCAGCGTGCGGGACGGATCCGCCAGCACGCCGCCTGCGCGCGGCGACAGCTTCGCGCGCAGGTCGACGCCGTGCTCCGACACGCCCAGCACGAGACGGAGCGCCTTGAGGTCCTTGAGGTAGGCCGACAGAAATGGAGCGAGCGTCGTGGTCGCAAAACCCGCCGGCAGGGGCGGCTCTTCGGCGAGATCCTTCATCGCCGCCTCAAGCTGCGCACAGAGGCCGTGCGCGTCCGCCGCGCCGATTTTGAAGAACGCCTCCTCGAAGACGAGGCTGGCAAGACCCTTTTTCATCGGCGTGGCGAAGGCGGCCTGCTTGGCCGCGAGGAGCGCCAGCTCTTTTTTCTCGGCGAGGCACGCCCACTTCCCGTCGGCGCTGAACGCGGCGTACTGCGCCGTCTCCTCCGGGGTCTTCGCCTTGTAGGCCACAAGGCCGTCGACGATTTTCTTCTTCGGATGCGCGGCCTTCCAGCCCTCGAAGCCGCCGGCTCCCAGCGGCCAGACCGTCACGACCACGGTGTCGGTGCCTTCGGCGAAAATCTTCGCGCCGAAGTTGGCGTCGGGACGGGACGGGCCGAACTTCTTCGCCGTGTCGCTGCCGGCCATCGCCTGCTGGACGACGAGCGGCAGCAGCGGGAACTGCATCTTCGACGCGAGGAAGTTGACCTGCGGCTGCAGGGCCTGCGACGAGGCGACCTGAAGTTCGCCGACCTGCGTCCATGCGGCCTCGGCCGCGGGCGCGAAGACGAGCGCGAGGGCGAGACCGACGAGCCCCAACGCGCGCGTGGCAAGGCGGGCGCCGCCGACCGCGGCGGAATCCGCCACGTCAAGCGTCTCGACCTTCGCCTTGAAGATGTCCGCGATGACGCCGCGAATGCCGCGCGACTTGGACGCGCCGCCCGTCACGTAGACCTTCTCGAATTCGCCGATCCAGCGCGTGCGGTCGTACATGTTGCCCATCTGACCCTCGACGATCGCGCGGATCTTCGTCTCGTTCGCCGCCGCGGCCCAGTCGAAGTTCGCCTCGACGCCCGTCGCGTCGTGCTTCGGCGTGATCTCCGTTTCGAAGTACGGGAATGCGCGCCGGCCGTTGTTGCCGGCCGGCGTGAGGTCAAACGCCGTTTCGTCGAAAAACGTCCAGTCCACACCGCATTCCTTCTTGATGCGCTCGCGGGCGAGGGAACCGTTCTTGAAGCAGGAGAGGGACATGAAACCGCCCATCGGGTTGCCGAACACGTGGCCGAAGCCGTCCGGATCCGTCTTGAAGTCGCGCATCGCGCCGAAGAACACGTCGCTCGTGCCGAGCGAGACCACCGCGCAGCCGGGTTCCTCGGCGCCGCAGCCCACGAGGGAGGCCGGGTTGTCGCCCGTGAACGGCGCCACGGGAATGCCGGGCTTGAGGCCAAACACGGCGAAGCGCGGCGCGAGCCGCAGCGTGTCGGGATCGTTCGGCAGGTAGACGGCCGGCAGCTTCGCGTAGAGGCCCGGCGCCGCGAAATCGCAGATGGCGGGATCCCACTTGAGCGTCTGGAGATTCAGCAGGTTCATGCCCGCGCCGTCGCCCGTCTCGATCGGGGCGTCCGCGCCCGCCAGATAGGACGTGAGGAAGGAGCTCAGCAGATGCACGCGCGCCGTCCGGCTCCAGGCCTCCGGTTCTTCCTTCGCGAACTTCATCGCCTGCGCGGCCGCGAAGCGTTCGATGGCCGGCGAGCCCGTGCGCGTCTGCAGCGCGGCGCCGAACGCCGCGTCGAGGGCGGCGACTTCGGCGCTCGTGGAGCTGTCCATCCAGATCGGACTCTCCGCGCGCGAGAAGCACGCCGCATCGACTTCGCCCGGCGCGCAGGTCTTCAGCGTCTCCACGCCCTGCGCCGTCAGATAGACGGTGGCGTGCTGCTGCGCGTCGCCGCCGATCGCGGCGATCTCGCCCATCGGCGCACCGGAATCGCGCAGGCGTGCCAGCACGAGGTCGAGGCCCTTCACCCACATGCGCGGATCGGCGCGGCGGACGCGCGCATCGGCGTTCGGCAGAAAGCCGTCGGGCGAGTTGAATTCGGGCAGGTCGCGGCCGTAGTTCACGGCGGCGGAGGCCACCACGCGCCCGGTCGCGTTGTCGTAGACGACGGCCTTCGTACCCTGGGTGGACGAATCGATTCCGAGTGTCAGCATGACTTGTCTCCTGATTGGGCCGCGCGGCTTTCGAGCCACGGGGCAATGAATATTTTCCGGTCTTTCATCTGCTTGAAATAGCCTTTGAAGTCAAAGGGCAGCCGCCGCCAGACGACTGTGCGGCGACGCGAATCGTAAAGCACGTAGACGCTTTCGGATTCGCAGCGGGGATACCCCACCGACCCGACGTTCACCACATACTGGACCCCGTCCTTGAGCGTCAGGTCGTCCGTACGGTCGGCGGTCATCATCCCCCGCCGTTCCCGGGCGCACCACATCGACACGTGCGTGTGGCCGACGAACAGCAGATTCCCGTCGCCCATCGCCTCGAACGCCCGGTACGCCTGGTCGGCGCGGAGGATGTACCCGAAATCCTCCGGATGGTCGAGCGTGCCGTGCGCCGCGACGAACGTGCGCGTGCGAAGCACGAGGGGACACGCCCGCAGCCAGGCCAGCGCCTCTGCGGACAGCTCTTTCGCATGGCGCCGCACGCCGGCCTGCGCCTCGGGACGGAAATTCGCCGCGGAAATCATCCCCGCGGTCGCCGCGTCGTGGTTGCCCAGCAGCACCACGTCGCAGGCGGATCGGGCGAGCTCGACCGCACGCACGGCATCGGGACCATACCCCACGACATCTCCGAGGCAGACGACTTTCTTCGCCCCCTGTACACGCGCATCCGCCAGCGCCGTTTCAAGCGCCACCGGATTGGCATGAACGTCGGAAAGGATCGCGTACAGCATGTCAGGCTCCCTGTCCCAGCTGGAGCCCTTCGAGCTCCGTGGCCGCCTTCTCCCAGTCTGCCGTGTAGCGGTCGATCTCGAACTGCAGCGTCCGCACCTTGCGGTTCGCTTCAGCGAAATCGGTCGTCGGCGTCGGACTGAACAGCTCCGCCGAGGCCGCGTCGAGTTCCGCCTGAAGCTCATCGATCTTCTTCTCGCACGTGGCGACTTTTTTCTTCAACTCCTTGACGCGCGGTGCGACCTTGGCGCGTTCCGCCGCACGCTGCTGGCGCAGTTCCTTCGACGTGGGCCGCGTGTCGCCGGACGTCGCGGGCTGGGGCGCGGCGGCCTTCGGCTTTTCGCCTTCGCCCTTCGCCTGCATCTGCGCCTTCTTCTCGCTGTAGTAGTCGTAGCCGCCCGGGAACTGGCGGATGCCTTCGCGCGTGATCTCCAGCACCGACGTCGCCACGGCGCGCACGAATTCGATGTCGTGCGACACCAGCAGAATCGTGCCCGCATAGCGCTGCAGCGCCTCCTGGAGGAGCCGGCGTCCGTCAAGGTCGAGGTGCGTCGTCGGTTCGTCGAGCAGCAGGAAGTTCGGCGCCTGAAGGAAGAGGCGGAGGAAGGCAAGGCGGATTTTTTCGCCGCCCGACAGCACGCCCACCTGCTTCCCGACGTCGTTCTCGTCGAAGCCGAAGGCGCCGAGCTGATTGCGGAAATTCTTTTCGCCGGAAAGGTTCGTCGCCCCCTGCCAGGCCGCCTTCGCCACGCGATACACGGTGAGGTCGGGCGGAATCGTCTCGGCCAGTTCCTGCGAGAGGTAGCCCGGCACGACGTTGTGGCCAAGCACGGCCTTGCCGCCCGTGGGCGCGCGCGTGCCCGCGACGATGCGCATGAGCGTGGACTTGCCGAGGCCGTTGTAGCCGATGAGCGCCACCTTGTCGCCGCGCGTCACGTTGAACGAGACGTCGTGCAGCACGTTCTTCACGCCGTCGTAGCTGAAGAAGAGATTCTCGCAGCGGAACATCTCGATGCCCGACGGCGGCGGCTCGGCGAGGCGCAGACGGCCCGACTGCGTGTACCGCTTCGGCAGGACGATGCGCGCCTCGTCGATCTTGTCGATGAGCTTCTGGCGGCTCTGCGCCTGCGCGGCCTTGGTGGCCTGGGCGCGGAAGCGGTCCACGAAGCGCTGGAGCTGTTCGCGGTGGTGGTCCTGGTTCTCCTTCGCGGCGAGCAGGTGCTGGTAGCGCACTTCGCGCTCCTTCAAGTACCAGTCGAGGTTGCCCTCGTAGCGCGTGCAGGTGCCCGCGTCGACTTCCACGATGATTTCCGTGAGCGACCGCAGCAGGAAGCGGTCGTGGGAGATGAGCAGGAGGGTGCCGCGGTACTGTTTGAGGTATTTCTGCAGCCACTCGACGGCGGGCAGGTCGAGGTAGTTGGACGGTTCGTCGAGCAGGAGGAGGTCCGGCTCGGAGGCCAGCACGCGGCTGAGCTCCGCACGCATGCGCCAACCGCCCGAGAAGCTCGCGAACGGCTTCGCAAAATCGTCCGTCGTGAAGCCGAGGCCGCCGAGCGCGACCTTCACGCGCGTCTCGAGGTCGTAGCCGCCGAGATGTTCGAATTCGGTCTGCACCTCGCCGTATTCGCGGAGCACGTTGAGGTCGCCTGAATCCAGCTTCTCCTCGAGCGCGCGCATGCGCAGCTCGAGTTCGTGGAAGCCGGGGATGCCGCGCATCGAATAGTCGAGCAGCGTCTCCTCGGGCGTGTCGGGTTCCGGATGCTGGCGCGTGGAGCCGATGCGCGGCTTCTCCTCGATGACGAGCTCGCCGTGGTCGGCCGACGTCTCCCCGAGGATGATCTTGAAGAGCGTCGACTTGCCCGATCCGTTCGGGCCCACCACGCCCACGCGTTCATACTTGTTGACGCGGAAGCTGACGTCCGTCAGCACGTCCTGCAACCCGTAATGCACCGAGATGTTCTTGAAATCAAGCACCCTTCAACCCTTTAAAGCTTAACGGGCCAGCAGTTCCTCGCGCACGTTGCGCGGCACGAGCGCGAAGTCGCTCGGCTCCATCGAGTACGAGGCTCGGCCCTTCGTGAGGGAGCGGATCGCCGTCGAGTAGCCAAACATCTGCGCCATCGGCACGCGGGCGTGCACGGTCTGCATGTCGCCGCGCTGCTCCATGTCGAGCACGGTGCCGCGGCGGCCGTTGAGATCGCCGAGCACTTCGCCCACGGATTCCGGCGGGGTCGTGATCTCGAGCTTCATGATCGGCTCGAGGAACTCGGGCGCCGCGGCTTCGGCGGCTTCGCGGAAGCCCATCACCGCCGCGCTGCGGAAGGCGATTTCGTCCGAGATTTCCGGGTCGACCAGCGTACAGCGCACGGCACTCGCCACAAGGTCCGTCATCGGGAAGCGCGCGAGGACACCCGTGGAAATGCCGTCCCGGAGGCCCTGTTCGACGACCTCGGCGAACTTCGGATCCGGCAGCGCGTTCTTGAAGTCGCGCGCCAGCTCGACCTGCACGCCCTTGCCGCGCTCGAGCGGCCGGATCTCGATCGAGAGCGTCACGGCGTGGCGCTTGCCGCCGAGTTCGCGGTCGAAGGAGAATTCCTTCATCGCCGGCTTCGTGACCGTCTCGACGTAGCTGACCATCGGCTTGCCGACGTTCGCCGCGCAGCGGAATTCGCGCTTGAGACGGTCGACGAGGATTTCGAGGTGGAGCTCGCCCATGCCCGAGAGGATCGTCTGGCCGGTCTCCTCGTCCTGGCGCACCTGGCAGGTGGGGTCTTCGGCCGCGAGCTGCGCCATGGAGGCGACGAGCTTGTCCTTGTCCGCACCGCTCTTGGGTTCGATCGCCATGAACATCACCGGCTGCGGCGCCGTGATGCGCTCGAGGTAGAGGGGCTTCATCTCCGCGCAGAGCGTATCGCCGGTCGTGCACTCCTTGAGACCGACGATCGCGCCGATGTCGCCGGCGGGAAGCTGGTCGACTTCGATTTGCTGGTCGGCGAAAAGACGCACGATCTTCATGATGCGCTCGCGCTTCTTCGTACGGGGATTGTAGGCGTTCGCGCCCTTCTTCAGCACACCCGAGTAGACGCGCACGAAGTAGAGGCGGCCCACATAGGGATCCGTCGCGATCTTGAAGACGAGGGACGTGAGCGGTTCCGAAACGTCGTGCCGGCGCGTGACGGACGTCCCGGTCTTGAGGTCCGTGCCCGAGACGGGCGGACGGTCCGTCGGCGCCGGCAGGTAGAGGCCGACCGCGTCAAGGAGCGGCTGCACGCCCTTGTCCTTGAATGCCGTGCCGCACAGCACCGGCACGAACTGGCCCGCGCACACGAGGCGGCGGATCGCGCCGCGCAGCTCGTCGGCGGAGAGGTCGCCGTTCTCGAGATAGGCTTCCATCACGCCTTCGTCGAGGTCCGCCACCTTTTCGCAGAGTTCGGCGCGCGCGAGCTCGGCCTCGTCCTTCAGCTCCGCGGGAATGTCGCCCACGGTGAAGGTCTTGCCTTCGCTCGCCTCGTCGTAGACGATGCCCTTCATTTCGAGCAGGTCGACGACGCCCTTGAAGTTCTCCTCCTTGCCGATCGGCAGTTCGACCGGGGCGGCGTTCGCCTTGAGCTTCGCGCGGAGCTCCTCGACGACGCGGCCGAAGTCGGCGCCCATGCGGTCCATCTTGTTCACGAAGGCGAGGCGCGGCACGTGGTAGCGGTCCGCCTGGCGCCACACCGTCTCGCTCTGGGGCTGCACGCCGCCGACGGCGCAGAACACGCACACGGCGCCGTCCAGAACGCGAAGCGAGCGCTCGACTTCCATCGTGAAGTCGACGTGGCCGGGCGTGTCGATGATGTTGATCGCCCAGTCCTTCCATGTGCAGGAGATGGCGGCGGACTGAATCGTGATGCCGCGCTCCTTCTCCTGGATCATGAAGTCCGTCGTCGTATCGCCTTCGTGCACTTCGCCGGTCTTGTGGATCTTGCCGGTGTAGAAGAGGATGCGTTCAGTGGTGGTCGTCTTGCCCGCGTCGATGTGGGCGACGATGCCGATGTTGCGGACGTTTGCAAGGGTACTGCTGTCTTCTGCCATGGAGGAATCTGTCCTATTCGAATCCGAACTGCCAACGACTTGTCTAATCAAACAATCCAACAATCCAAACAATCAAACAATCACACAATCACACCTTGGTCACGTCGAAGCTGCGGCCGATGGCCGCACGGGCGTCGGCGAGGTCCTTGAATTCGCCGCCCGCGATGAACTGGATGACGAGGTTGCCGATGGCCGTGCCCTCGGTTGGACCCGCGAACACCTCGAGGCCGGTGGCCTGCGCGGTGAGCGCGTTGAGATAGCCGTCCTTCGAGCCGCCGCCGACGATGTTGATCGAGGTGTAGGTCTTGCCCGTGAGCTTCGCGAGATGGTCGATCATCTTCGCGTAGCACGCGGCGAGGGAGGCGTAGACGCACTGCATGAGCTCGCCGACCGTCGCCGGCTTCACGTCCGCGGCGGCGAGCACCTCGGCGATCATCGAGTCCGGCGAAAGGAAGCGCGCGTCGTTCACGTCCACGCGGCCCGCAAAGGCCGCCGCCGCCTTCGCGGCCGTCTCGAGGTCGTTGAACGAGTACTTCCTGCCCGCCTCGTAGTCGGAAAGCGTCCAAGAGGCGGTCGTCGCCTTGCCTTCGACGTAGTCGACGCCGTTGAGCTCGCGGCGGATGGACTGGATCATCCAGAGGCCCATGATGTTCTTGAGGAAACGGAAGCGGTACCACGCGCCGCCTTCGTTCGTGAAGTTCGCGGCCATCGCCTCGGGCGTCGTGATCGGATCGGCGTTCTCGACGCCGAGCAGCGACCACGTGCCGCTGGAGATGTACACCGCCCGGTCGTCGCGCGCGGGCACGGCGAGGAAGGCGCTGCCGGTGTCGTGCGTCGCAGGCAGCACGACCTGCGCGTCGAAACCGACTTCGGCGGCGACGGACGGCGCGAGCGGACCGAGCACCGTGCCGGGCATCTCGAGCGTGCCGAAGATCTGCTTCGGCAGGCCGAGCTTCCCGATGACCTCCCAGTCCCAGTCCTTCGCCCGCGCGTTCACGAGATTGCCCGTCGTCGCGTTCGTGTACTCGTTCGCCATCTTGCCCGTGAGCACGTAGTTGAGGTACTCCGGCACCATCAGGAAACGGGCCGCCTTCGCAAGCTGCTCGGGGTGCTCCTTCTTGAGCGCCGCGAGCTGGTAGATCGAATTGAAGAGCATCTTCTGGCTGCCGCAGCGCGCATAGAGGTCCGCCCGCGAGACGAGCGGTTCGACCAGGGCGTCCGCCCCTTCCGTGCGCTTGTCGCGATAGGCCACCATGTCGGAGCACGGCTCGCCCGCCGCGTCGAGGAGGATGAAGTCGACGCCCCACGTGTCGATGCCGATCGTGGAGGGGATCTTGCCGAGATCCCTGCACTTCGCAATGCCCGCCACCACGCTCTTCGCGAGCGCCGCGTGGTCCCAGCAGTCGTGCCCGTCCTTGCGGACCTGCGAGTTGTCGAAACGGAAGACCTCTTCCAGAACGATCTTGCCCTCCTCGACATGGCCGAGGATGTGGCGGCCCGACGAGGCGCCGATGTCGATTGCGAGGTGGTAGTTCATGCTCTTCTCCAATGCTGGTGGTAATTTGAAATTCAAGTATATCAAATTTTGACGATTCAGACGAAGGACTTTTAATCTGGACTTGTAATCGCGCTACGATAGGCCGACGCATTTAAAACCAGGAAATGAAAGGGGCAGAGCGAGCTCTGACCCTGCTCTGGCCCTTTACACCCTTCTGTTTTCCCTTATGGATGAACACCACCTGCCACCATTAATGATAAGCTCCTTCTAGCGCGTGATGTTGCCGTTGCTGTCGTAGCAGGGGATGCAGATAACGCCGTCAATCGTGAGATAGAGCAGCCCGCCTGCGGCATAGTGATAATCCACCGCCACTGCTGCATTGGAGGACGTCATCAGAGCCTTACGTATTTCACCCTCGAATGTCATTTCTATCACTTCTTGATGCTATGCGCATTATGGGATTCGTCATCTTCATTGAATGACACATAGTCCGTTTCGTTTCTAAACAAGATGTCGTCTTGTTCGCCTTGTTCGTTCTTGCCATTTGGGCCACAGGACCATATCCTAATTGCATAGGCATTATTGCTTGCATTTGACAGTGAAAACAAGTAGGCGTTCCCCCATGGATCTTCGACCGCAGTACTTCCACAGATGTTGGATGTTGCGATGTTTCCAATATCAATAGGCTGTATTCTCCTGCCATCCAATTGTCGTTGAAAGATCCTTACATTTTTCGCTGTGAAATTGTCCACAGGAACTTGCCTACTGGGGAAAAGCCGATTATTTAGAATGCTCATCTCACAATAACACCTAACATATTTATTTCTCGGTGGTTCCTCAATGTAAAGCGCAGGATAAATGCACTTCAAAAAACAAATAAAAGCAACAAGTAAAACAACCACCAGTCCTACCTCAATGATTTTATTATTTCCTCCCATTTGCCTCCCCTTTCTTTCTTTTCACATTCTCTTTCCCTGTTTCGTTCATTCCTCCAACCGTGATTGTGAAATAAGGCTCAATGACCAATGTGACAGAACGGGTATAACCGGTAAACGTTCCTACTTTGGCAACATTACTTCGCCAGACAATACGTCGCTCGCGTCTGAGCACATCCTCATCTTCCTTGTCAAGGGCCGCAGACTGACAAGCATACAAGCTTAATTGATTAATGCCGTATTTTGTATATCGCTTCGGCTCAAGACATTTTCGGTCTTCAGGATAAGTATTGATATATGTTTCCCCCCGTGACCAAGAAAAGTGTATCGATATATGCCGTCGGAAGACAATGCGGCCTCCATACGCAAGCACCCTCACGCAGCAGAAGAACTCGACGCGCCTCAGCAAGTCCACAAAACGGCTCTTCTCCTCGTCGTCGAGGAAATACGCCCGGTGCGCCAC
>CADCPA010000141.1 GCA_902803135.1 uncultured bacterium
ATTAAAACTGATATGGGGCGAATGGAGATGTTGTAGATGATTATTGTGATCCGTAAAGATGCCGGTCCGGAGAAGCTCGCAAAGCTGGAGTCATGGCTGAAAGACCGTGGCGTGACGCCGCGCGTGTCCGTGGGCGAACAGCGGACGATTGTGGGCTGCATCGGCGACGTGTCCCGCATCGACGAAGGCATGCTTTCGGCGATGAGCGACGTCGTGGCGTCCGTCAAGCGCATTCAGGAGCCCTACAAGGCCGTCAACCGCCAGTTCCATTCGATGGACACGATCGTCGAGGTTCCCGTGAAGGGCGGCGGGCCGCTGAAGTTCGGTGGCGGAAATTTCCAGGTGATTGCGGGCCCGTGCAGTGTCGAGATCGAAGAACAGGTCGTCGAAATCGCCAAAGCCGTGAAGGCCGCGGGTGCCACGCTCCTGCGCGGCGGCGCGTTCAAGCCCCGCACTTCGCCGTATGCGTTCCAGGGCCTCAGAGAGGAAGGGCTCCGCCTGCTCTCCATTGCAAAGGAGGAGACGGGGCTGCCGATCGTTTCCGAAATCATGGACCCGCGCGAGCTCGAGTTTTTCGACGACGTCGACATCCTGCAGATCGGTGCGCGCAACATGCAGAACTACGAACTGCTGAAGGAAGTGGGCGCGCATTCGACGAAGCCCGTGTTGCTGAAGCGCGCGTTCTCCGGTACGATCAAGGAGCTGCTCATGAGCGCGGAGTATATTCTCGCGAGCGGCAACCCGAACGTCATTCTCTGCGAGCGCGGCATCCGCACGTACGAAACCGCGACGCGCAACACGATCGACCTTACGGTCGTGCCGCTGTTGCATCGCAAGAGCCATCTGCCGATCGTGGTCGATCCGTCGCACGCGACGGGCGTCGCTTCGCTCGTGCCGCCGCTGTCCATGGCTGCGACGGTGATCGGTGCGGACGGTTTGATCGTCGAAGTGCACAACGATCCGCCGCATGCGCGCTGCGACGGCGCCCAGAGCCTGACGCCGGAGAACTTCGGCGAGATGATGAAGGGCATCCGCAACGTGCGTCCGTTTGCGTGTCGCTGACAATTTGAAGGAGAGGTCGTTGAAAATGGAATTGGAACAGTCGCAGCTTGAGGTTTTGAAGCAGTTCGTCGCGTTGCCGACGCCGACGGGAAGCGAACAGGCGGGGATGCTGCTGCTCGGCCGCCGTCTCAAGGAGACGACGGGCCTGCAGCCGACGATCGACCGACACGGCAATCTCCATTGCGTGTTGGACCGCGGGGCGAAGCATACGGTCATGATCGAAGGCCATTGCGACGAAATCGGCTTCATCGTCCAGTACATCGACGATGACGGACTCGTCTACCTGAGCGCCCTCGGCGGTGTTACGGTGCCCCTGTGTGCGTCCGAGCGCATTGTCATCGCGGGACCGAAGGGTCCCGTCAATGGCGTCATCGGCGTACGTCCGCCCCATCTCATGTCGGCAGACGAGCGCAAGCACGTCGCCAAGGAGCAGCTGCGCGAGATGCCGTGCGACATCGGCGCGGCGTCGCGCGCGGAGGCGGAGGCGCTTGTCTCCGTCGGCAACGCCGGCGTGGTCGACGCGGGGTGGCGTCCGCTGGCGGGCTCGCGCGTCTCCTGCCGCGGATTCGACAACCGCGTGGGCGCGTTTGCGATGGCCGAGGCCTTTGCGAAGATTGCGAACTGCGCCTGCGGTACGGGCTGCAACGTCCACTACGTGGCGAGCGTGCAGGAGGAAGTCGGGCTCGTGGGCGGCAAGACGGCGGCCTACGACATCCAGCCGACGATCGGCATCTGCTGCGACGTGGCGTTTGCGACGGACGTGCAGAAGGACGACCGCAAGGTGTGCGGCGACGTGCGCCTCGGCTCCGGCGTGGCGATGGGAGTCGGCCCGACCTACCATCCCGCGCTCGTCGAGCACTTCCGCGCAACCGCCGACACGCAGAAGATTCCCTACCAGCTTCGCGCCTGCGCGCGCGGCACGGGCACGTGTGCCTGGGCGATGCGCCTCGAGCGCGGCGGCGCGGCCGTGGCGCAGCTCTCGATTCCGCTCCGCTACATGCACTCGCCCGTGGAAGTCATCGACCTCAAGGATGTGGCGGCGGTCATCGACCTCGTTGCGAAGGGCGTGAGCGCGCTGGACGACGGCTTCAACCTCTTGCCTGAACAGCCCTGAGAGAGTGAGCGGAGAGGTAAGCGTCAAGCGGTTTAGACGGCGGCGACCGTGAAAGTGAGGTTCGCCTGCTTGACGACCTTGACTGTCGTGCCGACGTCGATCGGCTGTTCGGAAATCGCCGCCCACTCGGCGTCGCCGAGGACGATGCGTCCGGGCACGTCGGGGCGGGTCGCTTCGATCACCTTGCCGATGCGGCCCACGTATTCGCTTTCGATCTTCTCCGAAATGGCATCCGTTTCGCCCCTGAACACGTTCTTCACCCAGCGGCGGAGCAGGACGAGGTAGACGATCGAGAAGATGGAGAAGAGCGCAAGCTGCCAGGCGAGCGAAAGGCCGGGAATCGCCCACTTGCAGACGGCGACGGTGGCGGCGCCGAGGCCGAAGAAGAAGATGACGAATCCTGGACTGATCAGTTCGGCCAGCATCAGAAATGCGCCGAAATAGAGCCAGAGCCATGCTGCGGTTGTGAAATCCATGATTGCGTCTCCTTCGTTTCAGTTTGACCGTTTAGGCGATGACGGCGAGGGTCTGACCCTTCGTCACCATCTCACCGTGCTTTACGAGGAAGGTGATCTTGCCCGCGGCGGTGGTCTTGATCGGGTTGAAAAGCTTCATCGCTTCGACGATGCAGCAAGGCTCGCCGGCCTTGACAGTCGCGCCGTCCTTGGCGAATTCCGGCTTGCCCGGACCCGCGCTGCGGTAGAACGTGCCGTTCAACGGTGCCGTCACGGGCGTGCCCGTGGGCTCGGCCGCGGCGGACGGCTCGTCCGTGGCTTCGGCGGCGGGCTGCGCGGCCGGGGCGGACACGGCGAGCTTCGACGCGTCGAAGGAACCGCCGCAGGACGCCATCAGCGCCGCGAAGGCCTTGCCGATCTGGATGAACTTCGCATCGTCGGCCGAGAGCTGCGGCACGTTCGCGGCGGCTGCATCCTTCTTCTGCATCTCGACGTCGGCGGGAATCGGATCCTTCGCGTCGTCGGGCTGGGCACGCCACTTGAAATAGCCGAGGGCGACTTCCGGGAAGAGGCAGTAGCTGAGGATGTCCTCTTCCGCCTTGATGTACTTCGACGGCATCTCCTTGGCGGCGGCGGCGAGGCCGGGCTTGAGAAGGTCGGCCGGGCGGCAGGTGATGGGCTTGAGGTCGCCCATGAGCTTCTTCTGCAGCCGCTTTTCGATCGGGGCGGGCGTACGGCCGTAGTAGCCGGCGGCGTAGTGCTTCGTCTCGTCCGTGACCATTGAATAGCGCTTGCCCGAGAGGATGTTCAGCACGGCCTGTACGCCGACGATCTGGGAAGTCGGCGTCACGAGCGGCGGATAGCCCATGTCGGCACGCGTCTTCGGCAGTTCTTCGAGCACCTCGGGGAGGCGGTCAAGCGCACCCTGCTGGGCGAGCTGGCTGCGGAGGTTGGAGATCATGCCGCCCGGAATCGCGTGCAGGAGCACGCCGGCGTCGACGGCTTCGACCTTGCTCGAGCTCGCCGGCTGGCGGCTCGCCTTGAGGTCCTTGAAGTAGGCGTTGATCTCGGCGAGCTGGCCGAGGTCGAGGCCCGTGTCATAGCCTTCGGATTCGAGAATCGAAACCATGGACTCGCACGGCGGCTGGCTCGAGAAGGAGCTCATCGTGTAGATCTCGGTGGTCGCCGTATCATTAAAAAAAAA
>CADCPA010000142.1 GCA_902803135.1 uncultured bacterium
GATGGAGCGCGTCTCGTCGGCGATGGGCTCGGTCATGTCGTCGCCCTCGACGAGAACCGTGTAGAGGGCGGTGATCGAACCCTTCGAGGAATTGCCGGCGCGCTCCATGAGCTTTGGCAACTCGGAGAAGACGCTCGGCGGGAAGCCGCGCCGCGTGGGCGGCTCGCCGGCAGCGAGGCCGATCTCGCGCTGGGCGCGCCCGAAGCGCGTCACGGAATCCATCAGCAACAGCACCTTCTTGCCCTTGTCACGGAAGAACTCCGCAATCGACGTGGCGACATAGGCGGCCTTCAGACGTTCCATCGAACTACGGTCCGACGTCGCGCACACGACGACCGCGCGACGCAGGCCTTCTTCGCCGAGATCCTTTTCGATGAACTCACGCACTTCACGTCCGCGTTCGCCGATCAGCGCCAGGACGGAAACCTCCGCCTCGGTGTTGCGGATGATCGAGGCGAGCAGCGTCGATTTGCCGCCGCCGGCCGCGGCGAAGATGCCCATACGCTGGCCCTCGCCGCACGTCAGAAGACCGTCCAGTGCGCGGATGCCCAGCGAAATGGGCTTGGAAATGATTCGGCGTTCCAGCGGACTCGGCGGATCGGCAAAAACGGGGTAGTAGGCTTCCGGACGAATCGGTCCCTTCCGGTCCGCATCGATCGGCCGGCCCAGACCGTCCACAACACGCCCCAGCAGCGAATCGCCCACCGGCACCATGTGCACGCGCCGCGTCGGAATCACCTCCGTCTGCGCCGAGATTCCCGTCATCGCGCCAAGCGCCGTCAGCAGCGCCGCCTCCTTCGTAAAGCCCACGACCTCGGCCTGGACCTCGAAGTCCTCCCACGGATTGCGCAGAATGCACACTTCGCCGACTTTCACGCCCGGCACGGAAGCCTTGATGATGGTACCCACGACCTGGATGACGCGGCCTTTGACTTCAATCGGCTGCGCATCCTCGACCGCACGGTCCAACACCTGCGTGATATAGTCGAACGACGAGCTCATTTTTCCTTCGCGAAATTATTCCGGATCGACTTTTCGATGGCCGCGATCTGACCCTCCACCGAAGCCTCCACCAGTCCCGCTTCGGTCTCGACGATGCAGGCCGTCGTCCCCAGATGCGGATCCTCGGCGACCTCGACGAACGTGAGCGACGGAAACTCGCCCTGCAGAAGCCCCATCCGCGCCTTCACCACTGCGACCATTGCGGGATTGACGCGCACCGTGATCTGCCGCTGGTTGCGCACGACGGCGGACATCGCCTTCTTGACGATCTGCACCACGAGCTGGTCGTCGTCGATTTCGGCAACGCACTTGCGCAGCGCCTTCATCACGATCTCGGCCATCTTGTTCTCGACCGACTCCATGTAGCGCACGCTCTCGTCGAGGAGATTGAGCTTCTGCATCAAAATCTCGGTCTTTCCTTCGTCGAGGCCTTCTGCATAGCCGCGCTTCTTCTCCGCTTCCGCCGCGTCGCGCGCCGCCGCGCGAATCGCTTCCGCCTCGGCTTCCGCCGCGGCGATCACCTCTTCGGCGCGAACAACAGCCGCAGCCTCGTCAGCCGTGACGCGCGCGCCCTCCGAGGCGAGTTCAAATGTGTTCTTCTTCAAGAGTAGCATAGGTCGTACGCCTCGGGAAATCTCAGTTTCATCAGCTGCCGTCGAGCGTCCTTCTTGCCAACGAAGTAGGCCGCGTAGCGGAAGATGTCGGGGTAGATGCCGGGATAGTCGGTCTTCAGCTGCCGCACGGTCGCGCTGTCCACGACCGTCCGCCAGGCGTCGACCTTTTCAAGCGCATCCAGCCAAAGGTCGATTTCGCGCCGGACGGATTCGTCGAGATACGCAAAACGCCGCGGATCGTCCTTTGGATAGACCTCGAACGTCCCCGTTGCCAGAAAGGCATCGCGCACCTTGCCCCAGTAGGAGCTCGACACGAGCGCACGTTCTTCCGTCAAATCCATTGACGCGCACCTCCCTTCGCGGCGGCAAGGTGGCGCTGCCATCGCCTGGCGCCCTCCTCGGGCTTGCCGAGCGCCGTCAGGGCGCGCGACTCAAGAAGCGCCTCGGCACGTAGCAGCCCGGGGGGAAATTCCGCCGCGCGGAGTACCTGCAACGCGCCGGCCGCATCGCCTTCGGCCAGCCGCAGTTCGGCCAAAGCGGCCGACGAGACGCCGTCACGCGGATTATCCTCCACCAGCGACTCGCACAGTGCACGTGCACGCGCGCCCTGCCCATGTCGGGCGAACAGCCACGCGGCCGTCAGCAAAAACTGCCTGACCTCTTCATCCATCATTTCTTCGGCGCCTTCGGCGGCGGATCCGTGAAAATGGTCACGGTGATCTTTTCGTAGGCGAGGCCCTCGATCGCATTCTTCACGAGCGACTTCACCTGGGGAACGGCTTCCGTGAGGTCCGCATCCCAGCGGCCGCGAATGGCCACGGCGGCGGAACTCGGAAGCGTGTTTTTCGCGAAGGGATCGTTCTCGGGGAGAACGACGTGGACGCGCGCATCCACCACGCCTTCGATCATTGAAATCGTACGGGACAGGTCCTGCGCGATCGCATCCATGAAACGGATGCGCTCCTCGCTCGGACTCGACACCATGCCCGTTTTCTTGAAGACGTCGCCGACGCCGTTGAACCTGCGACGCGGCAACCCCCGCCGTTCGCAGAGGTTCGCCGCCGCGGCGAAATCCTTCATACCGATCATCACATTCCAGGTGCCTTCGTCGCCCGGCGTCTTCGACACTTTGATGTCGTTGTCCAGCAATGCCGCAAGCACGGCATTCGCCTGGCTCTCCTCAAGGCCCGAGAAGAGCGTCGTCTCCTTTTCGCACCCCGCAAACAACAGGGCAAGAGCCGCCAGACAGAGCATCCGTCTCATGTTCGTTCCTCCACTCACTCGGACACCGCCTTAGCCGTTTTTCACCAGCGTCGAAACCGCATCGCTCGCCTTTTTGGCGATGTTCGTCACGATCTCCTGCTGGAACGCGAGATTGCTGACTTCGTATTGAAGCGTACTCAGTTCGGCCGCAGACAACGACTGCGTGCGCGCCATGGACGTGAGCCCATGCACGCGGTGCAGGATCTCCTGATAGTTGCCCTGCGCGGCATTGAACGTCGCGGCGACCTGCCCCGCAAAGGGAATTTCCATCGGCGCCGAAGGCGCCAACGCCGCCTCAAAACGCGCCACGGCCGACGGATCGGCCACCGTCGCCGCCGCCTCAAGCGGACCGGCCGGCTGAACGCCGCCAGCGCCTCGCACCGCTTCGATAATCGCTGTTTCAGTCATTGTCCATCAATCCTTTCGCAAGCTGCGCCGCCGCGGGATCCTCACCCTGCGCGGCCGCCAAACGAAGCGGTTCCATCGCCTCCACCCGACGGTCCAGACGAAGAAGCGCCATTCCCTTGAGAGCCAAGAGCATCGGGTTTCCGGGGAAGCGGACGAGTGCCGATTCATCCAAAAACTCGACGCCGGCCGCGAACTGCTGCGCGCTCAAGAGCGCAACGGCCTTTGCCGAAGCGACAGCCGGCGCGTTTGGACGGAACCGTTCCAAAGCGGCGAGTATCTTCGCGGCGCTTTGGAAACGGTTTCCGCCCACCGCCATAAGGGCGATGTTCAGGAGAAGCCGGGCCTCTTCTGCCGTCAGGTCGAACACGCGAAACTTAGCGGAAGTTCGAGGCGATCGAGCTGAGCGCGTCCGCCATGTTCTTCTGGATGTTCGTCATCGTCGTCAGCGCAAGGTTCCACTGCTGGAGGTCGTACTGAAGCTGCTGGAGGTTCGCCTGCACGTCCGGGTGTTCCTGATAAGTCTTCAGCGACGCCGCGAGACGGTCTTCCATCGTCTTCGCCGCGTTGAGAAGCGCGTTGTAGACGTTGTCCGTATGGATTACCTGGTTGAGGGCCAGCTGCCCGCCTTCACCGACACGCGAGATCGTGCTCGTGTTGTCGACCATTTTCACCATCGAATCCGGCGTATGAACTGATGTGATCATTTTTGTTGCTCCTTTTTGTTTTTTTGTTTCACTTTCCAACCTGACGGCTGGACTCGAATTATAGCACTTTCCCACGAACCTGTATACGCAAAAGCTTGCGGGCGAGAGTAATCACCTCGTCAAAACCTTCGCATTTGGCGTATTCGTCGGGCGGAAGCCCCTCGGCCAGCGCCCCCTTGAGCCGCGTGTTCAACTCGACGAGCTGGCGATCGTACTTCGCCAGCGCCTCGGCCGAAGCGGGTCCGGCCAGCTCGCGCTCGATTTCCAGCATTTCCATGGCTTAGGGCTTCCATTCGAATTCCTGCGTTCCCTCGCGGAGGACCAGCTTGTCCGCCTCGATGCGCACGATGACCGCCGTGCCGATCTGCGCGCCTTCAGCCAGACGCAGACCGCCCCGCATCACCACGCTCGGATACGGTTTGAGCAGGATGCCGGCAATCGGCAGTTCCTTGCGCGGAACGGGCTTCGCCTCAATCCGAGGCGGTTCGACAGCTGCGACGACTGTCCGCGTCGGATCCGTGGGATCGACCTTCGCAGGCGGCGTACCGCCGACCTGGACATTCCCCGTCTCACAACGCGCAACGCCCGGCACGTCGAGCGAAAGCGCCCGCAGCGCCTGTTCGAGCTTTGCGGCATTCGCCACATAGCCCGTCAGCTCAACGACACGGTTCGAAGCGGACGCGGCCTTCAACGCCCCTTCCGTGACGACGAACAGCAGTTCGTTCGCCGAAGCGAGCAACGTTTCGTCGTCGGTCAGGTCGAACTGCACCGTCGGTTCGGCTGCCAGCGCCAGCGCGCGAATCGCCTGGCGTTCGGTACGGCGCGCCAAGTTGCCGGCAAGCTTCCGCACGCCATTGGTCTCCACGAGCTCCAGAGCGTACTGTTTCGCCAACTGCGCAAGGGATGCGGTCTCGTCCGACGCCCCTGTGACCGACGTCGGGTCCGCCGGCGGCTTGCCGGAGAAGACGGCCACCGCCCGGGCACGCGCCCGTTCGGCCCAGGGACACGCCTGCGCAAACGGGGTCCAGAAGAACCACAGCAGCACGATTACGAGCAGCAGCAGCAACGCCGCGACCAGACAGCCGCGGCCGCGATGCGACGTCGCCACCGCCTCGGACGCCGTATCAGTCCCGGCGCCTTCCGTCGGCGTCTGAGGCTCGGCCGGCGTCGCCTCGGGGGGCGGAGCCGGCGTCTCCGGCTCGGCCTTCGGATAGACGAGCGCGTCCCACGGACGATCCGCCGGCCCCACCGCAATCGCCGTGGCGCCGAACTGCCGTACTTCGAATGGCGGCAGCACCTTGGCCTCTTCGCCCGGAACCAGCAGCGTGACGGCCGCATCGGAGACGTCAAGCTCAAAGGCCTTCGCCGGCACCGACGAATCGACGACGACGAGGTCGCAGGCGTCGTCCGAACCAAAGCTCGTCCGCCGTCCCCCCACCAGCGCGATCTCCGCGCCCCTCTGGGGACCCTCTACAATTTTCAAAAGCCAGTTCATGGTTTAAAGCTTCAATCTCCCCAAGGGCTGGATGTTGATTTCCGGACTGAGCTCCTGGAAGCTCAGCACGGGCAGTTCGTAGTAGTCCTTGTCGATCATCTTTCGGAAGTAGCGACGAATGTCGACGGAGACGATAATGACGGGCTTGTGCTGGATCTTGCGGATGTCGCCGATCGTCTTCTTCACCACGGCGAGGATGGCGCGCACGCTCTGGGGATCCATCGCGAGGTAGCTGCCGCTCGAGGTCTGTCGCACCGACTTGCGGATGCGTTCTTCGAGAGCCGGGTCCAGCAGGTAGGCCGCGATGATGTTCTGGCCGCCCGAGAACTTGTAGCTGATGTAGCGCGACAGCGACGAGCGCACATACTCGACGAGGAGCACGGTGTCCTTTTCCTTCTGCCCCCACTCGATGAGGGTCTGCGTGATGCGCTTGAGGTCGCGGATGCAGATGCCTTCCTGCACGAGGCGCTGCAGCACGTCCGTGATCTTCTGAATCGGCAGCACGCGCTGTACTTCGCGCACAAGCTCCGGCGCCGCCTTCTCCATGTGGTCGAGCAGCAGCCGGGTTTCCTGGAGCGAGAGGAACTCGTTCGCATAACGCCGCAGCACGCTCGAGAGATGGTAGGTCAACACGCCGTTGAGATCGAGGTAGCGGATGCCGCTTTCGTCAAGAAGACGCGTATCCTCCTGCTTCACCCAGCACGTCTCGTAGCCGGTGATGAACGGCTTGCCCTTTTCAAAGGCGATGCCCGTTGCCGCCAGGTTCTCCGCCGACTCAAGCGCGAACACATACCCTGCGCGCAGGACGCCTTCGGAGACGGGCACCTCGTTGACAAGCAGACGGTACTGTCCGCCGCGCAGGCCGCCGTTGAGCGAGAGGTTGATGCCCGGGAACGGCACGCCCAAATCGTGGTAGAGCGCGCGGCGGATGTCCATGATCTTCTCGTTGAGGTCGTCATAGGTGAGCGACGAGCGGATTTCCGCATCGACGTCGACCATGAGCGGCGTGACCATCGAGAAGTCGTCGCCGTCCTTGCCCTTCTTCCTGGGCTTCGGCTTTCCATCGCCGGACGGTGCCGCGGCGGCGAGCGGATCTTCGGCCTTCGCCTCGGCTTCGGCGACCTTGCGCGCCTTGTTCTGGAGCGACCAGCCGAGGAACGCGACAGCGGCGGCCAGACCGAACAGCGTCAGGTGCGGGAAGCCGGGGATGAGGCCGATGGCCACCAGTACGCACGCGCCCAGGAGCAGCGCCTTCGGCTGTGCGAAGATCTGGTTGACGATGTCCTGGCCGAGGGGCTTGGCCTTGTCGCTGCCGACGCGCGTGACGATGACGCCCGACGTGATGGAGATGAGCAGCGCGGGGATCTGTCCCACGAGACCGTCGCCGATCGTCAGGATGCCGAAGCGCTTCACGCACCAGGCCACGTCCTTGTCGAACATGAGCATGCCGATGAGGATGCCGCCGACGATGTTGATGGACGTGATGATGAGACCGGCCACCGAGTCGCCCTTGACGAACTTCATCGCACCGTCCATCGCGCCGTACAGCTGCGATTCCTGCGCGAGTTCGTTGCGCCGCATCTTCGCCGTCTCCATGTCGATCGCGCCCGCGCGCATGTCCGCATCGATGGACATCTGCTTGCCGGGCATCGCGTCGAGCGTGAAGCGCGCCGCGACTTCGGACACACGCTCGGCGCCCTTCGCGATCACGACGAACTGCACGATCGTGATGATGAGGAAGATCACCGCGCCGACGACGAAGTTGCCGCCCACCACGAAGTTGCCGAACGTGTTGATGATGGCGCCGGCCGCGTTGGGATCCTGCGAACCGTGCAGGAGGATGCAGCGCGTGGTGGTGACGTTGAGGGCGAGGCGGAAGAGGGTGGTGAAGAGCAGCATCGACGGGAACGTCGAGAACGCGAGCGC
>CADCPA010000143.1 GCA_902803135.1 uncultured bacterium
GATGGCGACGCGCCTCAACCTGCGCGGCCGCACGAACTGGGATGGCGACGACATCTACTACTCGGCGCTCAACGTGCGCAACGGCAATCCCGTCGCGGGCGTTTCGGGCTGGCTCCTCGATTCGCGCACCCGCGAGCCGCTGGAGGGGTCGGTGCTTGCGCTCGTCGCCACCAACGCGAACGCCGTCGTCGGCCGCGCCACTACGGACGCGAGCGGATACTTCCAGTTCCCGCTTGTGCCCGACGGCGTTTACGCTGTCACTCCGGGCGACAACTCGCGCATCGTCTCCGGAGGCCTCGTGGAAGTGGAGGGCCAGGCGGACGTGAACGGCATTGAGGTCCTTGCGCTGCCGTCCGGGCGGATTCACGGCTATGTCGTCGGCTCCGACGGGACGCCGATACGGTATGGGAACGTGGCTATCATGTGGGAAGACATGTTCACCGGCGAGACCGTAGAGACCGACGGCTTCGGAGCCTATGCATTCGAGGGCGTGACTGACGGCGCCTACGCCATAAAGGCGATGGCGTTCGAGCACTATACTGCGGCCACCGTGACGAACGTGGCAGTCAACGTCACGAACCTTGACGCCCGTGTCGATCTAGTTATGGAGGCGAAGGCAAGCATTTCCGGAACGGTTACATACGAAGGCGGGCTGGTGACCGAAGGCGCAGTACAGGTGCTCTGCCATACCGACGGCGCTAGGACAGCCGTCAGCGTCGAAACGAACGGCACGTGGCGGATGGACGGCATCGCGCCCGGCGTCTGCACCTTCAGCTTCACGGCAAGGGGGCTTTCGTCGCAGGACGTCGAGATCGACGTCGCGCCCGGCACCGGGAACACTCTCGCGATCGAGGCCCAGTGGGCGCCGCTCTTCGAGGTCTCGCACCGCCTGGCGCATGTGGACGAAGGGGTTCCTTTCAAAGAGAGGTTCCACATCATTGCACCTGCGACGAACGAGGTCGAATACGTATGGGACTTCGGCGACGGCTCGGAGGTCGTCTCGACCACTAACGCCGTCACGTGGCACGAATACGTGCGCACGGCGGGAACGAACCGCTTCGACGTCACGCTGACGGTCAAGACCTCCGACGGCGAAGAGGACACCTGCACTCTTGCCGAGATGGTCAATCTCGTTCCAAGGCTCGTCACGACCTACAAGGACAACGCGATAGTCCTTTCCGCCGCCAACCACCACAACGCCGGAACGCTTGAATTCGTCGACTTCGGGCCGGAGGGCGCGGACAAGAACACCGTCCTTCGCCTGAGGGGCGAGGCGGCGATCCCGCTCGACGGGGCGGTCGTGCAAGTCGGCTACTTCACGGAAGACGGCGACGTGATATGCGGCACTCGCAGGATCATTTCCCATGAAACCGATTCCACCGGCCTTGTCACCTGTGTCACCGAAGACGCGACGATATTCGACGTTTTCGACCAGATAGGCGACAGCATGTCGCTGGATGTCGAACTCGCCGAGGAAGTCGATGACGACAACGCGACATCCAGCGGTGCGGCATTGTCCAGGGGAAAGCCGAAGAAGAAGAAAGTGTCGAGTGCGCTCGGAGAACTGTTTAGGGCGGCCGGCAAGGGAGCGAAGAACACCTACAACCACTTCAAGAACGGGGTGAAGTTCATTGAAGATGTCGGCGTGTCCCTAGGGTGCGACATCGGGCCTAACTGCCTCGTCGGACATATCGATTCGTCCGTCACGTCCGTCACCAACACGTCTTTCGTAGAGGGCCGCTGGGAACTTGTCGGCATGACGAGACGGGAATGGCGACCCGCCCACACCAACGTGTTCAGAGTCGATACCCTGCACTACAAGATGTACGTGCACGTGGACTTCAAGCCGTATCTGACCGTGGACGGCTCTGTCGGCGCGGGGCTTGAGAAGCGTACGGACAAGTGCGAACTCTGGAGTGCGACCGGATGGCCTATCATGGTCGGCGGCGTGCCTGTCGGCTCGGTCAAGCCAGTGGTGCAGTTCCGTCCCTACGCCACCCTGACTGGCAACATGGCGGCCAGGCTCTTCTACCGCGTGTACGGAGACATCGTCTTCTCGTTCGACGTACAAAGCACAGGGTTTGCTCCGAAGCTGTCTGTCAACACCGACGGCCTCAAGACCGATCATGGTCTCGACACTCCGGACGAGAAAGAGGACTACACCGGGTCCTTCGAGGCAGGTGTCGGCATCATGGCCGGAATGCAGGCGAAGGCGTATGACTTCTTCGAGATCACCACCGGACTGGAATTGGGCGCGCAGTTCAAGTTATGGCGCGCCACGAAGGGCGCAGAGCCGCTTTCCTGCGAGATAAGGGCGGGCGCAAACTTCCTGATGGAGGCGAACTGCAACACCGGAGAGTATTTCAAGAAGTTCCTGGGCCGCTTCTCTGTCCTCAAGTTCTCCGGCGTGATCGCCGACTTCATGCATTGGCGCTGGCATGCGGCGAAATCCGATTTCGACTGGGAGCAGGAAACGGGAAGCGAAAAGGACGGCTACGTCGTCAGGTTCGAGGACTGGACGATTCCCTCATACTACGCCTTCGCCCGCGCCGGCCTTGGCGACGGCCTCTCCAAGGCCCTGAACATCGTGACATGGCTGTCCGGTTCCAGCTCAAGGGTCTCCCGCAAGTCGTGGAATTTCACGGAGTATCCGATTTCATCCGTAAAATGGTGCTTCGGCGACAAGGAGTTCAACTACACGAACATCATGGACGACGTAAAGACGCGTTACTACGATTTCGGGAAGGCCGGTCGCTACAACGTGTGGATGAAGGCGTATTCGGGCCCGCTCTCCTGGTTCGGCGAGTCCTGCAGCAAGACCGTGGACGTCAAGGAGATGGAAGAAGAGGAAGAAGAGGAGGAAGAGGACGAGAAGAAGGACGAACCGGTGGACGACAAGAGCGCTTCGACGCAGAAGTCGGTGGACCCGAACGAGGTCGTGGGGCCAGAAGGCAAGGGCGGGAAACGCTTCGTCAAGCCGGGCGACTGGATGAACTACACCATCTACTTCGAGAACAAGGCGGATGCGGATGCCGCTGCGCAGGAGGTGTTCGTGGAGAACCCGCTGAGCGAGTACCTCGACTGGAGCACGTTCGAGATGGGGACGGTCTCCATCGCCGGACAGATCGACAGCGGGCTGGACGGCTTGCAGGCCGGCGCGAGCGAGATGTGGCAGACGAACGGGCTCTATAAGGTACACACGGAAGTCGACCTGAATCCCTCAACCGGTGTCGCGTCGTGGTACGTGCGCATCGTCGATCCGTCGAAGACCGACGGCGAGAGCTGGCCAGACGACCCGGACGCGGGCATTCTGCGTCCGAACGTCATGGTGCCGGAGGGCGAGGGCTACGTCACCTACCGCGTGAAGGTGCGCGAGGACGCGCCCGGAAACGTGAAGATCGACAACTCAGCCACCATCGTGTTCGACTACAACGACCCGATCGTCACGGATCCCGCGTGGTGGAACACGGTGTACGAGATGACGACGATACCCGTGACCGTGGACGGCGTGACGACGAACCTCAGGTTCGTGGTCGGCGAGCCCTACGGCGAGCTGCCGGTGCCGGCGGCGCGTGACGGCTGGACGTTCGAAGGGTGGTTCACGGGACCGGACGGCACGGGTCGCCGCGTGACGGCCGAGACGATCGTTCGGGCCGGCGACCGTCTCTACGACTACTGGACGGCCGTGCATCGCCTCTACGGCGAGGTGGCGGGGGCGGTGCCGACAGACGCGGCGAGCGTGTACGAGGGCTATCTCGTGAACGCGGCCGACAACGCCGTCATGGGCACGATTCAGGTGACGGTGGGCAAGCCGAACAAGAAGACGGGCCTTGCCGCCGTGAAAGCCGCCGTGATTGGCCGGAACGGCAAGAAGAAGACGCTCAAGGCGGCCGAGAAGGGCAAGGCGGCGATTGCCGCCGACGGTCCGACAACGGTGGCGCTCGTGGGCGGAGACGCCTGCGAGGTGGTGTTGGGCACGAAGGGGATGTCCGGCACGTACGGCAACTACGCCATCCACGGCGCGCTGAACGTATTCACGTCGAAGAATGCGGCGGACAAGGCCGCGGCGGCGGCCGCGCTCGCCAAGTGGAAGGGCGTGGTGAACATTGCGTGGCAGGGTGCGCAGGGATGGAACGGGCTTTCCGTGACCATCGCCGCCAAGGGCAAGGTGAAAGTGGCCGGAACGCTCGCGGACGGTGCGAAGGTGAGCGCGAAGGGGCAGCTGCTCGTGGGCGAGGAGTGGTGCTGCGTGCCGGTGGTGTATGCGAAGAAGGATGTGGAACTCGCGTTCAACGTGTGGCTGCCGTTGGAGATGAACGGGCTGGCAGCCCGTTCTCCCGGCGTCGTCGGAATAGCAGAGGCGATTGTGGGCAAGCCGGGGACGCTGAAGGGCGGGGCGACGTTCAAACTGGATGCCGCAATGGGCGATGCCAAGTACGAGGCCTACTTGCCGAACGGCGTGGCCGTGGGCGGTGGCGCGAAGTGGACGCTGCCGAAGGCGGGGAAGGTGCAGCTCGCCAAGGACGGCACCGTGGACGAGGCGAAACTCGGCGAGAATCCGTCCGCGCTGAAGCTCGCGTACAAGGCGAAGGACGGCACGTTCAAGGGGTCGTTCAAGGCATACGCGGACGTGAACGGCAAGCCGAAGGCCACGACGGTGAATGTGACGGGCGTGCTGGTGGACGGCACGGGTTATGGTACGGCCGCGATCAAGAAGGTCGGCAGTGTCGGCGTGAAGGTGGAGTAGGCAGATAAAATGGTAAAAAGGGGCTGACCCGGGGCTGACCCTGTTTGCCCCATGGTTTCAGACCGCCCAATGAGTTTATGCCAGGCACTTTGCGTTTGCGGAAGGCGAGACGACCAATGTGACGGTCAGAATATCTGCCCCGATGGGCAAGTGCCCGAGTTTCGGCACGAACGTGCTGACGACCGGCGGCAAGTTCGCCGATGCCTCGGTGACGCTCGCCGATGGCGCGCCGAATTGGGTCAAGGCAGTGGAGGTTGACGGAGACGGCAATATCGCGCTGACGGTGAGGCCGTCGGGTCTTACGGTCTATATCAGGTAGCCCGCCTCGACGGAATCCCACAAGAAGAGAAGGACCTTTTTATCTATGCGTCGGCGTCCGCGTCTGTCATTTTGCGGCTCACGGCATAGCCGGCGCGGAGGGCCAGTTCGCGGTCGTCTTCGGAGAGAAGCCCGAGCGAGGCGCAGAGTCCGATGCTATCACCTGATCAGCCGCCTTGCACGCCGCGCCTTCTTCCTTGACGACGAGCGGAAGGATCGCGTGGTGCGGGGCGGGGTGTATTGAAATACTGTTATTGTACCGTCTTTGCGGCTATGCCGTTGCGTTGAGCTCCGGATGCCAGGTGAAGGCGGTGATGTTGCGGTAGCGGACGGAAGTCGGTTGACCGTTGAATGTCGAGAGGATTTTGACCTCTGGTGCAACGGCGGTGATGGCGGGCGCGCGGATGAACGTCATCGGCGTGTTGGGGTGGCCATCCCAGGTTCCGACTGTCGTGAAACTGCCGAGTTGCCGTCCGTAGGCATTGCGCTTGACAGTAACTGGCAGGACGCCAAACCACTGGGAGGGACGCGTGCCGTCACGACTGCCTGGATCGTCGATCTTCTCGGCGAGGAGAATCAGTCCCGCACAGACGGCGAACACGGGTAGC
>CADCPA010000144.1 GCA_902803135.1 uncultured bacterium
CCGGTCGACATCGTGCTGAACCCGCTGGGCGTGCCGTCGCGCATGAACCTCGGCCAGCTGTTCGAGACGTACCTCGGCCTCGCGTGCCGCCTCTGCGGCTTCCACGCGGCGACCCCGGTGTTCGACGGCGTGCAGGAATCCGAAATCGACGACGCCCTCCGCGAAGCCCGCAAGGTGCAGGAGAAGGAAGAGGGTTCGGCGGCGTGGATCAATACCGACGGCAAGACCGTGCTCTACGACGGCCTGACGGGCGAGCCTTTCGCGCAGCGCGTCGTGGTCGGCGTCATCTACATGTTGAAGCTCCACCACCTCGTCACGGACAAGATCCACGCGCGCGCCATCGGTCCCTACTCGCTCGTCACGCAGCAGCCGCTGGGCGGCAAGGCCCAGCTCGGCGGCCAGCGCATGGGCGAAATGGAAGTGTGGGCGCTCGAAGCGTACGGCGTCGCGTACGCGCTGCAGGAACTGCTCACGGTCAAGTCCGACGACGTGCAGGGCCGTACGCGCATCTACGAGGCGATCGTCAAGGGCCAGAACGTGCTCGACTCCGGCATGCCGGAATCGTTCTCGGTGCTCATCCACGAGCTCCGCGGCCTCTGCCTCGACATGGAGCTGCTCGGCGGCGACGCCGAGAAGGCCCGTGCCCGTACGGCTGCGGCCCCCGCGCCCTCGGCGGCGCTGGCGGCGGCGGCCGATGCTTCCAGCCTCAGCAGCGGGACGCAGATCCTCTAATCAGAATTTCGTGAACAGGAGAACAAAATGAATCCCTACAACGCGAGCGAAATGTTCGGCGGCGACTACAACGCGTCCGTTCACTACGATGCGGTGAAGGTGCAGCTGGCATCCTCCGAGACGATCCGCAAGTGGAGCCACGGCGAGGTCAAGAATCCGGAGACGATCAACTACCGCACGTATCGCCCCGAGAAGGAAGGTCTCTTCTGCGAAAAGATCTTCGGCCCGACGCACGACTGGGAATGCGCCTGCGGCAAGTACAAGCGCATCAAGAACAAGGGGACGGTCTGCGACCGCTGCGGCGTCGAAGTGACGCTGGCCTCCGTGCGCCGCCAGCGCATGGGCCACGTGGAACTCGCCGTGCCGGTGAGCCACATCTGGTTCTTCAAGTGCAATCCGAGCCGTATCGGCCTGATTCTCGACAAGACGTCGGGCGAGCTCGAGCGCGTGCTCTACTATCAGGACTGGATCGTCATCACGCCCGGCGACACGAACCTCGAAGTCGGCCAGGTCCTCAGCGAGGCGCAGTACCAGGACTGCCTTGAGAAGTTCGGCCAGAACTTCACGGCGGGCATGGGCGCCGAGGCGGTGCGCAAGCTCCTCCGCATGGTGGATCTCGAAGCGCTCATGCGCGATCTCGATGAGCAGATGCAGAACACCCGCTCGAAGCAGAACCGCAAGAAGATCGCCAAGCGCATGAAGGTGGTCGACGGCTTCCTCTCCTCCGGCGGCAAGCCGGAATGGATGGTCCTCGACGTGCTGCCGGTCATCCCGCCGGAGCTCCGTCCGCTCGTCCCGCTGGACGGCGGCCGCTTCGCGACGAGCGACCTGAACGATCTCTACCGCCGCGTGATCAACCGCAACAACCGTCTGAAGAACCTGCTCGCGCTCAAGACGCCGGACGTCATCATCCGCAACGAGAAGCGCATGCTGCAGGAAGCGGTCGACGCGGTGTTCGACAACGGCCGCCACGGCCGCGCGGTGACCGGCCCGGGCAACCGCACGCTCAAGTCCCTCTCCGAAATCCTCAAGGGAAAGACGGGCCGCTTCCGCCAGAACCTGCTGGGCAAGCGCGTCGACTACTCCGGCCGTTCCGTGATCGTCGTCGGTCCCGAGCTCAAGCTCCCGCAGTGCGGTCTGCCGAAGGAAATGGCGCTCCGCCTGTTCGAGCCGTTCATCATCCGCTCGCTCAAGGACAAGGGCATCTGCCACACGGTGCGCACGGCGCGCAAGATGATCGAGCGCCATGACGACCAGGTGTGGGACATCCTCGAAGAGGTGACGAAGGACAAGACCGTCTTCCTGAACCGCGCGCCGACGCTCCATCGTCTGTCGATCCAGGCGTTCGAGCCGGTGCTCGTCGAAGGCAAGGCCATCCGCCTCCACCCGATGGTGTGCACGCCGTTCAACGCCGACTTCGACGGCGACCAGATGGCCGTGCACGTGCCGTTGTCCATTGAAGCGCAGATGGAATCCCGCCTGATGATGCTCGCGGCGACCTCCATCTTCTCGCCGGCGTCCGGCAAGTCCGTGATGACGCCGACGCAGGACGTGTGCCTGGGCCTCTACTTCCTCACGACCCCCAGCCAGCAGGACAAGCTGAACGACAAGGTCCCCGGCGGCAAGAAGGCCAAGGAATTCAAGGACGAGCACCTCCCGCTCTTCAACGACATCGGCGAAGTCGAATTCGGCATCGCGGAGAAGGTCATCAACTACCAGTCCCGCATCCGTTTCCGCAATCCGGACTACAAGTCGGACACGCTCACGGACGCCGAAGGCCTCCCGCTTCCGCCCCGTCCGCACGGCGATCCGTCGAAGCGCACGATCGTGACGACCGCGGGCCGCGTGATCTTCAACGCCATCTTCCCGAAGGAGATGGGCTTCTGGAACGACAAGGTGACGAAGTCCACGATCGGCAACCTGATTCTCGACTGCCACCGCGTCGCCGGACACGACGTCGCCGTGAAGCTGATCGACGACCTCAAGAACCTGGGCTACAACTACGTCACGATCTCGGGCGCGTCCATGGGCCTCAAGGACATGATCCGCCCGGCGGTGAAGGACGACGTGATCGCCTCCACCCGCGCCGAAGTCGCGAAGATCGAAGGCCAGTTCCAGCAGGGCATCATCACCGCCGGCGAACGCCACAACAAGATCGTCGACGTGTGGACGGCCGCGACGGATGCCGTCGGCAACGGCCTCATCGAGACGATCGACCGCAACATCTCGCCGGAGAACCCCAATCCGACCGAGCTGAACCCGATCTTCATGATGATGGATTCGAAGGCCCGCGGCTCGAAGCTCCAGATCCGCCAGCTCGCCGGCATGCGCGGCCTCATGGCCGCCCCGAACGGCGATATCATCGAACGCCCGATCATCGCGTCCTTCCGCGAAGGCCTCTCGGTTCTCGAATACTTCATCTCGTCGCACGGCGCCCGCAAGGGTCTCGCCGATACGGCTCTGAAGACCGCCGACGCCGGCTACCTCACGCGCAAGCTCGTGGACGTGTCGCAGGACGTGATCATCTCGCAGGAAGACTGCAACACGGTCAACGGCATCGAAGTCGAGGCGATCGTCGAAGGCGACGAGGTCAAGGCTTCGCTCGCGAGCCGCGTGCTCGGCCGCACGGCGCTCTACGACGTGCAGAATCCCAAGACGGGCGAGGTCATCACCCCGGCGAACGAAATCATCGACGAGGAGGCCTGCGCCAAGATCTCCAAGTCCGGCATCGAGAAGATCTGGATCCGCTCCGGCCTCACGTGCGATGCCGAACACGGCATGTGCGCGAAGTGCTACGGCCGCGACCTTTCGACGGGTCGCCAGGTCGAGATCGGCACGGCGGTCGGCATCATCGCGGCCCAGTCGATCGGCGAACCCGGCACGCAGCTCACGATGCGTACGTTCCACATCGGCGGTACCGCGTCCATGACGGCCAAGGTGCCGGAGATCGTGTTGAAGAACGACGGCATCGCGAAGTTCGTGGACGCCCGTATGGTGCGCAACGAAGAGGAAGGCCGCGAGATCGTCCTCAACAAGAACGGCGCGCTCGAAATCTGGAGCAAGGACGGCACGCGTCTCGACAGCTATCAGCTGCAGATGGGCACCACGCTCCTCATCGAGAACGGCGAGGCCGTCAAGAAGGGGCAGAAGGTCGCCACGTGGGACCCGCACTCCGTGCCGGTTCTCTCCGAGGCCCGCGGTACCGTCGTGTTCGTGGACTTCGAAGAGGACATCTCCGTCAAGAGCGAAACCGATCCGGCCTCGGGCGCCAAGACGCTCGTCGTGCTCCCGACCTCCGAATCGAACCTCCACCCGCGCATCGAAATCCGCGGCCGGGGTGCGGACGGCAAGGCCGACGCGCTTCTGGACTCGCACGACATTCCGACGGGCGCCATCGTGATGGTGCGCGACGGCCAGAAGGCCACCGCCGGCATGCTGCTCGCGAAGACGCCGCGTGAAGCCGCGAAGACCCGCGACATCACGGGCGGTCTGCCGCGCGTGGCCGAACTCTTCGAAGCCCGCCAGCCCAAGGACGCCGCCGAAATCTCCAAGATCGAGGGCATCGTGGACTTCGGCGAGAACATCCGCGGCAAGCGCCGCCTCCTCGTGCGCGACGAAGTCACGGGCGAGCCGGAAGAGCACCTCATCCCGATGGGCAAGCAGATCGTCGTGTTCAAGGGCGACCGCGTGAAGAAGGGCCAGCAGCTCACCGAAGGTCCGGTCATCCCGCAG
>CADCPA010000145.1 GCA_902803135.1 uncultured bacterium
TGCCGCCCGAAACGGCGTTTCCCGGCACGGCCGACTTCCGCCATGCGGTCGACCTCGTGCGCCTGCTCGCGAACGAGGGCTTCTGCCTGGGCGGCGCCGCCTATCCCGAGGGACATCCCGAGAGCGCGCACACGGCCGAGGACATCGCCCATGTGAAGGAGAAGGTCGACGCCGGCTTGTCCTTCCTTGCGACGCAGATGTTCTTCGACAACAACGTCTATTTCCACTACCTGGCGCGCCTGCGCGACGCCGGCGTGACGGTGCCCGTCGTGGCGGGCATCATGCCCGTGACGAACGGACGCCAGATCGCCCGCATCTGCCAGTTGTCCGGCACGTACCTGCCGCCGCGTTTCCGCGCGATCGTCGACCGTTTCGGCGACAATCCCGCCGCGATGCTCGACGCGGGTGTCGCCTATGCGACGGAACAGGTCGTCGACCTGTTCGCCAACGGCGTCAACCATGTGCACGTGTACACGATGAACAAGCCCGAACTCGCCCACCGCATCACGGAGAATCTGCGCGGCATCGTCGGGTGAGGCCGTTTGTTTCGAACATGCTTCGAGGAGATACGCAATGAGCCTTCATGACGAAATCAGACAACTCGCGGCCGCGCGCAAGGCCGTGATTCTCGCGCACAACTACACGCGCGGCGACGTGCAGGATGTGGCGGACTACACCGGCGACTCGCTCGAGCTCGCGCGCAAGGCGGCCACCGTGGATGCGGACGTGATCGTCTTCTGCGGCGTCTACTTCATGGCCGAGACCGCCGCGATTCTCAACCCCGGCAAGACCGTGCTGATTCCGGAACCGTCGGCAGGCTGCCCGATGGCGGACATGATCACTGGCGAACAGGTGCGCGAGCTCAAGGCGAAGCACCCCGGCGCCAAGGCGGTGTGCTACGTCAATTCCACGGCCGAAGTGAAGGCCGAGTGCGACATGTGCGTGACGAGCGGAAATGCCGAGCGCGTGATGAAGACGTTCCCCGCCGACCAGGAGATTCTCTTCGTGCCGGACCAGCATCTGGGCGGACACATCGCCAATCTGCTTGGCCGCACCTATACGCTGTGGCCCGGCTACTGCCCGACGCACCAGATCATCACGGTGCGCGGCATCGACGAGGCGCGCGCCCGGCACCCCGGCGCGCCGGTGCTCGTCCACCCCGAGTGCGCGAAGGACGTCCGCCAGGCTGCCGACCATGCGCTCTCCACGGGCGGCATGTGCGCGTTCGCGCGCGAAACCGACGCGACGGAAATCATCGTCGGCACGGAAACGGGCATCCTGCACCGTCTGCGCAAGGAGAATCCGGAGAAGACGTTCTACCCGGTCACCGAGCGGATGGTGTGTCCGAACATGAAGAAGACGACGCTCGACAACCTCTTCGACTGCCTGCGCGGACTCAAGACGGTCGTCACCGTGCCGGAACCGATTGCGACGCGCGCGCGCGCCGCCGTCGAGGCCATGCTGGCCATCTGATTGCGATTGGACGAGGAGGGACGACGATCGTGGGCAAGGTCTATTTTGTTTCCGGCATCGATACGGGAATCGGCAAGACGGCCGTGACCGGACTGATGGCCCGTTCGCTCGCCGCGGGCGGACGCGATGTCATCACCGTGAAGATGGTGCAGACGGGCAATGACGGCCATTCGGAGGATGTCGACGCGCATCGCGCCATCTGCGGCGGCGCGCGTTTCCCCGAAGACGACGCCGGCCTGACCGCACCGCAGATTTTCAAGTTTCCGTCTTCGCCCTTGCTGGCCGCCGGATTGGAAGGGCGTGCGGTCGACGTGGACGCAATCGTCTCAGCCGTCAACCGCTGCGCGGAACGGCATGAGATCGTGCTGGTCGAATCGGCCGGCGGTCTCCACGTGCCGCTGACGCCCGAGCTGCTGTCGGTCGATGTCGCCGCACGCGAGGGGTGGCCCCTCGTGCTCGTCACCTGCGGACGTCTCGGCTCCATCAACCACACGCTGCTGTCCCTGGAAGCCGCGAAAGCGCGCAACATGGCGGTCGCCGGCGTCGTCTACGACTGGTTTGACGGCGCGGATCCGCTGATCGACCGGGATACGCCCGAGACGACGCGTCGCTACCTGGCGCGCTGGTGCTTCCCGCCGGTCGTCGTGCGCGTGCCGCGCTTCGACGTGGCCGGGCCCTATCCCGCGGTCGACTTCTCGGAGATCTTTGCATGAGTCCGCTCGACTACGACCGTACGCACATCTGGCATCCCTACGCGTCGCTCGGCAATCCGCCGCCCGTGCATCTGGCGAAGTCCGCCTCCGGCGTCGAGATCGAGCTGGCCGACGGCTCCAAGCTGATCGATGCGGTTTCCAGCTGGTGGTGCGTCGCGCACGGACACAACCATCCCGCGATCGTCGACGCCGTGCGCCGCCAGAGCGAACGTCTCTGCCACGTCATGTTCGGCGGCTTCACGCATGAGCCCGCCATCCAACTCGCCGAGAAGCTCGCGGCGTTCGCGCCGCCCGGACTCGACCGCGTCTTCTTCGCCGATTCGGGTTCCATCTCCGTCGAAGTGGCGGCGAAGATGGCCGTGCAGTACCAGAACGCGCTCGGCCACCCCGAGAAGAACAAACTCGTCGCGCTGAAGGGCGGCTACCATGGCGACACGTCGCTCTGCATGGCGCTTTCCGATCCCGACGGCATGCATACGCTCTTCAAGGGCGTCATGACGCGTCACTTCTTTGCGGAGAAGCCGGCGATTCCGACGCACGGCGTGTGGAATCCCGCCGACGCCGAGTCGCTGCGCACCCTTCTTGCCGCCCATGCGGGAGAGGTCGCCGCGCTCATCTGCGAACCGGTCTTCCAGGCCGCGAACGCGATGAATTTCTACCATCCCGGCTATCTGCGCGAGATGCGGCGCCTTTGCGACGACTATGGGATTCTCCTCATCTTCGACGAAATCGCCGCCGGATGCTGCCGCACGGGTCCGCGCTGGGCCCACGCGCGCGCCGGGATCACGCCGGACATCATGACCGTGGGCAAGGCGCTCACGGGCGGCCACCTGACGCTCGCGGCGACGCTGGCGAGCGCGAAGGTGGCAGATGCGATTTCGAACGGGTCGCCGGGCGCGTTCATGCACGGACCGACCTACATGGCCAATCCGCTCGCCTGCGCGGCGGCGTGCGCCTCGCTCGATTTGTTCGCGCAGGGCGACTACGAGGCGAAGGTTGCGCGCATCGAACGCCAGTTCACGGAAGGGCTCGCCCCGCTGCGCGGACGCCCCAACGTGCGCGACGTGCGCGTGCTGGGCGCGGTCGGCGTCGTCGAAGTCGGGCGTCTGCCCGCCGCGGCGGACATCGAACGCGTCATCCGCACCCACGGGGTGTGGCTGCGGCCGTTCTGCAATTTCATCTACGCCATGCCGCCGCTCGTGTCCGACAGCCGGACGGTGACGCGCATCGTCGAGGCGCTCGGCGATCTGGCGTCCGCACCGCCCGGTCCGCCCGTGGAGGGCGATTTCCATGAGTGATCCGGCGCTCTATTCCGTCAAGATGCGTGCGGCCCGCGCGTCCGCACATGTGTCCGGCGCCGAGAAGATCGTGCCGTCGGATGCCGTGCCGAAGGTCGCGTCCCAGCTGGTCGCGCGTGCGCTGTCGCACCCGAAGGGGGTACCGGACTTCATCAACCTCAAAATCGAAGCGCAGCCGCACGATCTTCTGCGCCTTCCGTCCCTTCCGGTGACGACGCATGTGACGCAGACGGCGGCGGAGGGACGCCGCGTCGCCGCCGAACTGCTGGAATCCGCGGGCATTGCGCGCAGCGCCGACATCATGGCGCGCTTCGCCGAAAGCCACCCGTTGCGCGGCGCACTGCTGCTCGATGCCGATACGCTCGAACGGCTCGATCCGAATGCGGACCGCGGCGTGCGCGCCACCTATATGGACGATGCGGTCTCCCTGGAGAAGGGCACGGCGCACGGCAAGAACCACTACGCCGAGGCCATCGTGCTGGCGACGAAGGTCCAGCATGCTCCGGGCATTGTAGGCGAAATCTGCGTCTCCGACGATCCCGACTATGTGACCGGGTATGTGGCGACGCGCGAGCTGGGCTATCGCCGCATTACCGTCATCAAGGAGAAGGGCGATCCGCGGGGCGGCCGCATCTTCCTCTATCGCGGTCCGCGCGACGGCGTGGCGGAGACGATCCGCTTTCTCGAGCGGACGCCGGTGCTGGTGACCGACGTGCCGGTTGCGGCGGCACCCGCGGGGGCGAATCGGCTGGTTGGTCTTGAAGACGAGCTTGCGCAATGCCATGAAGCGGGTTTGCTGCGGAAATGCCATACGCTCGTGGCGCCGACGGGGCCGACGGCGGTCGTCGACGGCCGCGAGATGCTCGTCCTCGCGTCGAACGACTATCTCGACCTTGCCCGCGAACCGGCCGTCGTCGAAGCTGCGGCCGAGGCGGCGCGCCGGTGGGGGGCGGGCTCAGGCGGGTCGCGCTTGACGACGGGCACGCAGCCGCCGCATGTCGCCCTCGAAGAGGCGCTGGCCTGTTTCAAGGGCACGGAAGCCGCGCTGGTGTTCGGCACGGGCTACATGGCCAACGTCGGCGCGATCACCGCGCTCGTCCGCAAGGGCGACGTGGTGTTCTCCGACGAGCTGAACCATGCCTCCATCATCGACGGCTGTCGGCTCTCCGGCGCGGAGATCGTCGTCTATCCCCACAACGATCTCGACGAGCTGGACCGCCGCTTGGCGCTGCATCGTGCGGCCCGTCGCCGGTTGGCGGTTTCCGACGGCGTCTTCTCGATGGACGGCGACTGTCTCGACCTTCCGAAGTTTCTGTCCATTGCGCAGAAGCACGATGCGTTCACGATGGTCGACGAAGCCCACGCGACGGGTGTTCTCGGACGCACGGGGCGCGGACTTTCGGAGCATTTCGGCTGTGCCCGTCCCGACATTCTGATGGGCACGCTCTCGAAGGCGCTCGGCGCGGAGGGCGGCTTCGTGTGCGGGTCGCGTCTGGTGGTCGACTATCTGCGCAATCGGGCGCGTTCGTTCATCTTCTCGACGGCGCCGGGAGCGCCGGCGATGGCGGCGGCGACGGCGGCCCTCGGCGTGCTCGCGGCCGAACCCGGGCGGGTTGAGCGTCTGCGCGGCAACGTGAAGGTCTTTCTCGACGCGCTGCGCGCGCAGGGCATTGCCGCGCAGAGCGAGTCGGCCATCGTGCCGATTCGGATCGGGGACGAAAAGACGGCACTGGCTGTCAGCGCGGCGTTGGCCGAGAAGGGATTTCTCGTACCGGCGATTCGCTATCCCACCGTGGCGCGCGGTGCGGCGCGGCTGCGCGCGGCCGTGATGAGCGCGCATACGCACGAACAGCTGGTCGAAGCGGCGGCGGCGATAGCCGTGTGCCTGTCCGGCTGCACGGTCGAACGGACGGCCGTTGAATGAAATTCGGGCACTCCGTTTTTTTGTCAAATAATTACTGAAATCACCCCCCAAGTTTGATACACTTGAACGGCCTTTGAACTACTCCTCGGGAGTATGGAATTCGGGCTGTCATTCACGGGCCTCAAGTGGTGGTAAATTCAATGGCAAGAACCGTACCTGCGGGAGCAGGACTTGTGAAAGAGCGCCAGAAGCAGACGCCTCTGGCGGATGCGCTCGACCGGCAGCGCATCAACCGTCTCGCACACTTCGACGTGCCGGCCCATAAGAGCGGGCGCGGCAATCCCGAGTTGACCGACTATCTCGGCGCACGGGCGATGGCCATGGACGTGAACTCCATGAAGCCGCTCGACAACCTCGGGCATCCTGTTTCCGTCATCAAGGAGGCGCAGCAGCTCGCGGCCGAGGCGTTCGGCGCGGACGACGCCTTTTTCATGGTGAACGGCACGACCTCCGCCGTGCAGGCGATGATCATGGCGACCTGTTCCGCCGGCGACGAGATCATCCTGCCGCGCAACGTCCATCGCAGCGCCATCAACGCGCTCGTCGTGTGCGGGGCGATTCCGGTCTACATCAATCCCGGCATCGACAAGAAGCTCGGCATCCCGCTCGGCATGAGCGTGGAGGACGTGAAGAAGACGATCGTCGCCCATCCGAAAGCCAAGGCCATTCTCGTCAACAACCCGACCTACTACGGCATCTGCTCGAATCTCGTCGAGATCGTGAAGCTGGCCCATGCGGCCGGCATGCTCGTGTTGGCGGACGAGGCGCACGGTACGCATTTCTATTTCCACGAAGACCTGCCGATTTCCGCGATGGCGGCCGGCTGCGACATGGCCGCGGCCTCCATCCACAAGACGGGCGGTTCGCTCACGCAAAGCTCGATCCTGCTCGTACGCAAGCCGGTCAACCCCGACTACGTGCGTCAGGTCATCACGCTCACGCAGTCGACGTCGGCCTCCTATCTGCTGCTTTCGTCGCTGGACATCGCCCGCAAGAACCTTTTCTTCCGCGGCCGCCAGATGTACCAGAAGACGATGGACTTTGCGGACTACGCCCGCGAAGAGATCAACGATCTCGGCGGCTACTACGCGTTCGGACCCGAACTCGTCAACGGCGACACGGTCTTCGCGTTCGACCGCACGAAGCTGTCGGTCCATACGCGCGACATCGGCCTCGCCGGCATCGAAGTCTACGACCATCTGCGCGACGACTACGGCATCCAGATCGAATTCGGCGACATCGGCAACCTGCTCGCCATCATTTCGTGCGGCGACCGCATGATGGACATCGAGCGTCTCATCTCGGCCCTCGAGGAAATCAAGCGCCTGCGCGAGAAGAGTCCGATCGGCCTCTTCGACCACGAATACATCGATCCCGAGATCGTGCTGCCGCCGCAGGTCGCGTTCTATTCGAAGAAGCGCCGCGTGGCGATGAAGGATTCCACGGGGCTGGTCGCCGGCGAGTTCGTGATGAGCTACCCGCCCGGCATTCCGATCGTGGCGCCGGGCGAACGCGTGACGCCCGACGTGCTCGCGCACATCCTCTTCGCCAAGGAGAAGGGGTGCTTCATGACCGGTACCGAGGACATGAACCTCGACTACCTCAACGTTCTGGTTTGAGGAGCCTTGCCATGCAGACAGAACTTTGGTATACCGACGAACACACGCCGGACGTGCGTTTTTCCATGAAGACGATCGAGCAGGTCGCGTCGAAGAAGAGCGCGGTCCAGCAGATCGACATCCTCGACACGCCGGCCTATGGCCGCGTGCTCGTGCTGGACGGCGGTCTCATGATCACCGAAAAGGACGAGTTCATCTACCACGAAATGCTCGCGCACGTGCCGCTCGCGGTCCATCCGCGCGTGAAGAACGTGCTCGTCATCGGCGGCGGCGACGGCGGCACGGTGCGTGAACTGACGAAGTACCGTTCCATCGAGACGATCGACCTCGTCGAAGTCGACAAGGACGTGGTGATGCTCGCGGAGAAGCACCTGCCGTTCACGTCGTCCAAGCTCAAGGCCAGGCGCGTGAAGGTGTGGTTCGAGGAAGGTCTGCGCTTCGTGCGCGGCAAGAAGGCCGAGTACGATCTGATCATCGTCGACTCGTCGGACCCCTATGGCCCGGCCGAAGGCTTCTTCACCCGTGAATTCTACGGCACGTGCTACAAGGCCCTGCGCGACGACGGCATTCTGATCAACCAGCACGAAAGCCCGTTCTACGCGGCGCACCAGAAGTCCGTGCGCGATGCCCACCGCCACATCGTGGTCGAGTTTCCGGTGTCCACGGTCTACCAGGCGCACATCCCGAGCTATCCGTCCGGGCACTGGCTCTTCGGCTTCGCGTCGAAGAAGTACCACCCGATCGGCAACCTCGACGAGGCGCGCTGGAACAAGCTGCGCATCGTGACGCGCTACTACAACACGGCGCTTCATCGCGGTGCGTTTGCGCTGCCGAACTACGTGCTCGACATTCTCAAGGAAGAAGAAGGGTACGCCCGGTGAAGCCGCAGACCAACCAATTTCTCGCGTGCGACAAGCCCTTCGAAGAGGCGGAGATCGTTCTCTTCGGCGCGCCGTACGATTCCACGACGAGCTTCCGCCCCGGCACCCGTTTCGGGCCGTCCGCGATGCGCGCGGAGTCGTTTGGCATCGAGACGTATTCGATGTTGCAGGACCGCGATCTCGCGGAAGACGCGTGCGTCTTCGACGCGGGCGACCTCGAGCTTCCGTTCGGCGCGCCGGACCGCGCGCTCGACAGGATCGAATCGCGCGCGGCGGAGATACTTGACGCCGGCAAGATTCCGTTCCTGCTCGGCGGCGAACATCTCGTCACGCTCGGGAGCGTCCGCGCCGCGGCGAAGCGGCACGCCGACTTGCGCATCGTCCACTTCGACGCGCACGCGGACCTGCGCGAGGACTACCTCGGCGTGAAGCTGTCCCACGCCTGCGTCATGCGGCGCTGCCACGACATCCTTGGCGACGGACGCATCTTCCAGTTCGGCATCCGCTCCGGGACGCGCGAGGAGCGGCGGTTCATGGAGGAGGGCCACGTCGTGACGGAGCTCTTTTCGGATACGACGCTGCCCGCCGCGATCGAGAAGATCGGCAAGGAGACGCCCGTCTATCTCACGGTCGATCTGGACGTCGTCGATCCTTCCGAGCTCCCGGGGACGGGAACGCCCGAGGCGGGCGGTTTCCGCTACGACCAGCTCGTGGCCGACATCCGTCTCATCTGTCCGAAGCTGAACGTGGTGGCGCTCGACAACGTCGAACTCAACCCCGGTCTCGACCCGTCGGGCCGTTCCACCGCGCTTGCCTGCAAACTTCTGCGCGAAACGCTGCTTTCACTTCCCTCTCAAAAAAGGAATTAAGACAATGGCGAAGAAAATTCTCCTCATCGGCGCCGGCGGCGTCGCCGGCGTGGCGGCCGCAAAGATGGCCCAGAACCCCGACGTGTTCGGCGAACTGCTGATCGCTTCGCGCACGAAGGCCCGCTGCGACGCAATCAAGGCGGACATTGACCGTCGCGTCGCCGTCGGCTGGCCAGAACGGGCGAACGCCAAACTTTCAACTCACAACTCACAACTCTCAACTTGCATCACCACCGCGCAGATCGACGCGATGGACGTCGCCGCGACGACGGCGCTCATAAAGGAGTTCAAGCCCGACCTCGTGATGAACATCGCGCTTCCGTACCAGGACCTCGCGATCATGGACGCCTGCCTTGCCGCAGGCGTGAGCTATCTCGACACGGCCA
>CADCPA010000146.1 GCA_902803135.1 uncultured bacterium
GAAGTTCAATGCGCTTCTTGACAGCACCGAGAGCCGCAATGACGAGCCGTACAAGTTCAACCGTGCCGATGCATACGAGCCAGAGGTCGCATTTGCATGAAGTTCATCGACACAAACGTTTTCGTGTATGCGGCGGATTCGAAGAATCCGGAGAAACGTGCCATAGCCAGCCGCGCCCCGACGGAGTCCCCTGCATTTCAGTAACCGATTACGATTACCCGGCTGTCGTCTTGACGCGGTTTGCTTTCCTGTAGTAAAATAGCTGCACTGTGTTGGCGGGGGGCGTTCCCCTGGCGAGGGGGGCGAACGTTCTTCACGTTTTCAGTTTGACTTGAAAAGGAGGCTGCATGTCGGTTTTCGAAGTGCGTAAACGGGGGCGGACGGTGCTGTCTCTCGTGGGGGCGGCGGGTCTTGTTTTCGGCGTTTCGGCGGATGTCGTGTGGCAGGTCGGCGCGAAGGACGGAACGGGCAACGAGTTCGCCCTGGCGCCGGATGGCTACGCACAGTTTCTGAACAAGGACTTCGGCTGGGAGGACAAGTTCTTCCTGATCGGACGGTCGAATCCGAAAACGGACATTCCGTACGTGCTGCCGAGCACGGACGACGCCTGGGGCGGTTCGTCCGGCGGCGCCGGCGACCGCGCCCATCAAGTCAACCTGCTCTTCGACGTGGCGGACCGCGGTCGGGACGGCGAGTGGAAGCTCGTGCTCGACTTTGCGGACATTCATGCCCGGCGTCCGCCGCTCCTGAAAGTGTGCGTGAACGGCAAGGCGCGCAAGTTCGCGCTGCCGGCCGGGACGGGCGGCGACGAGACCGTGATGAAGGGCGATTTCTCGAAGGCGAAGCCCTACGCGCTCGTCATCCCCTTGGAGGCAGACGAAATCCGTCTCGGCGCGAACGAGGTGATGGTGACGACGCTTGAGAAGAGCTGGCTCATCTTCGACGATTTCCGTCTGGAAGGCCCCGCGGGCGTGAAGCTGGTGACCGGACACGCGGGTGCCTATGTGCGTCGGGTGACGCCGGGCGCGTATCTCGTGAACGGCGCCCAGCCGCTGCTTGTCGCGGTCGAGCATCTCGACGGCACGCCCGAGGTCCGCGTCGAGCTGGACGGGAAGACGATTTTCGCGCAGAAGGTCGAGGAGGGCGCGTATCTCCTCGAGGCGCCGATGCCGGCGGTGACGGCGGCGACGGCGTCGTCCTACAAGGTGTTCGTCGACGGCAAGCTGGCGCGTGCAGGCCAAGTCTGCCGTACGCCGCAGAAGAACCGCGACGCGGCGGGCTACGTCGATACGCGCATGGGCACGGGCCACAGCCGCTGGATGCTGGCCCCGGGACCGTGGACCCCGTTCTCGATGGTCAAGCTCGCCCCCGACAACCAGGTCGCCTGCTGGCAGGGCGGCTATGAGACGACGCTCGAGAGCGTGGGCGTCTTCAGCCACATCCACGAATGGACGATGGCGGGCCTCGGCACGTTGCCGGTGACGGGGCCGCTCAAGACGAAGGTCGGCGATCCCTCGGAGCTCGCGGGGCATGCGGACGGCTATCGTTCCGACATCGACAAGGCGACGGAGGTGTGCGAGGCGGGCTACTACGCCGTGACGCTCACGGACTATGGCATCCGCGCCGAATTGACGCAGACGGACCGTTGCGGCTTCCAGCGCTACACCTACCCCGCCGGCGCGACGCCGCGCGTGATGGTCGATCTCAAGATACCCGCCGAATACCGCTACGACATCGTCGCATGCGAAATGCGCCAGACGGGTCCGCGCCGGATCGAGGGCTTTTCCAGACAGGAGACGAAGCGCGTCTGGAGCCGTGACGCCGACCAGTTCTATACGGTTTACTTCGTGCTGGAGTTCGACCGCGACATCAAGACCTTCGGCGGATGGGAGTCGGGCGCGCGCTGGGAGGGCGCAAGCCGCGCGGCGCAGAATCCGAAGGACTTCGGCGGCTACGTCGAGTTCGCGCCGGACGACGGCGGCACGGTGGTGCAGATGCGCTCGGGCATTTCCTTCGTCGATCTCGCCGGCGCGTCGAACAACCTCAAGAGCGAAGTGGAGAAACCTTTCGGCTGGAGCTTCGACAAGGTGCGCGCGGCCAACGAGAAGACGTGGAACGACCTGCTTGGACGCGTAAAAATCGCAACCGCCGACGCGCGCGAGAAGAAGCGCTTCTACACCAACCTCTACCGCTCGTTCCTGCGCAACACGTTCAACGACGTGGACGGGCGGTGGAACGACCCGCTTGGCAAGGAGCAGCGTCTGGACGACCCCGACGCGCGGGCGTGGGGATGCGACGCGTTCTGGAACACGTTCTGGAACCTGAATCAGGTATGGAACCTCGTGGGCCCGGAATGGAGCGCGCGGTGGGTGAAGTCGCAGATGGCGCTCTACGAGGCCGGCGGCTGGCTGGGGAAGGGTCCGGCGGGAATGCGCTACGTGCCCGTGATGGTGGCGGAGCATGAGATTCCGCAGATGGTGGGCGCCTGGCAGATGGGAATACGTCCCTGCGATTCCAAGAAGCTGATGGCCGCGTTCACGAAGATGCAGACGACGCCCGCGCAGAAGGTGGGGCGCGGATTCGCCGGCAACCGCGACCTCGTCGCCTACCTTGCGCATCATTACGTGCCGAACGACAAGGGCGGGTTTTCCAATTCCATGGAATACAGCTACGACGACTGGACGGTGGGGCAGTTCGCCCAGGCGATCGGCGACGAAGCCGCGTACAAGACCTTCGACGAGCGTGGCACGTGGTGGCGGAACGCCGTCAATCCCGAAACGGGCTACTGCCATCGCAGGAACTCGAAGGGCGAATGGGAGAAGGACTTCAATCCGTTCTCGGGCAAGGGCTATACGGAGGGCAATGGCTGGCAGCTCACGTACTTCGTGCCGCAGGACGTTCCGGGGCTGATCGAACGCATCGGGCGCGGACGTTTCCTCGAACGGCTCAAATGGGGATTCCGGCAAAGCGACGCCATCCGTTTCAATTCGCCGAACGAGAACTATGCGGCCTATCCGGTGGTGCAGGGCAACCAGCAGTCGATGCACTTCGCGTTCCTCTTCAACTGGGCGGGCGAGCCGTGGGAGACGCAGGCGTGGTCGCGTTCCATCCTGGCGCGCTACTACGGCTACGGCGACGCAAACGCGTGGCTTGGCGACGAGGACCAGGGGCAGATGAGCGCATGGTTCGTGATGGCGTCGCTGGGGCTCTTCCAGACCGACGGCGGCTGCCGCGTGGAGCCGGTTTACGAAATCGCGAGTCCGCTCTACGAGAAGGCCGTGATCGACCTCGGTAGGCGCTACGGTCGCGGCGACACGTTCGCCATCATCGCGCACGGCGCGTCGCGCCGCAACAAGTACGTGCAGCGCGCCGTGCTGAACGGCAAGCCGCTCAATACGTTCACCTTCTTCGCGAAGGAGGTTCTGAAGGGCGGCACGCTCGAACTCTGGATGGGCGCGGAACCGAACGTGAACTGGGGTACGGCGGCTACCTGTAATCGGTAAGAGCCGAATCTTCGCACAGGAGGTTCTTTGCCATGATCGCGTTTGTAGGTATAGGCAAGAGAATTTGAGTCACTTTCGACGGCCAAAGTATGGCGTTTTCACATAAGTTTGGCTATTGAAGTAGAAAAATCATTGAGTTCAGTTGCCAAAGTTGCTGGATTTTGATACACTTTGGCTCGTCAACTCAAAGGAAATGTCCTATGGTTGGAAGAAAAGAAGAGATAAAACTGCTGAAAAATGCGTATGAATCGCAATATTCAGAATTCGTAACCATCTATGGACGGCGGCGAATTGGGAAAACTTTTCTTGTCAACGAGGTTTTTGGCTATAAATTCGCTTTTCATGTGGCAGGTGTCAAAGGGGGAAAGAAGCGCGATCAGCTTGAAAAGTTTCGATATGCCCTCATCCGGCATGGTGCCGAGAAGTGCCCGCGACTGACCTCTTGGCTTCAGGCATTTCACGAGCTGGAGATCTTTCTTGAATCTTGTCCTGGAGGGCGGAAGGTCGTGTTCGTAGATGAAATGCCGTGGATGGACACCCATGGTTCGGGATTTCTTTCGGCGTTGGAGAGTTTCTGGAACGAGTGGGCTAGTTGCCGGAAGGACATCCTCCTGATCGCCTGCGGCTCGGCGACGTCCTGGATCGTGAAGCGGTTGAACCACAATGCCGGGGGACTTTACAATCGTGTGAGGACGCAGATTAAGCTTTATCCGTTCACGCTCGCGGAGTGCGAGGCGTATGCGAGTGAACTGGGCCTTTCCTATAACCGAGATCATGTTGCGGAATGTTATATGGCGTTTGGCGGCGTGGCCTATTACTGGAGCCTACTTGAAAAGGGGAAGAGTCCGGGCCAGAACTTCAATCGGCTGTTTTTCGGGCGTAGGGGTGGATTGAAGCTTGAGTTTGACGAACTTTACGCTTCGCTTTTTGCCAATCCCGCACCATACATCGACATCGTCCTTGCCCTTGGCGCGAGGAGATCGGGATTGAGTCGCGACGAGCTTGTGTCGGCCATAGGCGTGCAAAGCAACGGCAATCTAACCGCGCATCTATCGGAACTGGAGGAATGTGGTTTTATCCGCAGGTATAGGCCTGTGGGCGGGGTGAACGGAGGCGTTTACCAGCTGATTGACAACTTTTCGCTTTTCTATATGAGATTCGTCAAGAATTGCCGGTCGCAGGACGGCGATTACTGGACGGAGGCCGTCGGCGAGGGGGCGAAGAGCGAATGGCGTGGATTCGCGTTCGAGCGGCTATGCCTGGAACATGTGCCGCAGATAAAACGCGCGCTTGGAATTTCGGGCGTGCATACGGAGGTCTATTCGTGGAAATGCTCGGCATCGTCCGAGTTGAGAGGGGCGCAGATTGACCTTCTTCTCGTCAGGAAAGACGGCATCGTCAATCTGTGTGAGATGAAGTACGCAAAAGGAGTGTACGCAATAGATGCCGAGGAGGACCGGAAGATTGCCAACCGCGTGGCCGCATTTGACAGGGCGCTCGGCGGCAACAAGTCGATTCACGTGACGATGGTCACGGCGCACGGTCTCGCCCATAACACGTACTGGAACAATGTCCAGTCGGAAGTGACACTCGATGATTTGTTCAAATGACGTTGACGGTGGGAAAGTCTAAAGAAAGGACTAAAGCCATGCTAAATAGAATAAAGTTTCTTATTGGGGCTTTGGGCCTCGGCAGGTCTCACAGGAAAGGGGCTCTTTTGACAGTATTGATCTTGGGAGTCTCTTTGGCGCTGGCGGCTTCGCCCCAGCCGAAAATGCCCACATTCACGTTTCAGGTAATTCCTGGTTTCAATGCGTGCGCGCTCGGGGATCTTGAAGAATACGACCAAATGGCACAAATGACGGACAAGGAAAGGCAGCGGTACCGAGAACAGAAACGCCGTAAGCTTGTGGCTAGCTGGAAAATGTGGTTGACGGACAATTGCCACGTTGCCTGGCCGGAGGGGTCGTCCCTTTCGGTAGAGCGCGACAACGACGGGGCTTTCAGTAATCACTTGCCTCAACGCATTACTGTCAAGAATTTGCCCGATGAGTTGTTGAAGGTCGCGCAGGGATTGGAGAACGAAAGGTCCGCTAGAGATGCCGAGCTGAGGACGACGATTGAATTGGATGTCTGCATCGTGAAGGCGGGGCGGGAAGCCCTTGCCGCCGTGGGCTGGGATGAAGGAATAGACCGGTTGGATGCGGGGAAGTTGCTACGGGAATTACGCACGCGGCGCGATGTGTTCATGCTGTATAGGACCCGGTTGGTAACGACGGACGGCAGTGAGGCCACATGCAAGTCCGTCAGCACCTGCCGCTATCCACAGGACTTTGACGTAATCGTCCCCCGGTCTAGTTCGAGATCCGTGCCAGGTTCGGAAACCAACAGGTTGTCGTCAGGCGTTGTGGCGGTGGAGCCTCAGAATTTCGAGACGGAGGAAGTTGGCTTCACCATTACGGCCTTACCTTCGCTTCTGGAATCAGGGTGGATAAGTTGTAGCACGTTTGCGTTGAGACTGCGCGACGAGCCTACGTGGAAAGACTTTGGTTTGACATTGCCTTCGCCGGGCGGAGGAACGTATCATCTGCCGATGGAACAACCGATGTCCCACGAACCTTTTGGAATTGACACGAGTCTTACGTTATTCCCTGGAAAGACGCATGTCGCCGGAGAGATATTCATGAAGGACGGCGACACAACGCTTCTGGTTTTCGTCACGCCGCGAATCCCTGCCACGAGTAAGCGGCGTGCGAAGAAAAAGTCCGGCGAACCGCACGAAAAGGAAACACCATGAAGTGGGGAGGAGAACAAGAGACATGAACATCAAATCGCATTTTACGGTTGCTGTTGCGGCGATGACGGCTTTGGCGTGCATGGGGGCTGGACAGGACGACACCTGGATGGCGTCCATCCGCAGGGACCATCCGCGCATGTTCTTCAACGCCGAGACGTGGCCGCAGGTGAAGGCGCGCGCCGAGGGGCCCGCGCGCGTGGCGCGCGACGCGCTCCTGAAGCGCTGCGACTCGTACCCCGAGAATCCCGTATGCTCGGACTACGGCCCCGTCGTGTTCCGCGAGGTGAAGACCGCGAGCGGCACGCACAAGACCACTGCGGCCACGCCGATCAACAGCGTGAAGGAGTGGGGGGCGCAGGCGGCGGAGTGCGCGCTCGCGCGGCGTTTCACGGGCGAGCGCAAGTACCTCGACAGGGCGCGGAGGATGCTTGAATCCAGCGTGGCCGCCTACCATGCCGCATACGCCAACCGGCGCGCCGTCAACTGGTACTCCACCTCGCGCATCCTCGCGCTGTGCGCCTACGACTGGATCTGGGAGGGCCTCACGCCCGACGAGCGCCGGGCGATCATCGTCCCGCTCGTGCAGCATGTCGAGGACACCCAGCCGGGCAAGGGCAAGCCCGCGATCATCCGCCGCGACACGGGCGGCATCGCGAGCGGATTCTACGGCGTGCCAAGCCTCCTCTGGTATTCCGGACTCGCTGCGTTCGGCGACGGATTCTGCGACAATCTCGCCACGTCGCATCTGCGGCGCGGGCACAAC
>CADCPA010000147.1 GCA_902803135.1 uncultured bacterium
CGTGACGGACGCGACGGAGCGCGTCCCTCCCGGCGTGATGGGGTCATCGCGCCCTCCAGCCGTCGTCTGCGTGGTCACGCGCCAGAGGACGTTGGAGGACACTTCGTATGTCGTGTCGGTACGGTTGGTGACGCCGTTCTTCACCTGCCCCACGGCCTCGCCAAGGTCGTTGTAGAGGCGGGTAGTGGTCTCGCCGGAGATTGAATCGACCGCCGAAAGCTCACGCGAGCTCGCGCCGTCGTATGTGTAGGACACGTCCGACGTCGGGCGCACCTCTCTCACCATGCGTCCCAGGAAATCGCGATAGACAGTCCTTGCCGTCACTTCGTCATGGTCGGACGCCGTCAGGGACGTCGTCTCGATTCGGCAACCGTTCGCGCCATACGAACCCGTCTGCGATGTCTCTTTCCAATTCCCATCCGGCCATTCCTCGTAAAGAATCGTCGCGCCGTTGCGGTAGGTGGTGGAGGTGGTGGTCTTGTTCGTCGCTATCGTCTCCACCGCCTCACTGTCCGAATAGGCGTAGCGGACCGTGGTTGTCTCGTTTCCGCGAATGTCGGTTGAAATCTCGTAATCCGAGACGCCGTAGGGATAGACGGTCGATTCTGACGTTTGCCATCCGCTGCAATTCCAGTCTCTGTTCACCGCCACGCCCTGCGTCTTGCAAGTCCGGACGACCGTGTTCGTCTCGCGCCCAAGCGCATCCATGAAGTGCTGCGTCACGCGATAGTGGTTGTCGCCTGTCACGTAGTTTTCGTAAGGCGCGTATCCCGGCGTATTGCCGTTGGCGTTCGGCAACTGCCCCAGCGAGACTTCCTCCATCGCGTAGTAGAGGTGGTCTTCGCCGGTCACTGCGCTTCGCAGAACCTTTCGACCGGTACGATCCTGGCTCCACAGCAAACGGCAGCAGGAGTAGGCGTTCGTTGTGAACGATCCGTCGGCGGAGATTGTCGAGCGGAGACGGTTCTTGTCGTCGTAGAGATGGCGCTTCTCGTCGAAGGCAATCCCGCTTGCCGTGTGGACGCACCATTCGCGCAGGACGTTCCCGTATGTGGTACAGCGTTCCGAGTGGGAGGAGGTTGGGAACGGCTGGGTCATATAGGACATCTGGGACGTCTGGGACAGGATGCCGTCGGAGATCGTATATGTGTTTTCGGTCGTCATGCCGTCTGCATCGGTGGAAGCAAGCGCCTGTCCACGTAAAACAAGCGGAATGCCGGGCGCATCGTCATCGTAGCGAGTTTCGGTTGTGTGCTGGTTGCGGGTGTCGCCGATTTCGGCGTCCTGTGCGCCTGCGGTTGTCGTCTCGACCGTCACGGTCGCGTACCCGTTCGCCGAGCCGTGCGTGTAGCGCGTCCACGTGCGCCCGATGAGAGTGACCGTTCCATCCTCCACGAGATAGCGGGACTCGGTGCGAACCTTGTCGGCATCCACAGATGCCGCGCCATCTCCGGCAAGAGGAGTGTAGTCGTAGACCGTCGCCACCGCCGTGAACCACTGGCTGCCCAGCCACTGGACGATGTCAGGGCCGTCGAACGCATCGGCGTCCATATGGTCGAGCGGCCACTCGGGGCACCAGGAGCCGTCGTGCTGGTCGAGCGTCAGAACCGTCCTGCCGTCGGCGTCGTAGGCGCTGAACCGCCATGCGCGGGCGCTGCCGCATTCGAGCCGGACGTTCCCGTTGCGCCTCGGGTGGTCGTTGTCCGTATAGTACGAGGCGAACGACTCATTCCAGTTGTCGCCCCAGTTCTTTTCGGCAAAGTACGTCTGGCGCAGGACGGCGTTTGCGAACGATCCGAACCGATGCGACTCGGTTATCGTGTGCGAGAGAACCGCATTGTCCGCATCGCGCAGGATGCGCTCCTCGCGCTTGTAGCCGTCTTCGTTGATGTCGCCGGTGGCTACAAGTTCCTCGGATGTCTGCGAGATATTGTCGAACTTCGTCCAGTCCCCGTCGTCGTAGACGTACGTCTCGTCGCTCATCGTGTTGTCGAGACGGCTGATCTTCCGAAGCCGTATCTGCGACGACGAGCCGTTTACGTTCGTCAGTTCCCAAGTGTGTTCAAGCGAGCCGGATGCTGTCTCGGTTATCGTGACGCGAATCCCGTTCTCGATAGATACGACGGTGAGCGTCCTGCCCCGGTTGTCGCCGCAGACGATTGTCCGCCCGCTTCCAGAAGTCGTGTCCGTGACACTGGAATCCCCCCGCGAGAGGACTTGAAGCGTGTCTATTCCGATTGTCAGCGGTTCCTTCGTAAGGAACCAGGCAAAGCCGCTTACCTGCCCCTTGCGCGGAACGCCGAGGGGGATGCGGAACTTGAGCGGGCCCAAGTCCCCTCCCTCCAGAGAATCGCAGTTGCCCTCTTCGCAGCCGCCGCAGTCGTCGCAGCCGTTGTCCGAGAGCAGTTCCGGACCGCTTCCGCCCTCTGTCGAGACGTCGTGCGTCGTCGCTCCGCTCCACACCTCGACATCTCCGATATAAATCGTACCCGTCGCGGTCCCGCCGTCTACGGCCAAGTGCGTCGAGAAGTCGGCGTAGCCGCCGGAGTCGAATCCGACGGACAGTTCGGGCGTACAGTCGCACACATATCCGCCCGACGAATCGGAGCGCCACGAGCGCCACAGGCAGCCGGAATCGAGCGGGTATTCGTCTGTCTCGAAATAGAAGCCGCCGTCGTAGTCGTATGCAAGGCCGACGCCGCCCCCGTGGTGTCCGTCGCCGTAGGAAACGCAGGGGCTCAGGAACGCAAGATAGCAGTTGTTCGTCGCGGACGGCGGCGGGGACGCGAGACGCCGCCCGCCGTGCGGAACGCTCTGGGCATACGCCGCGAAGTCCATAGCCGGCATCGGATACACGCCGGGGGCGTTCACCCGCAGCGTCCCGTCCCCCCGAAACTGGAGCCGCCCGTCGCCGGTAAAGAGTTCAGCCGCCGTCTCCTGCTGATGGAGGGCGGCCCTGCAGGGGCGTTCCGAACGGTCGATGGAAACGGCAATCGAGCTCTCATCCTTGATTTCCGCAACCGTCCATACGCCGTTGGACGTCGTGATCCGCTGCGCGTCCTCGACCTCGACGTTGGGGGAATAGGCGAGAAGGTAGAGCGGCGAGCGGCAGGACATCGTCGTAGCCGTCTGGCGGAGGCGGATGGTGAGGTTCGCCGGGCTGTTCGTCGAGACGGGAAGGTACAGGCTGTCGGCTACGGGCGACGTCGTTTCCGTTCCGGACTCTCCTTCGGAATCCTCCCAGTCGAGCGCGAGCCCCTCAAGTCTCCACGCTCCGGCGCGGTCGGGCCTTGACGAGAGGAAGAACTGCTCCCATCCGCCGTTGCGGGCGATGCGGAACGTCCGCTCGTAGATGGCGGTCGCCGGGGACGGCGACCCTCCCGAGGCGTCCTGCGCGACGAATCCGTCCGTGATCTTCCACGCCGCGATTCGGTTCGTGGACATGAACACGGCCTCGGCACCGTTTGTCGGATTGATGCCGGAGGCGAGTTCAAAACCGACATTGAATCCGTTTGCGCCGAACGCATCCGTCGAGTCAACGACGTTCGTGCCGCCGAACCAGTGGTCCTCGTAGGCGTCGGGGATGCCGTCGCCGTCGAGATCGTCAAGCGGGGTGGCGGAAGCCGGGTCGGGGTCTGAGCCGTCCACAAGGCCGTCGTTGTCGCTGTCGCGTCCTTCGGGGTTGGTGCCGTTGGCAACCTCAACGCCGTCCGGCAGACCGTCGAAGTCGGAATTCCGCAGCATCGGGTCCGTGCCGTATGCAAAAAGCTCGTCGATCAGCGCAAGCCCGTCGCCATCGCGGTCTTGATCGAAGACGTCCTCTTCCGTGAGCGAATAGAACGCCATTGAGGTGACGTTCGTCGGCAGGGAGTTGGTCGCCCATGTGTTTCCGTCGAAGGACGCACCGGCGAGGATGTTGGTGACGGAATCAACGTCGATCCGCGAGAGGTCGTAGCGGTAGATGAACTGGCCGTCGGCCTTGAACTCTATCTGGAACGAGATCGGCTTGCCGGTGTCTCGGTCGAGTAGCGCGTTCTGCCACGTGATGAGCAGGAAGCCTTCCGGCGTTATCGCGTACCATACCTGGCTCGGCCTGTCGGACTCGTTGAGCAAGCTCCAGTTCGCCTGGGGGACTATGCCGAGCGAGGCGATGAAAGGAGCGAACCAGTTGTTCGTGGCTATCACACCGTCGGCGGAACGTATCAGCGGCTCGACCTTTCCGAAGGAGAACAGGCGCAGGCGGTCGATCTCGTTCGTGCCGACCTGAAACGCCCAATTCGTGAAAGCCACGTATATCCAATCGCTCGCCGCGCCAAACGAACGCCAGTCCGCGCAGACGGTCGCGCCGGGCGGCGCGGAGAAGCCGAACTCCTCGTCCGTGCCGACACGATACATCACGAATCCACGACGGAAATCGTCGCCGGTCAGCGTGTGCGTGGTGTTCGTCGAGGTGATGGGCGTGAAGTCGGACCATTGGTCCGCGACGGGCGCAGGATCGCCGACGAGGCCGACCTGGGGCGGCTGAAGCCCGCCCTGTAAGCCCTGTTGTAGATTATTCGTGAAGGCACCGGGCAGATTCATCGGCTGGAGGCCGCCGCCGGGGCCAATCACCATCTGAATATTGTTGGCACCGCCGTCCCCGTTCCCCGTTCCCTGTTCCCCGTTCCCCGCTCCACCCGGCTTGGTGCCGGCAATGATCCACATGGCGATGAAGAACGTGCCGAGCAGGACGCGTCCGGCCTTCGACTGCTTCTTGAAGAACGCCACGAGGTCTTGCACGGGGCGGATGTTCTTCTCGTGCATGAGCGCGACAAGCCACGCGATTGTCGATGCGCATGCGAGGGCGAGGAGAAAGGCCGTCCAGAGTCTTGAAATCATCATCTGATCCTTATTGTGAAGCAGTTATAGCCAATGTCGCAGCGAATCCACTCCGCCGGAACGCCAACGCCCCGCCGCGTCACCTTCATGAGCGTCCAGTCGCTACGGAAAAGCCAAGGCGGCGGTGTCGCAAACTGCGCGAACGCCACCTCGCCGCCACACGTGGCCGTGAAACGCATCGGAACCAGCTGCGCGTCGTTCTCCAAGTGGATGCCGATAACGCCACACAGGGCGTTTGTGGCGGCTACGGTTTCGATCCTTTCCCAAGACCGGACATTCTCGATGAAGCAGCGTCCCCCGCGCCAGCCATAGACCGTCTCGACCTCCTCGACATCGAGAACGCCGTTCGTATTCACATCGCAGCCGAAACCAACCTCAAGGTCGTTGTATGCCGTTCCGGACAACTGAAGGTGGATTTTTACATCGCGGACATCCGTCCGGCTTGGGTGGATCACCAGATTGGTAGAAACCTCCGTGTCCGCAAACGGGGACACTGGCTGCGTCGGTATGTTTATTATCCGAGCAAATGCAATGCCGGTTGCCAACGCGATGCCAAGACAAAACAAAACCCTGTCTATGCTTTGAACATAGGTTCTGACAGCGGGCGAGACACCGCCCGCCCTTGCAAGTGAATGTCTCTCGCTCATCTGCGGTAGTTTCTCTGGTAGTTTTTGCGGTAGTTTCTCTGGTAGATTGAATGCCGGCGCGGCGTGTTGGCATCAGGGCCAGATGGAGAGGCCGCAAACCTCGGGTTCGAGCTTGAGGCCGTATTTGAAATAGACGGCACGGGCCATGAGGCGCGCGAGGGCGAGGAAGTCGGACGGCGTCGCGTCGGGTCCGGCGACGATGACGTTCGCATGTTCCTGCCAGACGAACGCGCCGCCTACGCGGAGCGCTTTCGCGCCGGCTTCGTCGAGCAGCTCTCCGGCGCTTGGCAGCGAGGTCGCGACCGTGCCGCCGGAGGAGATGCCCGAGGGATTCTTGAAGACGCTGCCCTTGGTGCCGGCTGGGAATTTCCGCCGGCGGGCGAGGTAGGCGTTGCGCAACTCGTCCAGCGCGGCGCGGTTGCCGGGTTGGGTCGGGTCGGGGAAGTCGGCCTGCGTGAAGTCGAATTCGGCATCCTGGATTTCGCCGTACAGATCCGAATGGCGGTAGGAGAAGCCGCAGGCGTCGCGGTCGAGCCAGACACCATCGACCTTGACGCGGCGGACGACTTCGGAGATGGCGTGTCCGAACGCGCCGGCGTTCATCTTGAGCCAGCCGCCGATCGTGCCGGGAATGCCCGCCATCCAGGGAATGCCGAGCGAGGCGCCGGGCGCGGCGGCGGGTCCCTCGGTCCGAAGATAGCGTTCGTCCGTCGTCAACTCGCTGCGCCAGGTGTTCGTGCCGGCGCCGAGATAGTGCGTCTGCAGGTGTGCGGAGGCGTCGTCGCCGTCGGCAAGATCGGCCTGGATGCGCGGCAGCAGCTGGATGATGTCGCCCGCGCCGGCGAGCAGGACGAGGTCGCCGGACGCGCGGGTGAGAAAGACATGGCGCCAGGCTTCGAGGGCCGAGCGGGCCAGCTTGACGGGAGGCAGGCCGGGCGTCTCGCGGAACGCCTTGTAGAGGTCGGCAATGTCGCCGCCGGGCAGGGGCTCTTCGAACGCCGCGTAGACGGGAATGAGCACGACTTCGTCGGCCTGTGCGAAGGCGGCCGGGAACTGGTTGCAGAGGGCCGCCGTACGCGTGTAGCGGTGCGGCTGGAAGAGGACGCGCAGACGGTGCGGCTTCAGCGCCGCGGCCATGGCGACGGCGCAGGCGAGCTCGCGCGGATGGTGCGCGTAGTCGGTGACAACGGCGAGGCTGGCGCCGTCGGGGGAAATCCGCTGGAACCGCCGGTCGGGCAGTTCGGCAAGCGCTGCGGGAAGGGCGGCGCGAATGGCGTCCGGCGCGTAGCCGAGACGCAGGGCGACTTCGATGGCGGCGCGTGCGTTGACGACGTTGTGCGCGCCGTTGACAAGCGTGGGGAGCTCGGGATAGTCGCGCGCGTCGAGTTCCCAGGCCTTGATGACATGGTCTGCCTTGCCCATCGCCGTTTCGTAGCAGGCGCGGTAGGCGGCCTCGGTCGGGAAATGCTCGGGATGGTCGTAGTCCATGTTCATGACCACGAGGATCTTCGCGGCATAGAGGGCGAGCGTGCCGTCCGACTCGTCCGCCTCGACGACGAACGGACCCTGACCGGCGCCCGCGACGGGCATCGTGCCGGTCTCGCCGCCGATGCACCAGCTGGGGTCGGCGCCGAGCGCGTGCAGCAGCTTCGTCGTGAACGTGGAGGTGGTGGTCTTGCCATGCGTGCCGCACACGGCCACGCCGAAGGCGGCGTTCACCAGCTCGGCGAGCACTTCGCCGCGGTAGCGGATGCCGAGGCCGTGGGCCTGGGCGGCGGCGAGTTCGGGGGCGTCCTTCGGCACGGCAGGGGTGACGACGAGTTCGTCGACGCCGGCGAGATGGGAAGGGGCGTGGCCTTCGGCGACGGGAATGCCGTGCGCTTCAAGCCAGCGGGTACGCGGGGTCGCGTACTTGTCGCAGCCGGAGACTTCGCATCCGGCCTTTTTTAAAAGAAAAGCGACGCCGGCCATGCCGACGCCGCCTATGCCCATGAAATGGATCTTTTTCACGTGAGCAGAATCGACTGGGCGCGTTTCACGAACTGAACGGGAATGCCGAACGGGTCGCGGAGCATCGCCATGTCGAAACCTTCGCGGTGGATGGTTTCAACCAGCGTGGCGCCGGCGGCGACGAGACGCGCGGCGTCCGCATCCGTGTCTTCGCTCGTGAAGGCGATGTGGACCGTGTTGGGGTTCACCGTCGCAAAATCCGTGATCGGCGCCGCTTCGTTGCGGTAGAACTCGATGGCCATGCGGCCGCTCGAGTCCACGATGAAGACAGGGTGGGTCTGCGTGAACCCGAGGTTCTTGCACCACCACGCCATCACCTTTTCCGGTTCGGCGACGTTCAAGCCGATATGTTCGAGCGTCATGGCAATCAGCCCTCGGCTTCGAGCGCGGCGTCGACCTCGTCGGTCGTTTCCATGTTCGTGTACACGTCCTGCGTGTCCTCGAGGTCTTCGAGCATGTCCACGAGCTTGTTGATCGCCTTTGCCGCGGCGACGTCGCTGACGGACGCCGTCATGTTCGGCACGAGGCCGACGCTGGAGTTCTCTTCGTCGATCGCGATGCCGGCCGCCTTGACGGCTTCCGACACGGCGACGAAGTCGGCGGGCTGGCACTTGACCGTGAAACCGCCGTCTTCGGCGATGACGTCTTCGGCGCCGGCTTCGAGCGCGACTTCCATCACCTTGTCTTCGTCAAGACCGTCGGCCGCCGGAATCATGACCTGGCCGAGCTTGTCGAAGAGGCGGGACGCGGAACCCGGCTTCGCAAGTTCGAGACCGTTCTTCTTGAACACGTTGCCGACTTCGGCGGCCGCGCGGTTCTTGTTGTCCGTGAGGACCGTCACGACGATGGCGACGCCACCCTTGATACCCTCGTACTGCGCATCCACGAGCGCGGCGGATTCGAGTTCGCCCGTGCCCTTCTTGATGGCGCGATCGATGTTGTCGTTGGGCATCTGGGCCGCCTTCGCCTTGGCGATGAGCGTGCGGAGCGTGGGGTTGGTGTTGGGATCCCCGCCCTTC
>CADCPA010000148.1 GCA_902803135.1 uncultured bacterium
GAGCGTGAACTTGGCCCAGTCCGCCATCACGCCCGAACCGGACAGAACAAGCGTTCCCTCGGAGACCGTCGTCGCGTCCGCGCGGCTCGAGCCCAGCGTGCGCGTTCCAGGACCCGTCTTCTCCAGCACGCCTGACGTCGCGGGGGAGATCGTGGCCGAGACGCCGTTGGAAACAGCCACCTCCGGGGCGGAAAGCGTGGCGGTGCCGGTGATCGTGGCGTCCGCGCGGAACGTCACGGACGCCGCCGTGACGTCGGAATTGACCGTCGCCGCGTCGCCGGCGTTCGCGAACACGGCCGCCGTGGCATTGTACCAGTCGCCGACCACTCCGTTCTTCGTCCACTTGCCCGGCGCAATCCACGACGCGCCGGTCGCGCCGCCGTTCCACACGTACTCGCCCGCCAGCGTGTCGGAGATGACGACCTTCGCGCCATCCGCCGCCAGCGCGAGCGCATAGCGGCCGCCGTCGCTACCGACGAGCGTCATGGCAGTGACCTCGGCCTGCGTGAACGTGCCGCCGTCCGTGATCTCAAGGACGGTCAAGCCGTCGCCCACGCCGCCGGAGGGAATCTCAACCGTCACAGGATGCGCGACGAGCGCGGTCTTCGCCGCTGTGGTGAGGGCCAGCACGGTTCCCGCCTCGCAGGTCGTTCCTCCCGTGTGGCTCGGCGTTCCGGTGAAGGTGATCGTGCCGCCGCCCTTGAAGGTGACGGTTCCGGCCTCTCCGGGAACGTCTTCGATGTCTTCCGCAAAAGTGACGACGAAGCCTGCGGCATCGATGGTCGCGCCGTTCGCGCCCGCGTAGACGTGGAGATTCGCGTGGGCCTGCACGAAGCCGGCCTCGCTCGTGTAGGCCCTGAGCGTTCCGCCGTCGAGCGTCACCGTGCCGCCGCCCGTTCCGGCGTTCAAGAGGCGCAGAATCTTTGTCGTGAGCACACCGCCCTCCGTGATGTTGACGACGGACTTCTTGGCCTTCGAATCATAGTTTAGCATGAACTCGCTCTTCGTGACGAACGTTCCGCCCTCGATGTTGAGCGTGCCTTCCGAGGCGCCGTAGGCCATGGTCACATTGCCGTTGCCGTTGATGTTCTCGTAGGTGCCGCCTCTCTTGATCGTGACGGTTCCGTTGCCCGCGCCTCCGATGGTCAGGTATCTGTACGTCTGCGAAAGCCTGCCGCCGTCGCCGATCTCGATGTATCCAGGGCCGCTCTTGCCTGCGGTGATGTAGCTTCCGATCAGTTCGCCGCCAGTCAGCTTCAACGTGCCGGGCCTGCCGGAAGTATTGGCCACGTTCACATTGTAGAACTGGTATTTGCCGGAGAGTATCTCAAGGCAGGGATCCGGAGTGTTGTCGCTGCAGTTGATGTTCAGATCTTTTGCAGAGGTGATGCCGTAGTCGGAACTGCCGTCTTTTGCCACAAACTTGACAGGACCCGACGTCGATCCCGCGCAGAAGAGCAGCGGACCCGACAGCGCATTGTTCGCCTGGAACGTGATGACGTTGTCCCAGCCGGAGACGAAGATGTTGCTGCCGGAAGGGACGGGATTGATGTGAAAGTTGCAGGCTTCGGTCTCGAACTTGCTCCAGTTGCTGCCGGAAATATACCAGTTGTCCTGGACGTTCCAGTAGCTCGGCGAAGAGGCGCTGCCCTTCCATCCGAACCACGCCGCGCCGGCGGTCTGCGCGACGGCGAGCGCGAGCGAGAATGTTGCCGAAAGCAGAAACCGATACGATTCCCGCTGCGTTGCATCAGCTGTCTCTCTCTTCATGTTTGCTCCTTTTGACGATGGCGAAGCCGATTGACCTGCAAAGGTTGTTTCACTTGCCGCCGGCGATCTTGACGAGCGCGGGTTCGAGAGGCCCGAGATCGAGCTTCAGGCTGTCGAATCTCTCGCCGTGCTCCAGTTTCGGGATAGGACCGAACACGCTTGTCGCCTCGCCGCCGCGTCTGTCGAGAAGCAACGAGACGCTCAGATGCCGCGACTTGTCGTATCCGTTCACCACCAGCACGTATGTGCAGCCGTCCTTCACCCACGCGCGCGCCGACATCGGGTATTTGGGGCCTTTCCAGTCATCATCCGGCTTGAGATAGCTTATTCCGCCCACGATCCGACGGCCCAAGCCTTCGTCCGAGAGCAGCACGGGGAACTGCGCGCGTATCTCCTCGCCCACGCGGCAGCACTCCGCCCACCTCCGCTCGAACTCCTCGCCGTTTGGACGCTTCTCGAGGTCGAAGAACGAATACAGGATGAGTCCGTTGGCGCCGTTCGCGATGCACTGCCAGCACATCGAGCGCAGCTCCGCCTCGGTCGGCGCGCGGCATTTCGCCTTCGCCTCGGGCGTCTCGCGGTAGGCCGCCCAGTTGAACGCCTGCGGCACCTGCCACGCGGGCTTGCATCCGAGCGTGCCTTTCATTGTCTTGCGCGTCCACTCCGTGGCCGTCGCCGCCGGCTTGTCGGGAATCGGATACGGGTCGGTGCCCACAACGTCGAACGACGGCATGTACTCGCGGATTGAGTTGTACTGGTAGAGGACGGCCCAGCCCGGATGCCCCGGATCGAGCTTCTCCATCAGATCGCGACGCGCCGCAAGGCGGGGCAGCATGGTGAGAGGCAGCTCGTCGTTGAGGTACCATGCCAGCAGAGCGGGGTGATTCTTGAAGCGCTCGACGCGGTCGGTGACATAGCGCACCTCGTCGGCCTCCGTCTCGATCCCCTTCGGCGCCCAACGCGTGCCGTAGTAGACGTCCTTCACGCTGTAGATCACCTTGAGCCCCTTCGCGTGGCAGAGGTCCATGAGATCAACAGATTTTGGCGCCTGATATGGCATGAGGCAGTTGAACGGACCCTTCGCGTACGTCTCGATCTTGTTCGTCGTGACCGCGCTCCAGTACATGCCAAGCGGGAAGAACGGCTTGCCGTCCACGATCGCGCGGCCGAGGCGGTCAAACCACGTGGCCATCTGCGGCATTCGTTCCAGACGGGTGAACTCGAGGCCGGCGCTTCCGAGACGATTCGTTCCGTCGAACAGCTCGGCCGTGACGCGCTGGGGCCCCATCTTCAGATCGGCCACGTTCAGCGTCACGCTTTCGCCAAGGGCGTTCGTGGCGCGCATTCTGCAGGCATCGCCCTTCGCGTTCAGGTATGAGAACCAAACGGCGAGGCCGGGACCCGCGCGGTCTTCCGGCACGTCAAGCGCCGCGCGGAACGTCACCTCTCCCTCGACGGCCTTGTTGCGGTACGCAGTCGAATACACGCCCGCGACCGGCGGCAGCACGTACTCGCGCACCGAGATGTCGTCGAACCACGCCTTGCCCTTCATGCCCCTTCGGACGTATGGATTCACCCTTGCCGACACCGCCTCACTTGGCACCTTGTCCGTCAGTCCCCTTACGCGCGTCCAGTCCTTCGTGCCCTTCACGCCGTTCACGTACGCGCCACCCAGCCACTTGCCATGCGCGTCAGTCCACTCGATGCACACCGTAGCTCCGCTTTCGTCTCCAACCAGGTTCTCGGTCTTGACCCACACCTCGTATTCATAGACGTGGCCTGCCTTGAGCGGGATGTTCTGCCCTGGAAAGGAGTAGAAATTCGGATCGTCGTTTTCGTAGCAGAGCGCGCGCGTGCCGTTGATGCCCTCGCCGTCGCGGTACACGTACTTCCCGCCGACGGCGTTCCAGCCGACGGTCTTGCCGTCCGCCACGTCCTCGAAGCCGCCGTTGCGCACGAGGTCCGGCGCCCTCGTCTGCACATCGGACCCGGCCCACGCCGTCACCGCCGCGACCGCGCACGCCGCAACTACGATGCCATGAGTTCGTCTTCCAGCCGTCATGCTCCTCCTCGCTTCCATGGGATGCGCTTTACGCCATCAGGATGGCACACCACAATCAGTTTCGTGAGTTGTCCTCTCGACCTCATGCAGCTTCACGCCTGATCTCACTTGATGAAAATGATCAGACCCCGCTCGGCTATGATCATGGAAACAGCGCCGGCGTCGGTGCGCTTCAGGAAAACGTCGTATTTCCGCGGCAGGTTCTGAAGGCCCGAACCATCGATCCGCAGCCGCGCATACGTCTCGGGCGTGCAGCTCGCGAAGAGCGGGAACTCGTCGCCGATCCGCGCCGCCGACATGTCGCCGGTCACAATCACCCGTGCCGCGCCGGACGCCGAAACCGTTCCCGCCGCCGGCACCGTGCGGTTCACGCCAACAGCAACCGCGGCACCC
>CADCPA010000149.1 GCA_902803135.1 uncultured bacterium
CCCAGGGCCTTCATCCGAAGAATCAACTTCCTCAGAAACGCCGAACCTATCCTGTCTATCGCTTTCACGCCGTATAGTGTAACCTATTTGTTGCGGGGTTGTCAATGGGATTATGCGTAGAATTCACAATTCACGACTTTCCGCAAACACTCTCGTCTTTCGTCGGCGAGGTAGAAAAAAGCAAGGCATAGAGAAGCACCACCGCGAAGCAGATGGCCGGCACCACAAACGAGGCACGGATGGACTGGCAGGATATCTGCAGATCCATGTTCCGGACAGCGTCGAAGCCCGGCACGAGCGCGAACCATGCCGACGATTCGGCCCCCGCAATGGCGCCCATCCATGGCGTGATGATCGCCCCGCCGAGAATCGACATGATGAGTCCCGCCGCGCCAAGGCGGAACGCTCGCGGTTCGAGTCCACCAAGCGCCATCCCGTAGATCGTCGGGAACATGAGCGACATGCAGCCCGTGACGCACACGAGCGCGAGCGCGTTCCATCCAACGGGATGCCCGAGTACCGTAAAGAGCGCAGTTGATGGCAAGTACATGACGCCCACCGTGAACAAGATCGCCGCAAGGGCAAAACCCGCCAGCAGCATGGCCGGGTTCATGCGGCGCATGAGCGCCGTCGCCACCCACCGCATCACGACAAAGAGGAAAATCGACGCGAGGTAATAGAACGCCGCCTCGTCGGGCTTCACGCCAAACTCCTGCTGACAATAGGCGTTGATCCATGTCCACACCGCAATCTGCACGCCCACGTAGAAGAACTGCGCCACCACGCCGCACCAGTAACGTGGACGCCGCATGAGGATTCCAAGCATCTCCCGGTAGTCCTTCACCAGGAACACGTATGCGAACGGTCCTACCATACCGCAAATGATCCACAACACCTTGTTCATCTGCGGGAAAAGGACATAGAGCGCCGCCAGCGGCACGAGGGCAAAGATCCCCGCCGTCATCACACGGCGCAGACCCATCCGTTTCTCGGATGGCTCCGCGACGAACGGGTCGTTCCGCAGGAAGAACACCCACACCACGACCGCCAGAAGGCAGAGTCCCACATACGGCACGCACACCCAGAACAGTTCGTCGCGCACGATTGCCGCCAACACTTCCGGCGCCATCTGCGCACGTTCCTCCGCCGTCGCGGGATTCAGGTTCGCCAGGATCAGCTTCTGCGCAAGGAAGATGCCAAGTATCGACCCCACGGGGTTGAACGCCTGTGCAAAGTTCAGGCGGCGAACCGCCGTCGATTCGTCACCGAGGGAAAGCACGTAGGGATTGCACGTCGTCTCAAGGAGCGAACATCCCGCCGCCACGGTGAAAATCGCCACGAAATAGATATCGAAGCTTGCGTACACACAGGCCGGAATGTACAGGAGCGAGCCGATCACATAGACGGCCAGGCCTGTCAACACGCCGATGCGATACGAGAACTCTTCCGCGATGATCGAGGCAAAGAGCGCCAGCACGGCGTACGCCCCGTAGAATGCCACCTGCACGAGCCCGGCGCGGGACGGATCCATCGTGAATATCCGCTGGAAGGCCGGCACGAGGTTGTCCGTCATGTTGTTAAGCACACCCCACAGGGCGAAGCAGCTCACGAGCATCGCGAATATCGTCAGCTGCCTTCCATGTGGGAATATGCTGACAGAACGAAAATCATCGGACATCACAGCACCGTCACTTTCAGACCCACCGGGTCAATGTCAAAATCAAATACGCGCGCAGACGGGTTCGGAGGATTGGATTCCAGATCGGCGCGCAGCCGGCGCGCAGCAGCAGCCGACTTCGCGATGACGAGAATGAAACCGCCGCCGCCCGCACCCGGCAGAAGCGCGGCTGTTGCCGCACCCCTGACGCGCGCCATGAGCGCCTCCACGCCCGCGTTGGTGGAACCAGGGTCGATCTTCTTTTTGAGTTCCCAGTACGCCTGCACGCATCCCGCGAAGCCTGGCACGTCATGCCTCACCAGACAATCCGCCGCGGCAGACGCCCCGCGCTTGAGTGCGTTCACGATGTCAAGGATGCCGTCCGCGCGCGATACGTAGCGGTCCACCACGTTGCCGAGGATATTGCGCGCCATGCGCTTCTGGCCCGTGAAGTAGAGGAGACAGCGCGAGGAGATGTCACGCGTGCCCTCCGCATCGAAGGGCACGTCGCGAATCGTCGGCGTCTGGTCCGCACCCGGCCTAGTGGTGATCAGCTTCACGCCTGGGAACAGGCCGCCGATCTGGTCCTGCCACCCGCCCCCGGTCTGCATGCGCTGTTCAAGTACGGAGGTCATGCGGATGATTCGCCCCGCGTCGAAGGGAACGCCCAACACGCGGTCGAGGCATGCCAAGACGGCCGCACCAAGAACGGAACTCGTTCCCATCCCACTTCCCTTCGGGAGCGCCGAGAAGATCGTGAGGTCAAGTCCACCGCCCAACGTCGCGAGCCACTTGCCGAGGGAGGCACCCCGCTGCGACGGGACAACGCCCGTCAACACAAGTGCGGCCTTCGGGATGGCGCACCAGTCATGCGGGTCCGAATGGTCTTGAAGCTCGTCCGCCGATGTGAACGTGCGACTATCCCCAAGGTCTATGGAACTGACGCGGATGCGGCGTTCGGAAGAGAGTTTCGCCATCACCTGAATCGGATACTGTCCGTTCAACGTAACGGCGGCATTCAGCACCGTCCCGCCCTGCTCCAGACAAATGGGCGGCGTATCGCTCCAACCACCCGCGAAATCAATGCGGACGGGAGAGGTGACCCACACCACCTGATCATGCACGATTCCCGCTGGACGCGGAGCCGTCGGCAACGTCACGCAGCGTGACACCTCCTCGGCCACGCGCCGACGTGTGACTTCGCGCAGGATCTGGGACCTCGCAGCAAGCAGACGTGTATGGTTGACACGCGGAATTAACGCGGAGAGCGGCTGGAGACCACGTGCCCGAGACGGTTGCCCTAAACGCAGGACGGCAAGCGCGTGGGCTACGGCGTCATCAATCGAACCGACACGCCAGAGGGGCTTGTTCCACTTTCCATCTGTCTTGAAATTGTCGTCTAACCGATAGGAAATGGCCGTCCAGTCCTTCTCGTCGATGGGCATGCAGACGAGTCCGGTGTCCTTTGGAAG
>CADCPA010000150.1 GCA_902803135.1 uncultured bacterium
GCTCTCGTGCTTCTTCGCGAACATCCCCGCGAACATCACGGTGAAGCGCGAGAAGTACTACCAGACGCTCTTCTACGCGGTGTTCGTCCTGATCGGCGCGCGCACGCACGCCGAGTGCTGGACGAACAGAGGGCGGGTCGATGCTGTCGTGGAGACGCCCTGCGGGATCTACGTGTTCGAGTTCAAGCTGAACGGCACGGCGTCCGCCGCGCTCGCGCAGATCAAGGAGAAGGGCTACCACGAGAAGTACCTCCGCGACGGCAGGAAGGTGACTCTCGCCGGCGTCGCCTTCGACGCCGAGATGCGCAACCTCTCCGACCGGCAGATTGAGGTTGCCGCAGAAGTTCAAGAGGACTGTCCCTAGGTGACAACCGTGCCGGTTCCGGGACTCAGGACTTGAGGACTCGGAACTGCGACGTCGTGACGGTCTTGAGTCCTGAGTCGTGAGTCCCAGTAACAGTCTGGAGTCCTGAGTCTGGAGTCCTGAGTCCATAGGGTTGAGGGGGACAGTCCCCCGGAGGGCGATGGGGTCAGTTTCCGAGCGAATCCCTTTTGTCCGCCCTCAGAATATGATATAATCTCCAACCGTGAAAAAAACGTTGTTTCTTCTTGCCGCCCTGTTCTGTGCGACAGGGGCTTTTGCCGAGCAGATCTGCGTCGGCGGCGTGTGCTATCTCTCCGAAGAGGCCGCCCGCGCGGCGGGCGTGTCGCAGTTCGAAATCGATGCGGCCAAGGCGGAGCACGCCGCGGCGGGACAGGATGCCGTCCCCGCGGCTGAGACGCCTCCTGCACCTGACGTCAAGCAGCCGGCGGTCGTGAATCCAGGCGGCTCGGGCGCCCGTTTGGCGATGGGCTTCATGAAACCGAAGGAGCTGATTGCCTTTCTGCGCGACGAGGCGGCGGGCGTCGATTTGGAAAGCCATTCGCTGATCGTCATCCTCCTGCTGGTGTTGATGGGCGGCCTCGCGGCGAACCTCACGCCGTGCGTGCTGCCGCTCGTGCCGGTGAACCTCATTCTCGTGGGCAGGGGCTGGAAGCGCGGCGCGGCGTACGGACTCGGCATCACCTGCGCCTACGGCGCGCTCGGCTGCGCGGCGGCGTTCGGCGGACTCGCCTTCGGCACGATCCAGTCGAATCCCTGGTTCAGCGTGTTCGTCGCGACCGTGTTCACGGTGCTGGGGCTGGCGATGTGCGGCGTCTTCTTCATCGACCTGACGCGGTTCCGTCCGAAAGCCAGGCCCGCGTCCGCGCCGAAGGCCGCCGGCGCCTCGCCCCAGCTGCGGAGCTATTGGGGCTGCTTCTTCCTCGGCGCCGGAGCCGCCGCGCTCGCGGGCGCGTGCGTCGAGCCGATCCTGCTGGCGACGCTGCTCCTGACGGCGAAGTGGTGCGCCGCGGGCAAGCTCTGGGCGGTGGCGCTCCCGTTCGTCTTGGGCGCGGGGCTGGGTTCGCCGTGGCCGTTTGCGGCGGCGGGGCTCAAGGTGCTGCCGAAACCCGGTGCGTGGATGAAGTGGGTCAACCGCGGTTTCGCGCTCGTGTTCTTCCTGATGGCCGCGTGGTACGGCACGCTCGCCGCGCGCGGTTTCCGCGCCCAGTCGGCGACGACGTCCGCCGCCGGCGGGCATCTCGCCGCGACGCCGGCCACATGGGATGCGACGTTTGCCGCGGCGAAGCTGGACGGCAAACCCGTTTTCGTGGACGTGTGGGCGACGTGGTGCAAGAACTGCCTGGCGATGGAGAAGACCACGTTTGCGGATCCCGAAGTGAAGAAGGCGCTGGCCGATTTCACGGTCATCCGCCTGCAGGCCGAGAAGCCGGACGAATTTGCGCAGCTCGCCGCATTCAAGGAATTCGACGTGAAGGGATTCCCGGCGTTCGTCATCTTCCCGGCTGCGGCCGCAACGGAAGGAGGCAAGTGAGGTGATTGACTGCAATCTGTTTCGTCCAGGCGATCTCTCCGGCAATGCCGCCCTGCTGCTCGGCCTCGTGAAGGAGGCCGCGAAGGCAGGGGTGGCCGAGCTCGAGATTCCCGTGGATGCGCTGCGCGGCGGCGACTGCGGGTCGCTCGCCGACCATCCGGCCTTTCTGGAGGCGATCGCTGCGGCGCAGAAGAAGTTTGTGAAGGCCGTCGCCAAAATCAAACATGCGCCGACGCTCGTGGCGGCTCCGCCGTTGGCGCCGGCCCGGGTCGAGAAGGGACCGGATGCGCGCCTGCCGTTCTGCGGACGCCCCGGCGAAGTGTTCGCCTGCCAGGTGTCCGGACTCGTCAAGCGCCTGCGCGCGATGCCGTGGTGCCGCCAAGTCGTTCTCGGCATCTCCGGCGGACTTGACAGCGCCCTTGCGTTGCTCGTCGCCTACGAGGCGTTCTCCGTGCTCGGCTACGACCCGAAGGGCATCCACGTCTATACGATGCCCGGGTTCGGTACGACGAAACGGACGCGCGGCAATGCGGATCTCCTGTGCGAAGGCCTCGGGCTCGAGCTCGAGGAGATCGACATCACGTGCGCCTGCCGCCAGCACTTCAAGGACATCGGTCAACCCGTCGGCAGGCATGACGTCGTCTTCGAGAATGCGCAGGCGCGCGAGCGGACGCAGATTCTCATGGACAAGGCGAACCAGTTCGGCGGCATCGTGCTCGGCACAGGCGATCTCAGCGAAATCGCCCTCGGCTGGTGCACCTACAACGGCGATCATATGAGCATGTTCACCGTCAACGCCGGCGTGCCGAAGACCGCCGTGCGGGACGTCTGCCGCTGGTGGGCCGAAGTGCGCACGGCCCGGGACGGCAGCCGTTCGCCCGCGAAGTCGGCCGCGGCGCTGCTCGACATCATCGCGACGCCGGTCAGTCCGGAACTCCTGCCGGCGAAGGGGGGTGAAATCCAGCAGAAGACGGAAGACCGGATCGGTCCGTACGAGCTTCACGACTTCTTCCTCTGGCATTTCATCGTCGACCGGGAAGGGCGCACGGCCATCCGCGCGGCCGCTCGGAAGGCGTTTAAGAACGAGTATGATGCCAAAACAATCGAAAAATGGCTTGAAATCTTCTTTAAACGCTTTTTCTCGCAGGCCTTCAAGCGCAACTGCGCGCCGGACGGCATCCCCGTCTTTCCCGTCTACCTCGCCCCGAACGCGTGGCATATCCCGAGCGACATGTTTTTCCCATTTTCCACTTGATTTTCTCACGGGAAATAAGCTATAATATCTACTCAATTTGTTCAAGAAAGTAGAGGTCAGACAAATGGGTACAGGTCGTACACTCCGTAAAGAGTCTCATGTCCGTCCGTGCAAGACGCCGGCCGGAAAAGCTCGTCGTGCCAACGCTCAGCGCCGCCGTCTCGTGAAGTTCGGCATGGGCGAAGAAGAGGTCAAACTCATGAGCGACGAGAACGTGCGTGTGCTCGTGCAGCGTCCGGCGGTCGTCAAGAAGATGCTCGCGAAGAAGGCGGAAACGGCTGAGGCCAAGTAAGACGATGACTTCTGTCCGCTGTTCGATTGACGAACGGTACGTGAATCCCCTCTTCGAGGTTTTCGATGGAGGGGATTTTATTTTGTCCTCGTACCGTGACGTGGAAGACGCGCTCACGACGGTGCAGATCTTCGTTCAGGATCCTGCGGAGGCTCCGCAGGCTGCCGAGGCGCTGCTCGCCGCCGGACGCATCGTCGGACTCGAACTCGCGCTCGAGCAGGGCGATCTGCCCGATGAGGACTGGAAGCTCTCGTACCGCAAGCATTTCAAAATCGACGTGCTGTCGCCGCGTCTGGCCATCGTCCCCGAGTGGGAGGTGGAGACGTTTCGTGCGTCGGCCGATTGCGCCGCGCATCCCGGCATCAAGGAACTGATCCTCGACCCCGGCATGGCGTTTGGCACGGGCCGGCATGCGACGACGCGGGCGTGCCTCGAGTACATCGACGCGCTGGCGGTCGAGAACGCCGACCGTTCCTTCCTCGACGTCGGCTGCGGTTCAGGCATTCTCGCCATTGCGGCGAAGCTTGAAGGCTTCCGGGAGGTGGCGGGCTTCGACATCGATCCAGATGCGGTCCAGAACGCGAACGAGAACGCAGCGAAGAACGGACTCGATCTGCGGTTTGTGCGCGGCGACCTCTGCAACAAATCGACGCTGCCGGGCGTCCGGAAGACCGGCGACCGGAGCTTCGACGTCGTCGCGGCCAACGTGCTGGGGCCGATACTCGTGCGTTTCGCTTCCGAGATTGCGCCGCTCGCGGTCGTGGGCGGCCAGCTGATCCTGTCCGGCATCCTCGACGAGGTCTATCCGGAAGTCAAGAACGCCTACGCGGCGCGCGGCTACGCGGAAGTGTCGAACAAGCTCGTCGGCGAATGGCGCACGGGACTCTTCGAGCGCAAGGCATAAAGTTGAAACATCAGTCGTGAGGGAATGAACATGAACGCCAACAACCGCATCCATGCGATCAACGCCATTGCCGCGCGCCTCCCCGACGCGCCGAACGGCAATCTGCCGCCCGACCGCTCGATGGAGACCTACGGCGAGGATGTTTTCGGCGAGAAGGCAATCCAGACCTGCCTCCCGAAGGCGGTGGCGCGCAAGCTGCTGGCGACGGTGAAGGGCGGCCAGCCGCTCGACCCGTCGATTGCGGACGACGTGGCGCACGCGATGAAGGACTGGGCCCTGTCGAAGGGCGCGACGCACTTCACGCACTGGTTCCAGCCCCTCACGGGCGGCACGGCCGAAAAGCACGACGCGTTCCTCGAACCGACGGGTCCTGCCCAGGCCGTTCAGAAGTTCAGCGGCAAGAATCTCATCGGCGGCGAGACGGACGCGTCGAGCTTTCCGTCCGGCGGTCTGCGCTCGACTTTCGAGGCGCGCGGCTACACGAGCTGGGATCCGACGAGCCCCGCGTTCATCAAGCGCCACGCCAATGGCGCGACGCTTTGCATCCCTACGGTGTTCCGCTCGTACACGGGCGAGGCGCTCGACTCCAAGACGCCGCTCCTTCGCTCCGTGCAGGCGCTCACGAAGGCGACGAAGCGTCTGCTCGCGCATTTCGGTCTCGAGGACGAGCACATGTCCGTGACGCTCGGCGCGGAGCAGGAGTACTTCCTGGTGGACCGCGGCTTCTACCTGCAGCGTCCCGATCTGCTGCAGACCGGCCGTACGGTCTACGGCGCCGCGCCCGCCAAGCACCAGCAGCTCGACGACCACTATTTCGGGTCGATCCGTCCGCGCATCCTCAAGTTCATGAACGAGGTCGAGGACCGCCTCTGGAAGCTCGGCATCCCCGCGAAGACGCGCCACAACGAAGTCGCGCCCGCGCAGTTCGAGCTCGCGCCGACGTTCGAGGATCTCAACCTCGCCGTCGACCACAACATGCTGATCATGGAGACGCTCCGCCAGACGGCGGCGCGCAACGGACTCGTCTGCCTCCTGCACGAGAAGCCGTTCGAAGGCGTCAACGGCAGCGGCAAACACTGCAACTGGTCCATCTCCTACGGCGGACGCAACCTGCTCAACCCCGGTTCGAATCCGAAGGAGAACGCGATCTTCCTGACCGTGCTCTCCGCCGTGATCCGCGCGATCGACCTCCATGCGGACCTCTTGCGCGCCACGACGGCCGGCGCGGGCAACGACCACCGCCTCGGCGCGAACGAAGCGCCGCCGGCGATCATCTCCATCTTCCTCGGCGACGAGCTGAGCGCCGTGATGCACGAGATCGAGACGGGCCAGGCCGAAAAGAAGTCCGGCCGTGCCAAGCTCAAGATCGGCGTGGACACGCTGCCGCCGCTGCCGGCGGATACGACGGACCGCAACCGTACCTCTCCGTTCGCCTTTACGGGCAACAAGTTCGAGTTCCGCGCGCCGGGCTCCTCGCACAACTGCGCGATGAACCAGATGGTGCTCAACACGATCGTGGCGGAGTCCATGGACGCGATTTCGGACAAGATCGAGGCGATGCCGGGCGATTTCAACACCAATCTCCAGAAGCTGCTGCAGCGCCTCATCCGCGCCCACAAACGCGTGCTCTTCAGCGGCGACGGCTATTCGTCCGACTGGCCGAAGGAAGCCGCGAAGCGCAAGCTGCCGAACCTCGCCGACACCCCGGCCGCCATCGAGCCGCTGCGCGACCCGGCGAACCAGTCCATCTTCGTCAAGTACGGCGTGCTCACGAAGACCGAGCTCGACAGCCGCTACGAAATCGCACTCGAGGACTACCAGCGCCGCATCCGCATCGAAGGCGGCGTCGCCCTCGAAATCGCGCGCTCGATGATCCGTCCGGTTGTGGCCGACGAATTCTCAAAGCTCGCGACGGCGATTTCGCTGGCCATGAAGGACGGACTCAAAGTCGGCGTCACCGGCCTCAAGGCGCTCTCGCTCAAGCTGGGCGCGGGTCTTGACGACCTGCATGTCAAATGCGAGCGCCTCGACAAGTCGCTCGTGAAGGGCACGCCCGCCGACCAGATCGCCCAGATGGACGAGCTCCGCCGCACGGTCGACGCGCTCGAATACCTCGTGGACGACGCGCGTTGGCCGCTGCCGAAGTATCGCGAAATGCTCTTCATCTACTAATCCGCTTTCAACCTTCACCTCCCACCTTCACACCCTCTCACCTTCACACCTTCAACAGGGGATTGCCATGGACATTTTCAAGATTGCCTCGACCGACAGCGGTCTGTCGCCGGAAGAGATCGAGTCCGCGCTCGCGCAGGCGCTGGAAGGGCGCACGCTCAGGAACGTGCTCGTCATTCCGCCGGACTTCACGCGCTTCCACTCGAACGCGGGCTTCATCACCCAGTCGCTCTACCGCCAGCTGACGGCGAAGGGCGTGAACGTTGACATCCTGCCCGCCTTGGGAACGCACGTGCCGGTGACGGAGACGCAGTGGCAGGCGATGTTCGGCGACATCCCGTATTCGAAGATGATCGTGCACCACTGGCGTGAAGACGTCGTCAAGCTCGGCGACGTGCCGCAGGAGGCCGTGGAGGAAATCTCCGAGGGTCTCTGGCATACGCCGCTCGCCGTCGAGATCAACAAGCTCGTGATGGACGAGAAGTACGATCTCGTCGTTTCGCCGGGCCAGGTCGTGCCGCATGAGGTGATCGGCATGGCCAACCATGCCAAGAACCTCTTTGTGGGCGTGGGCGGTTCGCAGATGATCAACTGCTCCCACATGATCGGCGCCGTCTGCGGCATGGAGAAGGCGATGGGCCGCGACAACACGCCGGTGCGCCGCCTCTTCGACTACGGCATGGAACATTACCTGTACGGGAAGCGTCCGATCCTCTTCTGCCTCACCGTCACGACGGCGCCCGGCGGCAAGATCCGCACGCATGGGCTTTTCATCGGCGAAGGACGCAACTGCCTGACCGAGGCGGTCAAGCTCGCGCAGCAGAAGAACGTCGATTACGTCGAACACGGACTCAAGAAGTGCGTCGTGTACCTTGATCCGTCCGAATTCACCTCGACCTGGCTCGGCAACAAGGCGATCTACCGCACGCGCATGGCGATGGCGGACGGCGGCGAGCTCATCATCCTCGCGCCGGGCGTGCGCCATTTCGGCGAAGACGGCACGGTCGACCAGCTGATCCGCAAGTACGGCTATCGCGGCCGCCTCCACACGCTTGAAGTCTTCGAGAAGCCCGAGAACCAGGATCTCCGCGACAACATGGGCGCGGCGGCACACCTCATCCATGGTTCCTCCGACGGCCGCTTCAACATCACCTATTGCGTCAAGAACATCACGCAGGCGGAAGTCGAGGGCGTCGGCTTCAAGGCGGCCGACTACGACGAAATGGTGAAGAAATACGATCCCGCCAAGCTGAAATACGGTTATAACACCATCGACGGCGAAGAGATCTATTTCATTCCCAATCCCGCGCTCGGACTATGGATCAACCGCGAGCGCTTCAACGGTTGACAAATCCCCCGGAAGAGGGCTTGACTTTCCATCCGCAATTAGGTAAAATATTATTTCAATTTTCCGGCGGGGTAGGTACTTCGGCGGGTCAACAAGGAGAAATAAAGAAATGGCTATCAAGGTTGGTATCAACGGCTTCGGCCGTATTGGCCGCATGGTTTTCCGCGCGGCGGTTGAGAACTTCGCGAACGACATCGTGATCGTTGGCATCAACGACCTGCTCGATCCCGACTACCTCGCCTACATGCTGAAGTATGACTCGGTTCACGGCACGTTCAAGGGCGA
>CADCPA010000151.1 GCA_902803135.1 uncultured bacterium
ACCTGCTCGCGGAGCGAATTCAGGAACGGATTCTTCGTCAGGCCGCCAATGCGGTCGATCGTCTGGAAGCACCACTTCACCAGAGCCTCGGAGGGGGCGTTCTTCACACGGTCGATTTCAGGCCCATAGCCCAGATCGCGCAGACGGGCCTCGCCGTCGGCGATCTGTTCGCGGTAGGCGACGGCGATCTTCGTCAGCGCCTGGAGCTGGCGGTCCGACGGCGCCAGCTTCTTCTCGGCCAGCTGCTGGCGCAGCGACTCGACAAACCCCTTGTCGGAATAGAGACGGGTGCCGACCTTGATCGGATCGCGCCATTCCTTGACCTCGTCGAGCAGCCTGAAGAGCTGATCGAACTTGTCTGCCGACGGCGGCGGCTCCTTCGCCGCCTCCATCCAGCCGGAGAACTTGCGATAGAAGTCCGACAGCATGCCGTCGCCTTTGATGGCGCCTTCCTCGACCTTGTCGAGGTCGGCCTCCATCTCGGCCGTATAGCCGACATTGAACAGCGGTTCCAGCTTTTTCACCAGCCAGTCGTTGACATCCATGCCGCGCGCCGTCGGTACCAGCTGACGGGCTTCACGCGTCGCATACTGGCGGTCGACCAGCACTTCGATCGTCTGGGCATAGGTCGACGGACGTCCCACCCCGTTTTCTTCAAGGGCCTTGACGAGCGCCGCTTCGCTGAAACGCGCCGGCGGCTTCGTCTGCCTGCACTCGGAAAGCCAGCGGTTGGCGACGAGCATCTCGCCCTCGGCGAGCGGCGGCAGCGTCTTCACTTCGTCGCTCTCCTCGTCGGGCTCATCCTTCGTCTTCTTGGACAGCGCGAGCTTCATCACCGCCAGGAAGCCTTCGAATTCAACGGACGTCGTCGATGCCGTGAACAGGTACGAATGGCGCAGACCCTCCTTTTCGGCCTCGAGCCCCACCGTGCGCAGCTGCAGCTTGGCATCTGCCATCTGCGACGCGACGAAACGGCGCCAGATCAGGTCGTACAGCTTCGCGCTCGACGCATCGAGCGCGAAATCGCCGGGCTTCTTCGCCACGTCGGTGGGACGAATCGCTTCATGTGCTTCCTGGGCACCGCTCTTGGACTTGTAGAAATTCGGCTTCTCCGGCACGAAATCGTCGCCGAACATGCCGCCGATCTGGGTGCGAACCGCGTCAAGGGCGACCTTCGCCACGTTGACGCTGTCGGTACGCATGTAGGTGATCAGACCGGCTTCATAGAGCTTCTGGGCGATGGACATCGTGCGCTGCGGCGAGAAACCGCAAACGCTCGAGGCCGCCTGCTGGAGCGTGGACGTGGTAAACGGCGGATACGGATGGCGCGTCTTCGGCTGAACCTTCACCGAGGCGACGCGCAGCGCCGAACCGTCCAGATCGTCGATGCAGGTGGCAGACTGCTCCTGGCTCTTGATGTCGGGCTTTTCACCGTCAAGGCGGGCCAGCTTCGCGACAAACGTCGTATCCTTCGTTCCCTTCGACGTTTCGACGCCGAGAATCCAATAGGTCACCGGCCGGAACGCGTCGATCTCACGCTCGCGTTCGACGAGCAGGCGCAGCGCCACGCTCTGCACGCGGCCCGCGCTGAGCGAGTAGCCGTACGGGAGGTTCTTCCAGAGCAGCGGGGAGACCTTGAAACCGACCAGACGGTCGAGAATGCGGCGCGCCTGCTGGGCGTCGACACGGTTCAAATCGATCTCGCCGGGATGCGCGACGGCCGCCAACACGGCACCCTTGGTGATTTCATTGTAGGTCACGCGGTGGACAGGCTTGCCCTTCGTCACATCCGCCAGCACCTCGCCCAAATGCCACGCGATCGCCTCGCCCTCGCGGTCAGGGTCGGGCGCCAGGTAGATTTCGTCCGCGGCCTTCGCCGCACTGCGAAGTTCCGACACGACTTTCTTCTTGTCGGGGGAAATCTCATAGCTCGGCGTGAACGTCCAACCGGCCGCGCCCTCCGCGTGCGGGGCGATCTTGATCGAAAGGCCCTTCTTCGGCAAATCACGCACATGCCCCACGGACGACTTCACCGTGAAGTCCGCCCCCAGGTATTTTCCAATCGTCTTCGCCTTCGCCGGCGATTCGACAATCAGCAGCTTCTTGCTCATTTTACTTCGTTCCGTCTTTTCTTTACAAATCTCAATCGACTGACATCCACTTCTTGAACGGAAGCATATCGTACTATAAAAAGCGGTTGAATGCAACCCCCGAAAGAGGGATCCGTAGGCCGTGCGCGCACGTTCCCCTGTCCAATCCGGTCAATTCCGCGTTAATACAGCGTCTGGCCATACACGAGGATTTTTCCGATACGCAGCGGTTCCGCCGATGCATCCTTCACGCGGCCGATGCGCACATACCTGGCCTTCGGGCGGCTCGTCGTCAGGTCCACGCGGAAGCTCCCCGTCGTCTCCCCCGACGTCGTCTGCAGCAACGTCCAGTTCTGGCCGTCCTCCGAAACGGAGACCGTCACCTGCGCCATCTTGTCGCCGACCACGCGCACGCCGGAGAGATTGCAGAAACCCGGCAGGGCAACGACTGTCCAGGAATCCGGCGACGGCTTCGCCGCCACCTGGCAGGTGCGCTTCTTCGGCAACGGCGTCTCGTCGATCACCCGGCCATAGTCCTCGGGGCGGTCGCCCTGGACGCGTCCGCTCGTGTAGAGCAGCCCCTGCGGGGAGACGAGCTTCGCCCCGCCGAAATCGCGTGCCGGGTACGTTTCGCCCTTTGGCGGCGGCGAGAGGCGGTTGCGCAACTGCGCGAGCATCTGGAACGCATCGCGCTGCCGGTTGACGCTCGCCGCGTCCATGAGCGGACGGAAGTCGAGCGACTTCCGGTCCACGCCGCCCTCGCCCCGCCTGGCGGCTTCCGCGGCGAAGAGCGCGAGAAAACGGCTGCAGAGCGCGGAGTCCTTCCCGAAGGTGTCGAGTCCATGCCGCAGCACCGCCGTGAAGTTGTGCGGCGTCCCCCAATTCGCCGCGAGGGCGGCGGACAACACGGCCATCAGACGTTCAGCATCGTTCTTCTTGAAGAGTCCCGTCGCACGCCGCAGCACGACCGTGCGGAAATCCATTTCCTCCGGAATCTGCCTTTTGGGTTCGGGCAGCGCCGCGAAGAGCGCGCACACGTCTTTCAGCAATTCATCGTCGGTCGCACCGAGCTTCCGCAGTTCGGCGAGCGCCACGAAGGCGAAATCCCACGTCGGCGTACGCCCCTCCGGACACAGACGCACGAGATCGCCGAGGTAGGCGCGCCAGGTCTCGGCCGAAGCCTTGTCCGCTTTCAGCTTCGCCGTCCAGTCCTGCCACGCGCTCAGGTTGTAGGGACAGGCCGCAATCGCCTCCTTGAGCGCACCGTGGAAGCGAAAGAGTTCGGACCTCTCCCATGCCGCGCGGTCGCCGCACGCACGCTCCGTCGCCTGAATGTACTGGTAGCCTTTGCCCCAGAACATGAAGACGCCGGCCGTGTACTTGTTGATGTCGTTGCGGATGGTCCAGATGCCGTTCTCATTGCGCAGCAGCCAGCAGCAGTGAGAGGGCTGGCCGGCGCGTTGGGCCATCAGTCCATGGGCGTTGGCGCACACGGCCGCGAACGTGGACTGGCGGTTGCAGATGCCGCCGACGCGATGCACCTTGTACCAGTAGGGCCAGTCGCTGAAACGCCAGCGGTCCCAATAGCGGGTTCCCCGCGCGTGAATGTAGTCGCCGAACGCATTGTTGAAGCGATAGGGCACGTAGCCGATCATCTTTCCCGGCTTTTCGTCATTGAACGGTTGCGCGTTCAAATGGAGGATTTCGCACGCATCGGTGGGATCGCGCACGATGAAACGCCATTCGCGCGTGTCGCGCTTCGCCGTGGTTGCATGGAAGAGCTTGCGCTGCGAAAGCCGACGATAGGCGGCCCAGCACCGGAGCCTGTTGAGAAAGACCTCTTCCGGGTGCGTATCCTTCCGCGTTCCCTGCGACCGCACGTTGACCGCACAGGCAACCGTGATCTTACGCCCTTCCTCCGTCGCCGTCCAGCCTTCAGCGTCGTTCAGGAAGAACGTCATCAACATCTCCAGCGCCTGGGCCGGTTCGAAGACCGGCCCCGACAGCAGAAACGCCTCCAGCGTCGCGGAATCGTCCCACAGCCGGCGAAAGAGCGCCTCGCCCTCCTTCATCGCCAGCAGACGGTCCACCGTCTCGGCGCCGCAGAGGCGCATGAGCTCCGTGCACAGGATGGCACGACGTGCCGCACGCCCCGGCGCCAGGTCGGCTTCGGCGGGAACGCCCTGCGGCCGTGCGGCACGCTCCGCCTCAAGCAGAGATTCCGCACGGAGAGCCTGCGAGCGCGGCACATCGTCCGGTTCGAGCCGCCGGGGTTCGAAGTCGATTACGCCTTGTACGATCTCGCCCAAGTGGAACGTCGGGTCGAACGACGCCTGGACCGTCCCGTTCGTCGCGCCGAAATCGTCGAGAAAGCCGTAGGCCGCCCAGCCCCAGAGGGTATTCGGACCCGCCGCCTGCACTTTCTTCAGCAGGTTGACGCACTGCGCCCGCCGCACCTCGTTCGACGCCGCCTCATGTCGGTAGAAGGCGAATTCGGCCATGTCTTCAGCCTGGAGCTCGAGCGGGGAGAGGTCCGCGCGCGGACGCGCCCGCAGCGTCTTCAGATAGGCTTCGCCGCCGACGGTGTCTTTCTTCGCGGCGAATTCACTGGCCTGCGAGACGACGCGATAGCCGTCCTTTTCCCGGTCGGGCAGGGGTTCCACACCGAACACGGCGGCGGACAAGGCCGCCACGGCAACGAACATACGCATGAAGACCTCCTTTGCCGGACTGTTTCGTCGATTCCATCCGATGCAATCTCCAACAAGCCCGGCCCGACCCGCGCTCAGTCGTAATAGCCCAGCTTCTTCTCGGCCCCTTCCATCGTCCGGGCGACGAGATAGTTGAAAACGTAATAGAACACGCCGGCCGCAATCAGCGGCGTCATTGTCGTGTTCGCGCTCGAGAGCTGTTTCGCGATCGTGAACATTTCGGTCACGGCGATCGTAAAGGCAAGCGAGGTGTCTTTCACCAGCGTGATCACCTCGTTGCCCACGGCGGGAATCACCCGCTTGACCACCTGCGGGAGCACGATGCGGAAGAACGTCTGCCCCTTCGTCAAGCCGAGCGCCGCGGCCGCTTCATGCTGGCCGCGCTCGATCGACAAGATGCCGCCGCGGTAGATCTCGGCGAAGTAGGCGGCATAGTTCAGGGAGAACGCGAGCACCGTCGCGAGCAGGCGCGGATAGAGCGCCAGCGACATCCCGAACAAGACGTACGGCGCGAAATAGACGAACATGATCTGGAGCATGAGCGGCGTGCCGCGCACGATCGAGACGTAGATGCGGAACAGACCGGAGACGAGCGGATTCTTCGACATCCGGCCGAGCGCAATCACGAATCCGAGCGGCAGCGCGATCAGCAGCGTGAAAACGAAGATCTCCACCGAGACCGCAAGGCCTTGGAGGAGATCCAGAATCATGTCCCAAAACGCCATGGCAGGGGGCTTACTTGAGAATCAGGGCCTTGGGCTCGATGCCGTACTTGGCGGCGATCTTGGCCGCCGTGCCGTCGGCAAAGAGCCTCTTCAGTTCGGCTTCGACCTGGTCCTTGAGGGCCGTGTTGCCGAGCTTGAAGCCGACACCGTACGTTTCGGTCATCACGATTTCCTCGAGAATCTCGAACTTGCCGGGCAGATCGGCCATTTTCTTCTTCGCCACGCCGACGTCGATCGCGGCCGCATCGACTGCGCCCATGTCGAGTTCGTTGACAATCTGGTTGTAGTTCGGCTCGACCACGAGCTGGCCGAACGTCCGGCCGAGTTCGGCGACATCCTTCTTGTCGTCGTCCTTGCCGGCGAGCGCCTTCTGCACGGGCGTGTCGGTCTGGACGCCGACCTTCTTGCCGGCGAGGTCCTTGAGCGTCTTGATCGCGGACCCCTTCTTCACGAGCACGACCTGGGAGTTGTCGATGTAGGCCGCCGTCCAGGTGTAGCTCTTTTCACGCCCCTGCATCGTGAAGCCGTTCCAGATGCAGTCGATCGTACCGGAATTCAGCTCCATGTCCTTGGAGTCCCAGTTGATCGGATTGGCGACGAAGGTCCAGTTCTTGGCCTTGCAGACCTCGCGGGCGAGATCCAGGTCGAAACCCTTGTACTCGGCGCCTTCCTTGAACCCGTAGGGCGGGAAGTCGGCGTCGAAACCGACGACGAAACGTCCGTCGGAGAGCGTCGACCGCTGCGAGCAACCGCAAATCACGGCCACGAGAGCCGCCAGCATCATCACCTTCTTCATCGTCAGACCTCCTTATTTCCTGATCGAATTGAGAATCTCCTCCAGCTCGGCCACCGTGACCTTGCCGTCCTGAGCCGCCTTGAGAATGACTTTTTCCACGGACGCCTCGGCGCGGTCGTCGCCGCGCACCTTGCCGAGGAATTCGCCCAGGCGCCCTTCATGCGGCTGGTCGAAGATTTCGGCCGGGGTGCCTTCGGCGATGATGGAACCGCCTTCGAGGAACAGCACGCGCGTGGCGACGTCGCGGGCAAAGCGCATTTCGTGCGTCACGACGACCATCGTCATGCCGTTGTGGGCCAGATCCTTCATCACGTCGAGCACCTCGCCGACCATCTCGGGGTCGAGGGCGGACGTCGGCTCGTCGAAGAGCATCACTTTCGGCTCCATCGCCAGCGAACGCACGATGGCGACGCGCTGCTTCTGTCCGCCGGAGAGCTGTTGCGGATACGCGAGCGCCTTGTCGTCGAGACCGACGCGCTTCAGCAGCTCGTGGGCCTTCTTCTCGGCCTCGGCCTTCGGCATGTGCCGCACGAGGCGGGGCGCCAGCGTGATGTTGTCGAGAATCGTCAGATGCGGGAACAGGTTGAAGTGCTGGAACACCATGCCCATCTCGCTGCGCACGGAATTGCGGGTCTTCTCGTCCGCTGACACGATGTCGATGTTGTCGAAGACGATCGAACCGTCCGTCGGCTGCTCGAGCAGGTTCATACAGCGGAGGAACGTCGACTTGCCGCTGCCGGAGGGGCCGATCATGACGACCACCTCGCCCTTGCGGATTTCCGTGGACAGTCCCTTCAGGACCTCGAGCTTGCCGAAGCTCTTCTTGAGATTGTCGATTTTAAGAAGTGTCTCTGCCATTGTCTGATGTCTTTCAAAGGACGCGCGCGATCCAACATCCCGCGGTTACGAATCGTTCTGCACGACGTCCGCGCCCGTATTGCGCAGGTACCGTTCCAGCTTGCCCAGCAGCCAGGTGAACGTCATGACCAGCACCAGGTAGACCCCCGCGACGGTGAGGTACGGCAGATAGACCGAGTAGGTCTGCGAGCGGATGATGTCGCCGCCCTTGGCGAGGTCGATCAGCGCAATGTAGCCCACGATCGAGGTATCCTTCATCAGCACGATGAATTCGTTGCCGAGCGCCGGCAGCACGTTGCGCACCGCCTGCGGCAGGATGATGCGGAACATCGTGCGCCAGTAGCTGAGCCCCAGCGCACGGCCGGCTTCCATTTGGCCGGGATCGATCGACGTGATGCCCGCGCGGAGAATCTCCGCCTGGTAGGCGCCCGAGTTGATGCCGAAGGCGAGAATCGCAATCAGCACCTTGGAGTCGACCGACCGCAGGATGATGTAGTAGGTGATCAGGAGCTGCACCACCATCGGGGTGCCGCGGATCACCGTCAGATAGACTTTCGTGATGAAATTCGCAATCGCGAAGTGTCCGTACTTGTCATGGGTCGAACGGATGACGGCGGCGAGGAAGCCGAGCGCCAGGCCCAGCACGATCGCCGCGAGCGCGACTTCGAGCGTCACGCCGAGACCGTTCAGAAGATACGCGTACCGGCCCTTCCCGAAACAGAGCTGAAACTCGTCTAGAATGGACTGCCACATCATGCAACCAGGCGATTGTCGCGTGGACGGATTGACCTTACTTGTCCTTGAGCTTGTCGCTCTCTTCCGTAAACTGCTTGACCCATTCGGCGAGCTTGCCGTTGGCCTTGAGTTCCGTAATCGTGTCGTTGATCGCCTGGAGGAGCGCCGGCTGGCCCTTCTTGATGGCGATGGCATATTCTTCGGACGTAATGAAGTCGGAAATCGCCAAATCCTCCTCGCCCTTCACGCAGTTCTTCGCCGGATCGATGTCGGCGATGACGAAGTCGACGCGGCCGCTCTTGAGCGACGCCGTGGCTTCGGCCGGCGACTTGGTGCGCTCGGGTTCCTGCTTGAGCTGTTCGAGCACGAACGTCTCGGACGTCGTTCCGCTCTGCACGCCGACCTTCTTGCCCTTGAGCTGTTCCGTGTCCTTGAACGGGTTGGACTTCTTGTAGATCACGACGATGCCCGTCTTCACATACGGAATCGAGAAGTCGACGTTCTTCTTGCGGTCTTCCGTAATCGTGATGCCCGCGGCCGCGAGGTCGGCCTTGCCGCTGATCACGGCCGGGATGACGGAATCGAAATCGACCGTTTCAGCCGAGAACGGACGGTTCAGCTTCTGCGCGACGGCGCGGCAGATCTCCACGTCGATGCCGAGCAGAGCACGACGCGGGAGGCGAGGTAAGCCTCATGCGAAGAGATGCCGGTTGAGCGCGGC
>CADCPA010000152.1 GCA_902803135.1 uncultured bacterium
CTCGAGATGACGCCCAGCCAGCCGAGCACGAACAGGAGCAGCGGCACCTGGAAGACCAGGCCGAACGCCAGGACCAGCTTCAGAATCAGCGGCACGTAGTTCTCGATCTGCACCTGCGTGACGCTCAACCCCAGCCAGCGGTTGACGACGTCGAAAAAGCGCACGACGTTCGGAGCCAGCTGTCCGTAGGCGAACACGACGCCGACGCCGAAAAGGCCCGCACCCGCCAGCAGGAAGAAGAGGATGGCCGTCTTCTCGCGCTTCGTGAGCGCCGGGAAGACGAAGCGCAACACGAAGTACATCACAAACGGGAAGCTCAGCGCCGTACCGCCCCACATCGCGATGGACATGATCTGCACGAAGCCGCCCGTGATGTTCAAACTCACGATTTCGATCTTGTGCGCCTTCACCAGCGCCTCGGCCGGCGCCTTCAGCCACGTGAGCACGCGCGGCGAAAAGACGGCCGCGACCACACAGCAGAGCGTCCAGGACGAAACGGCCTGGATCAGACAAGTGCGCAGGGCGACGATATGCTCGAAAAACGGCCGCGGCGGATCGTTGTACTCGTCGGGATTCTTCAGGAGAGGTCGCATCTTCTTCCCACTTACTTCTTGTCCGTGCCGGCAGTCGTGCTGACCGTGATCTTGATTTCGTACGGATCACGCTTCGGCTTCGCCGGCGCGGAGGACGGCTGAGACGCGGGCGCCGCCGTTTCCGTGGCCGCCGTCTCGCCCGACCCCGCCTCGGACGCGGCAGGCTGATACTTCGTCTCGTCGTAATAGTCATGCCCCGGATAGGGACTGTCGTAGTCGTAGGCGCTGCCCTCTTCCTCGGCGCGGTCTTCGGAGTCCGGCACCGTCGAGGGATCGTCTTCAGCCGGCTTCGCCGGGTCGGAGGAGGACGACGAGGTTGGACTGCCGGTCGAACCGGACGAATCCATCGAGGTCACGTCGTTCGCCGCTTCGTCCACGGTCTTCCGGAACTCCTCGTCCATCGAAAGGATCTGGCGCTTGAACTCGTCGGCCGCCCGCCGCAGCGTGGAAACGATGTTTCCCAGCTTGCGCGCCGCAGATGGAAGATTCTTCGGACCCACGACAATAAGAACGACACCGAGCAGAACAAGCCACTCGGTGCCTCCCACAGATTCAAGGATGAACGCGAAGGTCATCTAGAATTCCATCTGTCTTCCGCGAACCTTACTTGTGCTGGTACACGGCGAACTCGCCACGACGGTTCTTCGACCAAGCCGCTTCGTCCGAACCGACGACCGCCGGCTTCTCTTCACCGTAGCTCTTCGTCTGCACGCGCCTCTCGTCGATGCCGAGCTGCTTCACGAGGTAGTCGAAGATCCGGATCGCACGCTGTTCGCCGAGCACGAGGTTGTACTCGTTGGAGCCGCGCTCGTCGCAGTTGCCTTCGACGATCACGACGCGGTCGGTCTTGAGCTTGAGGTGCTGGGCAACCGCCTCGATCTTGGCGAGTTCGGAAGGCGCGAGCACGTCGGCGTCGAAGCCGAAGTAGACCGGCGTGAAATCGACGTCGGTGCAGCGCGCATAGTTGGGATCCTGGTCGAACGGCACGCCCGTGGCGTCGGCGAGCGACGTGGCGTCGGCATCGCGACGCGCGTTGAGCGCCGCAAGCTCGGCCGCGCGGCGGGCCGCTTCGTCTTCGTCCGTCGTATCCGTCGCGACGTCCGTACCGGCCGTGTTCGCATTCGGATCGACCAGCTCGCTGCCGGCCGCGAGATCGCCCACGCCTTCGCTATCGTCGTACTTGCAGCCCGTGAGCGCGAACGCAAGCGCACCGCAGAGCGCCAGCGCAAAAACCGTCGAATTCTTCATTTCTTTATACTCCTTGTGGATAAAATTCCTTTGTGTCAAGCGACAATCATTATCATACTGAATTCAGGGGAAAAAGGCAAGAGGAAAGAGGAAAAATCTCACGCCTGCGCGGCGACCTTTCGCAGGGTCGCGAGCGCGGTTTCCAGGTTTTTCCGCGTGTCTTCCTTCTTCTTTCCCCAGCTGCACTCGCAGGAAACGCCGCCCGTGTAGCCGATTTTCTTCAGCGCCTTGAAATACGGCACGAATTCGGATCCGTCCCCCGTCATTCCCGGCGCCGTGCGCGAATTCTTCTCGGCGACATGGCAGTGGAAAAGGAGGCCGGTTCCGGCACGTTCGAGGGACGAGGCGTCCTCCCCGCCCTCCTCCATGTGGAAGATATCCGCCAGCAGCCGGATGCGGGGTGAGCCGATGCGCGCGCAAAGGGACTGTCCCTCATGGACGAAATTGAGATAATTCGCCTCTTTCGCGCGCAAAGGCTCGAGTACGACTCGGACCTTGCAATCCGAGATGCGCGCGGCGAGCTTTGTGCAGAAATCGACAAACTGGTCGACGGCCTTCTCCTTCGGATAGCCGTCCGGCGCGTTGCGCGCGCCGCCGGATCCGAACACGATCACCGGCAGACCGACCTCGTCCGCCCGCCGGCACGCCTTCTCGGCGTACGCGAGCGGCGCGTCGAAGGACGCCGCGTCGCCGGTGAGGCGGAACGTGCGGGGGATGAAACCGTTGCAGGACCGCAGGGGCAGCGGCAGGTTCTGAATCTTCTCGCGCTGCCGTTTCCAGTCGTCGCCGTCCTTGTCGGGCAGCAGCGCGCCGCTGACACCGCCTTCGATGAAGTCGAAACCGATCTCCTTGAGCAGCTGCGCGTCGCCGAACCCGCGGCACGCGCCGAACAGAATGCGTCCAGATGCAGGGGCCTGTCCCCAGGCCGCCAGCCCCGTTGCCGCCAAACCGCCGATGAATGTACGCCGTGTCACCATATGCGCCTTCCTTTCCTTTGCTGGAAACGACAGGGCGGACAGGTCGCCGTGAAGACTCCCCCATCCGCCTGGAACGATCGGTTCCAAAAACCGCTTAGCGGCACCAGGCCGGGTTCATCCAGTGGCCCTGGTTGCGGAAGAGCAGCTGCGGCTTGTCGCCCGCGCAGCCCTTGAGGGCCGACGCGACCACCTGCGGATCCGTGTCGATGAGATAGATCGCGCCGTTGTTCTCGGCCACCACATGGCGCCCGTCGACGGCCCAACTCGGGTGCTCCCAGCCGCCCGGAGCCGTGACGACGCACGCGGAATCCTCGCCCTTCAGCGGATCCATCACGACGAGCACGTTCTGTCCGCCGCGCTTGGAAGCGTAGACGATACGGCCGTCCGGACCCCAGTCCGGATTCGTGTTCTGGCTGCCCGTACGCGTGATGCGCGCGGACTTCTTCGTCGCAACGTCAAGCAGGTAGATCTGCGGCTGGCGCGTCTCGTCGCTCACGTAGACGATCTTGTCGCCCTTCGGGTTCCAGCACGGCGAAGCCTCGCTCGCGCGCAGCGTGCGCGTCAGGCGGTTGATGGTCTTGGCCGGCATGTCGTAGACGTAGAGTTCCGGATTGCCCTGGAACGAGAGAATGATCGCGCAGCGCTTGCCGTCCGGCGCGATGGCCGCGCCCGTCGCCAGGCCCTTGAACGGGGCGAGCAGGTTGCGGGCGCCCGTGGAGGCCGCGAGGCGGTAGACGAGCGGCGTCTTCTGGAGGAAGCCCGTGTAGTAGATGTCTTCCTTGTTCGGCGCCCAGCGCGGACCCACCACCGCGTGCTTGTCGGCCGTGAGCTGGCGGATGTCGTAGCCGTCGGGATAGCAGGTGAAGAGTTCGCCGTCATCCTTGCCCTTGCGCTGCGCGAAGGCGATGCGCTCGCGCGCGAAGCCCTTGTTGCCCGTCTGCACGTTGACGATGGCGTCCACGAGTTCGCGCGCCACCATGCGGCCGGCCTTCGCATCCGTGAACGGCGTGGAGATCTTGACGTTCACCTTGTCCTTGCCGACGTTGGACGCGACCACGGTGCCGCCCGGCGTGCCCGTGATGCGGATCGCCGCATCCGGCGTCACGTCGAAGTAGCCGCTGATCTGGAGGTTGCGGCGAAGCGCGGCGTTGAACGCGGTCTGCGCCGGCGTCGTGCCCGTCGTCGCCACGGTCACGGGAATGCGCTCGACACCGTAGAGCTTGACATTGGCAACCAGCGCGGGCTTGTCGGCCGCGAGAAGGGAAAGCGCCAGCGAAAAGGCGCAAGTCAGCGGAAACAGACGGAATTTCATGAATGCTCCAATATGAATTTCTGGGTTTGAAATGGTAAGTGAAATTATACAGATTCTCCTTGCGTGAAGCAAGGAGAAACGTGGGAAACGTGGGAAGTGTTCAGCATTTCGAGGGACCGTGTTCAGCGGGCGGCGGACGACGAGAAGGCGAGCAGCGTCTCGAGATAGCCGGCGGGATTGCCGATGTCGTGACGGCGGCCGGGATAGCGGTAGCCGTAGACGGACTTTTCGGCCAGCAGGCGGCGAATCGAATCGGTCAGCTGGATTTCGCCGCCGTGGCCGGGCGTCTGCGTCGCGAGGAGGTCGAACACCGCGGGATCGAGCAGGTAGCGACCGGCAATCGCGAGGCGCGAGGGCGCGACATCGGGCTGCGGCTTCTCGACGAGATCCGTCAGCTTGAGCACGCGCTCATCCACGAAATCGCCCGCCACGATGCCGTAACGTGACACCTTCTCGAGCGGCACTTCTTCAAGGCCGACGACGGACGCGCCGCCGTGCGCGCGGGAAATCGCGGCCATCGCCGCGGACGGCGCCTCGCCCGACACAAGGGCGTCGCCGAGGAGCACGAGCACGGGATCCGTCTCGCCGCGCAGGAGGTCGGCCCCCTGGAGGACCGCATGGCCGAGCCCCTTCTGCTCCGTCTGGAACGTCCAGCGGATCCGCTTGCCGATTTCCTCGAGATGCGTCAGTTCGGCGTCGACCTCCGGCTTCTTCGCGCACCGCGCGTGCCAGACGGCGTCGACGTCGAAATGGCGGCGCAGCGACGGCTTGTCGGGCGAGGTCACGATGACGACCTCTTCCGCGCCGGCGGCGAGCGCCTCTTCGACGATCAGCTGGATGGCGGGCTTCGCGCCCACCGGCAGCATTTCCTTCGGAATCGTCTTCGAAGCCGGAAGGAAACGCGTGCCGTAGCCCGCGGCGGGGATCAGCGCCTTCATGCGTCGCTCCGAAATCCGTCAGTCGGCGAAGTAGGCCGCATAGGCCTTCTTCGTGTGGAGACAGTCATGGCGGGAGGCAAGCTCCCACGGGGCGTGCATGCTGAAAAGCGGCGTGCCGAAGTCGAGCACGTCCATGCCGAAGCGGGCCATGCACTTGGCGATCGTGCCGCCGCCACCCTTCTCGGCGCGGCCGAGCTCGCCGATCTGCCAGTCGACCTTCGCGCCGTCCATGATGCGGCGGATGTCGGCGACGAATTCGGCGCGCGCGTCGGAGGCGCCGCTCTTCGCGGCCGCACCCGTGTACTTGATCGCCGCCGGACCCTTGCCCATCTTCGCGGCATTGCCCACGGAGTCGGCGTCGGGGAAATGCGGGTCGCTCGCGGCGCAGACGTCCGCGCTCAGCATCGACGAGCGCTCGAGCGCGCGCCGCACGTCGATGTCGCGCGCGTTCTTCTCCTGACGGTCGAGGAGTTCCGCCACGGTGTTCTCGAAGAACGAGCTTTCCATGCCGGTCGCGCCCACGCTGCCGATTTCCTCCTTGTCGCAGATGACGACGGCGCACGTCTTGTTCGGCGCCTTCTTCGCCTGCGCGAGGTCCAGGAGCGCGCTCAGGCCCGCATAGGCGCACACGCGGTCGTCATGGCCGTAGGCGGCGATGAACGCGCGGTCGAGGCCGACTTCACGCGGTGCGCCGGCCGGCACGATTTCGAGCTCGGCGCTCAACAGGTCGTCCTTCTCGAGACCGTAGGCCTTCTTCAGCCGCTCGTCGATCGGGCCGAGACCCGCGATGACGTCCATGTCTTCCGCCGCCACGGCGTCGCGCGTGGGCTTGTCCAGCTGATCCTTGCCGAAGTGCGGCAGAATGTCGCTGATCATGAAAACCGGATCGCCCGGCTGGTCGCCGATCGCGATGTCGACGCGCGTGCCGTCCTTCTTCACGACGGTGCCGTAGAGCGCCAGCGGCATCGCCAGCCACTGGTACTTCTTGATGCCGCCGTACATGTGCGTATCGAAATAGGTGATGCCGTCCTTCTCGTAGAGCGCATGGGGCTTGAGGTCGAGCCGCGGCGCGTCGGTATGCCCGCCGACGACGCGAATGCCCTCCGCCACGGGCGCCTTGCCGGCGACGGCCGCGAAGAGCGTCTTGCCATGGTAGCCGCGGTAGATGCGGTCGCCCGGCTTGAAGGTCGTGACCGTGTCGAGGCTCTTGAACCCGCAGGCCTCCAGCAGGCGCACGGCCTCCGCATAGCAGGTCCGCTCCGTCTTGCCCTTGGCAAGGAAATCCATGTACGCCGCGCAGTACGCGTCGAGTTCCTTGTCGTCCTTCACGCGATCCGCTTTTTTCCGACCGCGATCATTCTTCTTCATGTCGAACCCTCCTTGGTTAAGTGTTGTTGGCCAGCGGCTTGCGCCGCACGACGACCGCGCAGCCGGCGAGAAACGCCGCGGGCAGCGCGAGCACGTTCACGAGCAGGCCGCGCACGAGCGCAGACCATTCGATGCACGTGTCGGTGGCGAGGTCGGAGAGCGGCGACGCCTCGCCGACGGTCGAGGTCAGACCGCAGATGAGGCGCGAAACCGCCAACCCGAAACGCTCGGTGAACTTCGTATCCATCTCGTCGGGGAACTGCGCCACGACGCTCGGCGCCATCAGCGCCACCAGCACGGCGACCGTCGCCGTGAAGAGCGCGACGGGGCGCGACACCGACGCGGAGAGGAAAAGTCCGAATGCCGCCAGAAGCGCAATCGCCGCAAACATCTGCAGGCCGGCGCGCACGAGATTGCCGCGGAACGAATCGGCAGGCGTCAGAATCTCAAGGTCGCGCCGCGGCCGCAGCATCACCGTCTCGCCGCTCGTGTTGGCGAAGTGCAGATCCACCGTGGCCGCCCCGGCCGGCGCCGCGTTCGTCGTCCCCTCGGCAAGCGGGATGTCGAGCACGGACTGCGTACTGTGCTTGACCGGCGCCGAATAGGGTCCGAACGTGAGCTGCCCCTCGAAAGGCGCCCGGCGTTCGAACTGCGTCGCGAAACGCACGCGCACGATGACCTCCTGCCCCTTCGCCGCCAGCGCAGCGTCAAACGGCCAATCGATCGCCGTCTTCGGACGCACCACGTCGTAGCGGTCGAGCTCCTTGTTCGTCAGCAGCGACAGCACGGCGGACCGCGGCGCCTGCTTCACGCTCTCGGGCGTCTGGGGATCCGCGAGGTAGGCCGCCAGCGCCTCGCGCGCGCAGACCGCAGTGGAGGGCAACCGCGGCGCGTAGTGATGCAGGCACCGCGGCGCGTCGGCGAGACGACACGCCGTCAACAGACCGGAAAAGGCGAGAGCCGTCGCGGCGACCGCGCACAGCGCCAGCCATTTGCCGCACGCCACGCCAAAGGCGGAGACGGGCCGCACGACGGTCAGCGACAGACGGAAGCGCTCGCGCTCCTGCGCGAAGAAGCCGCACGCACAGGCAAGTATCGTCACGGCGATGAACGCGTAGGCGGCGCCGGGCACGGCGCGCACGAACATCTCGCGCCAGCCTTCCGCCGTACCGTCGCTGCGGATCAGCTTCGGCAGAAACGCATGCGCCAGCGCCGTCGCCACGAGCAGCAGGGCGAGGACGTGCCCCCGCACCAGAGCACGCCAGGCCAGGATGAAGGAATCTTTCACTTCGCGCCTTCCTGGCCCGCGCCCAGACGAGCCACGAAATAGTCCTCAAGGGCGTGGCGCTTGTCCGCCGCCGCCGCGACGATGTCCGCCACGCGCCCGCTCCCCACGACCTTGCCGTGCGAGAGAATCGCCACGCGCGAACAGACGTCCTGCATGTCGAAGAGCTGATGCGAGGTCACGAGGATCGTGAGTCCGTCCGCCGCAAGGCGGCCGATGAGCTCCTTCACCTCGCGCGTGCCGATCGGGTCGAGGCCCGACGTCGGCTCGTCGAGGATGAGCAGCTCGGGGTGCGACACCAGCGCGCTCGCAAAGGCGACGCGGCGGGCCATGCCCTTCGAGAAGCCGCCCACCGGACGATTCGCGTTCTCCGCAAGACCGACCTGCTCAAGCAGTTCCGCCGTACGGGCCTTCGCCGTCTTGCGGTCGAGGTTCGAAAGCCCCGCATAGTACATCACCGTCTCGCGTGCCGTCAGGAACGGGTGGAGATAGGAGAGTTCCGGGAGATAGCCGAGCCGCGCCCGCGCCGCCCGCGCCCGCGGGGAGAGGCCGAAGAGCTTCACGGAACCGGCTGTGGGAGCCAGCAGGCCGAGAACCATCTTGATCGTCGTCGACTTGCCGGAACCGTTCGGACCCAGCAAACCGAACACGTCGCCCCTCTCGACCGTCAGATCGATCCCGTTCACGGCCTCGGCGACGGGACGGAACCAGAAGTCGCGGAAGGTCTTCCGCAACCCACGAATTTCGATGACCGGCGCCTGTGCGCCCGCTTCCACACTCACGGCAGCTCCCTTCTCTGCAACAGCAACGACCCCGCGATCAGCCAAAACGCGACGAGGCAGACGGCCGCGGCCACGGCCATGCCGGCTTCGCCCCACGGCAGCGCGCCACCGGCCGCCAGACGGTCGACCAGCCAGAACCGGTTGATTTCCGGCAGGACGAACCGGATCGGCCACACGAAAGAAATCAGCACCGCCCCCGCCACGAGCGCCGCGGTCGGCGCCGGCTTGAGGCGCACCGCCAGCGCGCCCGCAAAGGCGATGAACACACAGCAGCCGCACGCCAGCACAACGAGCGCAGGGATGATGTTCCACGGCATCAGCAGCGCCGTCGACGCAAAGCCTTCCTGTCCGAGCGGGAGGGCGAGACAAAGCACCAGCGGCTGCGCCAGGGCCATCAGCAGACAGGCCGACACGCAGAAGCGCGCGCGGACGAAGCGGTTGAGCAACGCGGCGGCGACGAAGCCGCCGAGCGTGGCCAGGATGCCCAGCGCGAGGCCCGGCGTCCAGATGCGCGAGACGGGGCCTTCGGCGACATCCGCCAGCGCGGCGCCAATGGCCGAAGAGTAGGTCGCCAGCACGGTCGCGGCGGCAATCGCCACGAGGAAGAGCGCGAAGGAGGCGACGACGCCGGCGATCTTCGCGCAGAAGAAGAGTCCGCGCGGCACCGGCCGCGCCAATGCCGCGGCGGCCGTGCCCGACGCGATTTCGCCGCCGATTGCCCGCACGGCCGCGGCCGTGGCGAAGACGAGCCCGAAGACAAGCAGCGCCGAGAAGCCGCATTCGCGCGCCAGACGCCCCGGCTCGCCAAACTGGTGGTAGTGGAAGACGGGCGCCAGGTGGACGGTCGCCAGCGCGACGAGGAACAGAATCGCAGAAAGAGGTTCGGCCAACGCTTCAAGCGTGGCCGAACGTGCGAGTGCAAGAAAGCGACGCATCGAGCGCCGTCCTTAATGGATGAACGGCATTTCGTTTGCGCCGCGGGTCGGGCAGCCCTCGCCCGACGCGCAGGTGCCTTCACGGTACGCCGTGAAATAGACCACCGCGCCAATCACGAGCAGCGCCGCCAGCGTCGTGATCATCGACATGATCGCCACGCCCTTCGGCACGCCGGCGCACGAGGCCTTCTCGGCAACCGGCACGAGCGGCTTGAGATCGCCGACCGGCATGTCGGGAATGTCCGCGATGTCGGCGGGCTCGGCAGAAGCCTCGGCTTCGGGCTTCTTGATGCCCAGCGTCGGCTTCTTGATGCCAACGCCCGCGGCACCCGGACGGTGAAGCTTCATCGTCTTCTTCTGCGTGTCGCTGGCCGACGGTTCCGGATCCTCCACGGGAGCCGGCGCGGGCGCAGGGGCCGGCGCGACAGGGGCCGCGGCAAGCGGAGCCGGCGCGGGAGCCGGCGCGGCAGGCGCCGCAGACGGCGGCTTGAGATCGGTCGGGCGGCGCAG
>CADCPA010000153.1 GCA_902803135.1 uncultured bacterium
CGACGAGATCCATACGATCGTCGGCGCCGGAAAGACCGAAGGCTCGCAGGATGCGGGCAACATGCTCAAGCCGATGCTCGCCCGCGGCGAGCTGCACTGCGTGGGCGCGACGACGCTCGACGAATACCGCAAGTACATGGAGAAGGATGCGGCCCTCGAACGCCGTTTCCAGCCCGTGATGGTCGACCCGCCGACGGAGGAGGACGCGGTCTCGATTCTGCGCGGACTCAAGGAGCGCTTCGAGAAGTACCACAACGTGCACATTCGCGACGAGGCGATCGTGAGCGCGGTGACGTTGTCGTCCCGCTACATCCAGGACCGTTTCCTGCCGGACAAGGCCATCGACCTCCTGGACGAGGCCTGCGCCTCGATCCGTACGGAGATGGATTCGTGTCCGGCCGAGCTCGACGAGATCACGCGCCACGTGCGCCGTCTGGAAATCGAGGAGATCGCCCTCAAGAAGGAGGAGGACGAAGCTTCGAAGAAGCGTCTGGAAGAACTGCAGAAGGAGCTTGCGGAGCTGAAGGCGAAGTCCGCCGAAATGACGGCGCGCTGGCGGAACGAGAAGGACGCGCTCGAACAAGTCAAGCGCGTGCGCACCCAGCTCGACGCGAAGCGCCACGAGTACGATCAGGCGATGAACGCGGGCGATATCGCAAAGGCGAGCGAACTCAAGTACAAGGACATCTACACCCTCGAGCAGACGCTCAAGGCGCACGAGGCCGCCATTCAGCAGCAGGGCGACGGGCAGATGCTGCGCGAAGAGGTGACGGCGGAGGAAATCGCCGAAGTCGTCTCCCGCTGGGCGGGCATTCCGGTGACGAAGCTCGTCGCCGGCGAACGCGCGAAGCTGCTGCACCTCTCCGAAACGCTGCACGAGCGCGTGATCGGCCAGGATGCGGCCGTGGACGCCGTGGCGGACGCCGTGCTGCGTTCGCGCGCGGGCATCAAGAACCGCCAGCGCCCCGTGGGCGCGTTCCTCTTCCTGGGCCCGACGGGCGTCGGCAAGACCGAACTCGCGAAGGCGCTCGCCGCGGAGCTCTTCGACGACGAGGCCGCCATGGTGCGCATCGACATGAGCGAATACATGGAGAAGCACACGGTGTCGCGTCTGGTCGGCGCGCCGCCCGGCTACGTTGGGTTCGAGGAGGGCGGCCAGCTCACCGAAGCGGTGCGCCGCAAGCCCTACTCGGTCGTGCTGCTCGACGAAATCGAAAAGGCGCATCCGGATGTCTTCAACCTGCTCCTGCAGGTGCTCGACGACGGACGCCTCACCGATTCGCATGGCCGGACCGTGTCCTTCAAGAACGCGGTGGTCATCATGACGTCCAACGCGCCGCGCGAGGCGCTGAAGCAGATCTTCCGCCCCGAATTCCTCAACCGTCTCGACGAGATTCTCGAATTCACGCCTCTCGCCGAAGACCAGATCAAGGCCATCGTGAAGCTCCAGCTCAAGGATTTCGCGAAGCGTCTGGCCGAACAGCAGATCGGGTTTGAAATCGACGACGCGGCGCTCGACGTGCTCGCCAAGGACGGTTTCGATCCGGCGTACGGCGCGCGCCCCGTCAAACGCGCGCTGCAGCGCGACCTCGAAACGCCGCTTGCGCGGTCGATCATCGCCGGCAAGTACCCGCCCGGCTCGACCGTGCGCATGACGGCGGAGAACGGTCGGCTCAGGGAAAAAGGCGAATCCGCATGAAGTACCGCATCCACCACAAGGCCGTGACGGCCTCGACGAACCTTGATGCCCGTGCCGGCCTGCCCGGCGACGTCTACACCGCCGCCGAGCAGACCGCCGGTCGCGGACGCCTCACCCATAAGTGGCTGTCCCCGCCGGGGGCGAATCTGACGATGAGCGTCGTCTTCGACGTGGAAGGTCTCGACGTCGATCGGGTCTCCACCTTCCCGCTCATGGTCGGGCTCGCCGTACGCGATGCCCTGATGAAATTCCTGCCGGCGGGAGACCGGAAGCGGGAGAGGTCCGTTCAGCTGAAATGGCCGAACGACGTGCTGGTGGAGGGGAAGAAGATCGCGGGGATCCTCTGCGAGCGCCAGGGCGGGCGCGTGATCGCGGGCATCGGCGTGAATGTCAATCAGACCGCGTTCGCGCCGGAAATCGCCGATCGGGCGACCTCGCTCTTGAATCTGCGCGGTCCGGGCGGGTTGACGTCCGTCGATGTGGTGCGCGACGCGGTGCTGGAGGCGTTGCGCGTGCGGTATGGGGAGTGGCGGGCGAAGGGCTTTGTCGCGATGCATGCGGACTATGCGCAGGTCGACGCGCTCGCCGGAAAGACGATTTCCGTTTTCCAGACCGACGACGATGCGAATCCGGTGACGGGCCGCTGCGACGGCGTGATGCCCGACGGAACCCTGCTGGTGGCAGGCGTTCCGATTTTCGCGGGTGAAGCCCATGTGAGGATTTGATATAATGGCTCCGGCGAATGGTGAAGGAGCGAGTATGCCGGAAGAGAACAAGAGCGGACGCGCGACGCTGTCGTCGCGCCTTGGTTTTTTGATGCTGGCCGCGGGTTGCGCCGTGGGTCTTGGCAACGTGTGGCGTTTCCCCTTTGTCGCCGGCGCCAACGGCGGTGCGGCCTTTGTGCTCGTCTATTTGTTCTTCCTCGCCGTTCTGGGCTTCCCGCTGCTGATGTGCGAGCTCGCGCTCGGCCGTGGTGCGCAGAAGGGTATTGCGGGCGCGTTCGCCGCCCTGGCGCCGTCGAACTTGAAGACGTTCTGGGGCCGGTACGGTTTTCTCATCTTCTCGGGCTGTTTCATCCTGATGATCTACTACACCGATGTCGCCGGCTGGCTGCTGAGCTATACGGGCGACTACCTGATCGGAAAAGGTGCGGTGGCGGCGGAAGATCCGGGGGCGTCGTTTGCCGGGCTCCTCGGCGACCGCGCGGCGTGCACGGGCTATATGGCGCTGGCGGTGGGACTCTCCACGGCCGTCTGCCTCGTCGGCGTCGTGAAGGGCGTCGAGCGTGTGACGAAGTTCATGATGATCTCGCTCCTGTCGCTCCTCGTCGTCCTCTCGGTCAAGGCGCTCTCGCTGCCGGGGGCGTCCGAAGGCTTGAAGTTCTACCTCGCGCCCGACTGGGCGAAGTTCATGGAGCATCCGGCCAAGGCCGTCTTCGACGCGATGGGCCAGGCCTTCTTCACGCTCTCGATCGGCATCGGCGCAATGACGATCTTCGGCAGCTACATCAAGCGCGAACATTCGCTTGTCAAGGAGAGTGCGCTGATCATTCTCATCGACACGTTCGTCGCGCTCCTCGCGGGCTTGATCATCTTCCCCGCGTGCGCGGTCTACAAGGTGCCGTACACGGCGGGTCCGGGCCTCATCTTCGTGGCGCTCCCGAAGGTTTTCCAGGCGATGCCCGGCGGACGCTTCTGGGGCTTCCTCTTCTTCCTGTTCCTCTCGTTTGCGGCGCTCACGACGATCATCGCCGTGTTCGAATGCCTGATCGGAGGACTCGTCGACCAGCTGAAGATGCGCCGGACGCCGATCACCCTGCTCGTGGGCGTGGGCGTGTGCCTGTTCTCGCTCCCGTGCGTGTGCATCGACGGGGTTCTGGATTGGGAAGATTTCGCGGTGAGCCAGCTCTGGCTGCCCGTCGGCGGAATCTCCCTGTGCATCTTCATGACGCAGAAGTCGCTCGGCTGGGGCTGGGAGGGCTTCAGCGCCGAAGTGTCGGCCGGCAGCGGCTGGAAGATGCCCGCGGCGTTGCGCCCGTGGATGACCTGGGGCGTGCCGCTCCTGATCGCCGTGATCCTGATCGGCGGTCTCGTGCTGAAGTTCGCGGTTGCCCCTTGAGGGGGCTTTTGCTAGAATCTTCCCTAGAGGAAGGAATTGCCCTACGATGAAACGCTTCATCAGTCTTTCTGCCTGTCTCGCCGCGCTCGGCGCGGCCGCGGCCTCGTTTGTCACGTACGAGGAGTTCGGGGCCGTCGGCGACGGCAAGGCGGACGACCAGGCCGCGATCGTTGCCGCGCATGCCGCGGCGAATGAAAGGAACCTGCCGGTCAAGGCGGCGGACGGCAAGACCTACTACATCGGCAAGGGTGCGAAACCGGCCGTCATCAAGACGGATGTCGACTTCGGCACGGCGAACTTTCTCATCGACGACGTCGGTCTCTCGGATGTCAAGAAGCCGATCTTCGTCGTCGAGCCCAGCCGCAAGCCCGAGCGCCTCGCGGGCGTCGACACCCTGAAGGAAGGGCAGACGCGCTTCGCGGCGAAGCTGCCGGGGGCGAGTCTCGTGGTCGCGGTCAACGCGAACGTGAAACACTACATCCGCTACGGCGCGAACCAGAACAACGGCACCGCGCAGAAGGAAGTGTTCCTCGTGGATGCGAACGGAGCGATCGACCCGCGTACGCCGATCACCTGCGATTTCGCGACGGTGACCGAGCTCACGGCGTATCCGCTCGAGGCGAAGACGCTCACGATTCGCGGCGGGCACTTCACGACAATCGCCAACCAGGCCGAGTCGCGCTACAACTACCATGGGCGGAATCTCCACATTCGCCGGTCGAACGTGCGGGTGACGGGCTTGCGCCACGACGTGACGGGCGAAGGCGAACACGGTGCGCCCTACGGCGGCTTCCTCAACATCGGTCCGTGCGCGAACGTCGTCGTGTCCAACTGCACGCTCACCGCGCACCGCACCTATTCGACGATCGGTTCGGCGGGGCGCCCCGTCTCGATGGGCTCCTACGACCTGCTCGTCAACACGGCGGCGCGCGTGTCGTTCCTCGACTGCCGCCAGACGACGGACATCCATGACGGACGCTACTGGGGGCTTTTCGCCTCCAACTTCTGCAAAGACCTGCTCTTCGACCATTGCTCCTTCTCGCGTTTCGACGCGCACATGGGCGTGGCGAATGCGACGATCCTCAACTCCGAGCTCGGCCACATGGGCATCAACGCGATCGGCTTCGGCACGTTCCGCGTCGAGAACACCACGGTCTGCGGACGCCACTTCTTCAATCTGCGCGGCGACTATGGCAGCACATGGCATGGCGACTTCATCATCAAGAACTGCATCTACAAGCCGCGCGGCGGCGGACAGCCCGAGATTGTCGGCGGGCGTTACAACGACCGGCACGACTTCGGCTATCCTTGTTTCATGCCGCGCAAGCTGGCGATCGACGGCCTGACGATCGACGACACGCAGCATCCCGGGAAATACGGGGGGCCGTACATCTTCGGCAATCTCAATCCTGCGGACAAGCCCGGTGCCGAACCGCCGCCCTATCCCTACCACGTGACGGAAGAGGTCGAACTGCGCAACGTCAAGGTTCTGAGCGGGTTGCCGCTGCGCACGAGCCCGAACGCGCACATGTTCCGCAAGACGAAGGTGACGGCGAAATGACGGTGGCCGACTATGGTTATGACGGTGGACCCACCTCCGCCGCGGGAACCTGCCCCGCGCGCGTTCTCGGAACGTGGGGCGACTACTACCGCATTCTCTGCGACGAGGGCGAAGGCATCGCGCGCAAGAAGGCGTCCGCCTTTCACGGCAAGCCGGACGCGGTGATTCCGACCACGGGCGACTATGTCGTGCTGAAGTGGAATCCCCACGGCGAGAGCCGCATCCTCGAAACGCTGCCGCGCCATTCCCAATTCGCGCGTGCGGCGGCGGGGTCCGAAGGCCGCAAGTCGCAGACGATCGCCGTCAATTTCGACACGCTCTTCTTCCTCACCTCCGCGAACCAGAACTTCAACGTGCGCCGCATGGAACGCTTCCTCTCGCTCGGACGCACCTCGGGCGCCCCGGTCGTCGTGTTGCTGACGAAGTGCGACCTCGTGAAGAAGAAAGAGCGCGACCGTCTGCTCGCGGACGCCCGCGATCACGCGGGCGGCGCCGAGGTGCTGCCGATCTCGGCGCTGAAGGGGACGGGCCTCAAGGCCCTGGATCCGTATGTGCGGCCGCGCAAGACGCTCGCGTTCATCGGCTCTTCGGGCGTCGGCAAGTCCTCGCTCGTCAACGCGCTCGCGGGGGACGAGATCATGCCCACGCTCGAGATCCGCGAATGGGATGCGAAGGGCCGGCACACCACGACGGAACGCGAACTCGTGCGTCTGCCGAACGGCACGCTCGTGATCGACACGCCCGGCATGCGCGAAATCGGTATGTGGGAGGCCGACGAAGGCATCGCCGACGCCTTTACCGACGTCGAGGCCTTCTTCCCGCAGTGCCGTTTCTCCGACTGCCGCCATGAGACCGAGCCGGGCTGCGCCGTGAAGGCCGCGCTGGCGGATGGTTCGCTGCCGCTGGACCGCTGGCTCGCCTACAAGCGGTTGAAGGCGGAGTCGGCGCGCGAGCCGGCGCGTCGGGCGGAGTCGACGCACCGCTACCGCAAGTAGCGCCGTTGGAGGAAATGACATGAGCGTGACACTCTGGTGGACGTTGGCCTGTTTGGGCGGTCTGTTGTCTCTGGTGGGACTCTTCGGTTGCCTGATTCCGATTGTCCCGGGACCGGCATTCGCCTATTGTTCGTTGTGGCTGCTCGTACTGTGCGGTTCTGCGCCACGTGTGCAGCTGCTGATCATGGCCACGCTGCTGCTGCTGGTCGTGCTGGTGCTCGATTCTGTTCTGCCGGCGGTCTGCGCAAAAAAGTTCAAGTGTTCCCGCTGGGGCGTGTTCGGCTGTCTGGTCGGGAGCATCACCGGCCTGTTCTATCTGCCGTTTGGCATCGTCGTCGGTCCGTTCCTCGGCACGATGGCGGGCGAGCTGATTGCGGGAAAGCGGTTTGTCGAATCGCTGCGGGGCGGGTTGGGCGCCCTGATCGGCTTCGTGCTGTGCGTGTTGATGAAATTCGGGTCCGTTGGCCTCTTTACATGGTGGTTCTTCCGGGAACTGCCGCCCCTGCCGTGAGGCCCGCCGCATCCGAACCGGATTCGAACAGAAAGGCCGCGTGACAGGCGTTTGCCTGCAAAACCGATTTATGGTAAACTGCTTCTGCCGTGCCGCGCGCAGCTGCCTTGCGAACCTCGCGTAGGTGTTGAAGGTCGAGCTGTTTCGGGGTGAACGGATTTTCTTGAGGACACTCGGACATGAAAAACAATCTCTCTCGCAGAAACTTCCTCGTTTCGTCCACCGCGCTTGCCGCACTGGCGGGCTGCACGACCGCAAAGCCCAAGGCTGCGGCGCCCGTCGCCGAGCCGCCCGTTTCCACGGAGTCCGGCATCCGCGTGCGGTTTCTCGGCAGCGGCGCCGCCGGCTGGAAGCCGGAATGGGCGAAGAAGAATCCGCACATGCGCCGCCAGTCGAGCGTGCTGATCGAGAACAAGGCGCTCATCGACTTTACGACGTGTTCCTTCGACATGCTGCCGGCGGACTGCCATCCCGAGGTCCTCTTCCAGACGCACTCCCACGGCGACCACTACAATCCCACGGCGGCGGTCAAGTCGGGCGTCAAGCGCATGTACGTGCAGGAGACGTGGGCGGACGCCGCGCGGCAAGAGGTGGGCGAGGCCGCCGCCGCGCTGTCGCTTCCCGCGCCCGAGGTCATCGGCCTCCCGTTCGGCAAGCCGGTGGTCGAGTGCGGCATGCGGTTCACGGGCGTGCCCGCGAACCACAGC
>CADCPA010000154.1 GCA_902803135.1 uncultured bacterium
GGAGTTGGCAGCCGTTGGCGTTTTTGATAGAATAGTAAAAACAATAAAAAATCAACAAGGAAGACATCGATCATGAAAACGCTGAAAGACTACGAATTCTGGTTTGTCGTAGGTTCACAGTTCCTTTACGGGCCCGAGGTGCTTGCGACCGTCGCGTCGCGCGCAGAGGAGATGGCAGCGTCCCTGAACGCGAGCGGAAAGCTCCCCTGCCGAATCGTCTACAAGACGACCGTGAAGACGCCGGAAGAGGCAACCGACACCATCAAGGCCGCCAACTTCGACGACAAGTGCGCTGGCGTGATCACCTGGTGCCATACGTTCTCGCCCTCCAAGATGTGGCTCAACGGGCTCAAGCTTCTCCAGAAGCCCTACTGCCATCTCGCCACTCAGTACAACCGCTCGATCCCCGACAAGGAGATCGACATGGATTTCATGAACCTCAACCAGGCCGCGCACGGCGACCGAGAGCACGGCTTCATCGCCGCGCGCCTCCGCACGCCGCGCAAGGTCATCGCCGGATACTGGCAGGACGACGACGTTCAGAGCCGCCTCGGCGACTGGATGCGCGTTGCCGCCGGCGTCGCGTTCTCGAAGTCCCTCAAGGTCATGCGCTTCGGCGACAACATGCGCAACGTCGCGGTCACGGAAGGCGACAAGGTCGGCGTGCAGGAAGTGCTCGGCTGGCAGGTCAACACGTGGCCGGTCGGCAAGCTCGTTGAATACATCGACGCCGTCACGGACGCCGAGGTCGACGCGCTGATGAAGGAGTACAGGAAGCTCTACACGGTCAAGACGAAGAACCTCGACGCGATCCGCTACCAGGCGAAGGAGGAGATCGCCATGAAGAAGCTCCTCGACGAAGAGGGCTGCGCCGCGTACGCGAACACGTTCGAAGACCTCTACGGCATGGAACAGCTTCCGGGCCTCGCCTCGCAGCGCCTGATGGCGCAGGGCTACGGCTACGGCGCCGAAGGCGATTGGAAGGTCTCCGCCATGACGGCGATCGTCAAGAAGATGTCCGAAGGCCAGAAGGGCGGCACGGCGTTCATGGAAGACTACACCTACGAGCTCGCCAAGGGCCGGGAATATTCCCTCGGCGCCCACATGCTCGAGGTCTGCCCGACAATCGCCGCGGCCAAGCCCGCCATCGAAGTGCATCCGCTCGGCATCGGCGGCAAGGCCGACCCCGCGCGGCTCGTGTTCGAAGGCCGCGCCGGCAAGGCGATCGTGATTTCGCTCGTTGACATGGGCGGCCGCCTCCGCCTGATCGTGCAGGACATCGAATGCGTCAAGCCGATCTACAAGATGCCGAACCTCCCCGTCGCGCGCGTCATGTGGCGTGCGATGCCCGACCTCAAGAAGGGCGTCGAGTGCTGGATCACCGCCGGCGGCGCGCACCACACGACCCTCACGTACGACGTGACGGCCGAGCAGATGCACGACTTCGCGGCCATCATGGGCATCGAGTTCGTCCACATCACCAAGGACACCACGGTCAAGTCCCTCGAGAAGGAGCTCTTCCTCAACGACCTCGCGTGGAAGCTGAGAAGTTGAAAGTTGAGAGTTGAGAGTTAAGAGAGACAACAGAGGACCAAAGAAATGGCAATTCTTGACTGGCTGGTAATCGGCGCCTACTTCCTGCTGCTCGCGTGCGTCGTGTGGTTCACGAAGCGGAAGCAGGAGAATGCGACGGACTTCTTCCTCGGCGGCCGCAGCGTCGGCTGGCTGGCGATCGGCGCGTCGATCTTCGCGGCGAACATCGGTTCCGAGCATCTGATCGGCCTCGCCGGCTCGGGCGCCGTGGCGGGCCTCTCGCAGTCCCACTGGGAGTTCCACGCGTGGGTGCTCATCCTGATGAGCTGGGTGTTCCTGCCGTTCTACTACAAGAGCGGCGTGTCGACGATGCCGGAGTTCCTCGAGCGGCGGTTCGGTCCGCGCGCGCGCTGGATCCTCTCCCTCGTGTCCCTCGCGGCCTACGTGCTCACGAAGATCTCCGTGACGGTGTTCGCCGGCGCGCTCTTCTTCGAGACGATGCTGCCGGAGCTCTCGATCACGGTGGGCTCGACGACGATCGGCTCGTTCTGGATCGGCGCCTTCGCCACGGTCGTCCTCGCGGGCGTCTACTCGTCCTTCGGCGGCCTCACGGCCGTCGTGTATACGGACCTCGTCCAGACGTTCATCATCCTCGCCGGCACGCTCTCCGTGACGGGCTTCGCGCTCTACTACCTGGGCCACTCCGGCGTGCAGGTCGACGGCCAGGCCGCGAACTCGGTCTTTGACGGCTGGGGCGTGCTCAAGGCCACCATCAAGTCGACGGGCAACGTCGAGGCGTTCGGCCTCTGGCACTCGCTCACGCACAAGGCCTTCCCGTGGCTCGGCGTCGTCGTCGCCTCGGTGACGATCGGCATCTGGTACTGGTGCACCGACCAGTTCATCATCCAGCGCACGCTCTCTGCGAAGGACATGACGAACGCCCGCCGCGGCGCCATCTGGGGCGGCTTCCTCAAGCTGGCGCCGGTGTTCCTGTTCCTCGTGCCGGGCATGCTCGGCTTCGCGCTCCACCAGAACCACGTGACGATCGCGGGCGGACAGGTCTTCGCGATTCCGCTCAAGGCGGGCACCGAGGCCCTCAACGGCGACACGGTGTTCCCGACGCTCGTGCAGTCCCTCCTGCCGGTCGGCTTCCGCGGCCTCGTCGTCGCGGGCATGATCGCCGCGCTGATGAGCTCGCTCGCGTCGCTCTTCAACTCGGTCTCCACGCTCTTCACGGTGGACGTCTACCAGAAGCTCAAGCCGGAGACGCCCCCGCATCAGCTGGTGACGATCGGCCGCATGACGACGGTCTGCATGACCGTGCTCGGCCTCATCTGGGTGCCGATCATGAAGGCGATCTCCGGCGGCGGCCTCTACCAGTACATCCAGGCCGTGCAGAGCTTCCTCGCGCCGCCGATCGTGGCCGTGTTCCTGCTGGGCCTCTACTGGAAGCGCTGCAACCTCCGCGGCGCCTCGTGGGGTCTCTCGGTCGGCTTCCTCCTGGGCATGGCCAAGCTCGCCGCGAACGCGATCTGCCCGGGACCGGACGGCTACGCCTTCATCCAGGACTTCTACTTCTCCGGCATTCTGCTCGCCATGAGCTTCGCGATCGTCGTCGTCGCCTCGCTCACGGCGCCCGCGCCGTCCGCCGAGACGCTCAACGGCCTCACCTTCGCGTGCCTCGACGACACGTTCAAGAAGGAGAACCGCGCGTCTTGGAACAAGTGGGACGTCATCGCCTCCGCGTTCGTGGTCGGCCTCGTGGTCGCCGCGTACGCCTACTTCTGGACTTGGCTCGACTAGCGCCCGGAGCGCGAATGAAAATTTTTTCAAAAAAATCATTCCACCCCCTTGACACGCTCTCCGCATTATGGTTAAATACACGTGCATGCCCGAATAGGCTTTCGTCGACGCGGGTAGGCAGAAATTGGCGAGACCGATCGGAATGTCGGACGCCGGGCAAGTGACCCGGTGCAGACGGGAAGAGAAGTCGAACCACAGAAAGGTAAAAACAATGAAGAAACTCATGATTGCTTCTTTCGCGGTCGTCGGCCTCGTCGCTTGCGCCGACATCGAATCCGCAAACACCGTCGGCTACAACACGGGTTCGACGGGCTCCGACAACAACTTCACCACGGTTCCTTTTGTGACTGTCGGTTGCAATACGGCTGATATCCAGCAGATTGTCATTAGTGATGGTGGCGCGGGTAGCATTGGTTGGGGTACTGAGATCTTCTCGGTCTGGGAAGGTCTTCCGACTGCCGTTGAGGGTTCTGGTTTCGCGTACTATGATTCTTCGATGGATCCTGAGGCTGCGGCCACCGGATACTATTGGGGAGATGGTGACGGTTACAAGGCGACCTACCCGATTCCGGCTGGTCAGGGTGTTGTCGTCAACTGCGCGGCTGGTCTTGAGATTACGATCAAGGCTCCCTATGCGCTTTAATGGGTTGACTTGGTAGAATGAAGGATTTACGCATGCCGCACTGTGCGGCATGCGGAAATGAAAGAAAAAAAGGAAAATGAAAATGAAGAAAATGATTGTTGCAGCGGCGATTGTCTGCGCGGCTGCTATTTCACAAGCGGCCAGTGTTGGCTGGACTGCTGCTGGTATGAATTCCTATTCTGGGGATGCTTACATGTTCTTCGTCATAGGTCAGAAAGGCGCGGCGAACATTGCAACCATCACGGGTGATCTGGATAAGGGTAACGATGTCTCGGGGAAGGCTTTTGGTTCGGGAAAGATTGCAGCTAATGGTACTGCTAACGTGATGGCGACGGTGGCTGGTCAGCCTACGTTGGGTGCTGGGGATTATACTGCGTTCTATGTGATTTTTGATAGTGACGCGCCTTCGTCTGGTTCGGCTAAGTATGCGGTGATCTCTGGTCAAGATGGTTTGACCAAGACGGTCTCGGCTACTGCTGCAACTGTCACGTTTGCCGCTGCCAATGTTGCAGACTATGTCAACAATGCCGACAACTGGAAGTCCTTCGGTGCACCCGGTCCGGGTCCGGATCCGACTCCGGAGCCGACGTCCGGTCTTCTGCTCCTCGTCGGTGGTGCGATGCTCGCCCTCCGCCGCAAGCAGAAGTAAGGTTGCCGGGTCGCGCGTCTGACGCGAGACTCCGACAAACGCGAAGCCCATCCGTCACCACGGGTGGGCTTTCGCATTCAAGAGAGTAGGAGGTACGACATGGCGTGGAACGGAAATAAAGATGGATCCTGGGGCGACGGCGCGGCGCCGGTGAAGGCGCGCGGCTGGTCGCCGAAGATCAAGGGCGCGATCGCGGCGGCGATCGTCGTGGGTGGCGCGCTGGCGGCCTGGTTTGCCCTCATGCCGGCGCCGCAGCCGGTCGAGCCGCCTGTCGAGAAGCCGGCGAAGCCGGCCAAGGCGAAGCCGCTGCCGCAGCCGAAGCCGGACAAGACGACTCAAGTCGAGGCGCCGAAGCCGGTCGAGCCGCCCGTCGAGAAGCCGAAAGACGAATATGTGAAAAAACCCGGCCAGTTGCAGTTGCCGGACGGCACGATCCTGACCTTCCCGCCGCCGAAGGAAGGCGAAATTCGCAAGGTGTATGCCTATGGTCACATGTACGAGTGTGACCATGAGGGCAACTTCCGCGACGTCACGAAGCGCCAGCTGTTCAAGACGGCCTTTGAAGGAAACTTCCTGGGGTTGGCCGTTTCGGGCAAACCGTTTATTCCGGCTTTTTTGACGGGGCTGGACGAGGAAGACGTCAAGCGGATGCTGCAGAAGCCGTATGAACCGATTGGCGACGAGACGGAAGAAGAGCTCGCTGAATTGAAGTCGTATGACGAGATGCGGAACTCGGCCCTCGAGTATATGGCCAACGGCGGCAAGTTCGACGACTTTGTGGATGCCTTTGCCTCTTATGTGAAGAAGGAACGTGAAACGCGGGCGACGTGCCTGCGCGAGGTCATGACCTTGGTGAAGCAGGGCAAGGTGGCCGAGGCGAAAGAGATGGCAGAAGCGGCAAATTTGCTAACTGAAAAAGAAGGTTTCAAGCCGATCAACCTTCCGCCATACGTGAAGGCCGCATTTGACGAGTTGAAGTAACGCACGAGAACGAGGAATGTAGAATGAAAAAGCTGATGATGATTGCTGGTTTGGCGTTGTCTTTTGTCGCCTCGGCTGCCGAGGTTGACGACTACATTAGCCCTGTGACTGGGAAGCCGTATCCGAAGGACGCCAAGTATACGTTCGAGCAGTTTAAGGCGCGTGACGAGCGTGTATTGCAGAAAACAGGCGGATTTCTGCTGCAGAAGGCGGAAGGCCCGCGTGCATTGTTCATGGATGCCCGCGAAAAGCCGCGGTTGACGGTTGACGACCTGGCGAAGTACTACAAAATGGGTACGCATCTGGAGGCCGATATTGCCAAGGAGCCTCGTGGCGAGAAGGTTCCGCTTGCGTTTGCGCAGGAGAAGATGGCGGCGGCAAAGCCGTTGATGCTCATCCTCGTGGTGGATTCGTGTGCGGATCTGCCGGCGTTGTCGGTTTTCCCGGAGGAGCGTATCGGCATTGTCAATGCCGACAAGCTCAAGGGCGGAGACGATCCGTCGCAGCCCGAGATGCGCGTTTCGAAGGAAATGTGGCGTGCGATGGGCTTTGTCGGCGGCGTGGGCTTCTCCCAGGCCGAGAACGACATGATGCAGCCCTACTACACGCTGGCGGAAATCGACGCGAACCAGCATCCCTACATCCAGCCGATGAACATGGCGAAGATGCAGAAGTTCTGGAAGCGTTTCGGCGTGAAGAAGGAGGCGAAGATCCCGTACCGTACGGCCGTGGCGCAGGGCTGGGCGCCGGCACCGACGAATGACCTTCAGAAGGCGGTGTGGAATGAAGTCCGCGCCGCGCCGACGAAGCCGCTGAAGATCGAGTTCGATCCGAAGCAAGGCAAGTGAAGTTCGTCTACCAGTACCGCACCCGCGAGAACGAGGTGCGGCGCGGTGTCGTCGCGGCGCAGAGCCGCGACGCCGCCTTTGCCGCGCTGAAGGCGCAGGGGATTCGTCCCTCGCGCCTGGACGAGGCGCCGGGTTTTTTCAACAAGCTGCTGGGCAAGGGCAAGCGCTGGCTGGTGATCGGCGCGCTGGCCGTGCTGTGCGCCGGTCTCGTGGTGGCGCTCGCGAAGCGTCCGGCGGCGCTGGAGAGCGCGCCGGGGCTGGACTCGTCCACGCGCCGCCAGCTGATCGGCGACACGGGCGTGATCGAGCGCGGCGTCAAGACCGGGTGGAAGGACGTCTTTCCCGACGCGGGCGAGCAGTATCTCGCCTCCTTCGCGATTCCGGGCGTTCCGGGCGGCGTGCAGAATGCGGACGTCGCGCAGCTGGAGAAGGCGCTGGCGCTGGATTCGTCCCCGCAGCCCGAGGATCCGCTCGAGACGCGCCAGATCAAGGCGATCGTCGAAGGCATGAAGGCCGAGATCCGCGCCTATCTGGCGGCGGGCGGCAACCTGACGGGCTACGAACAGCGCCTGGTCGAGCGCCAGGACGAGGAACTCGCCTACTACAACCGCGCCAAGAACCAGCTCGACAAGATCGTCGCCGCCGGCGCCACGGAGGAGCAGGTCGAAGCCCTCTGGGAAACCCTCAACGCCGAGCTCCGCCAAATGGGCATCAAACTCCTCCCCCTTCCGGAGTGAGGGCCGGCGAACCGATGTCGGCCTTCATCTGCGCCCTCCCAAAAACTTGCCGCGGCATCGGGGCGAGTTTTTTGCTATAATATGCCCCATGAAATCTACCAGCATTCTCACTGTTGCGCTTGTGGCGGGTCTTGCCGCGGGCGCGTCGGGCTTTGAATCGCAGCGCCCCCCGGTCGAAAAGCGCCTGTTCCGCAGCGCGAGCGTCGACGCCAAGATCGACGAGGTGCAGAAGGCGCTCGGCGACACGAAGCTCGCCTGGCTTTTCGGCAACTGCCTGCCGAACACGCTCGACACGACCGTGCACTATTCCACTGCGGGCGGCGACGACGACACGTTCGTCTACACGGGCGACATCCACGCGATGTGGCTGCGCGACTCGGCCGCCCAGGTGTGGCCCTACCTCCGCTTCGTGAAGGACGACGAGCCGCTCCGCCGCCTCATCCGCGGCGTCGTGCTGCGCCAGTTCGCCTCGATCCGCTTCGATCCCTATGCCAACGCGTTCAACAAGAACCGCGAAGGCGGCGAGTGGATGAGCGACGATACGGACATGAAGCCCGAGCTGCACGAGCGCAAGTACGAGCTCGACTCGATCTGCTACCCGCTGCGCCTGGCGTACGGCTACTGGAAGGCGTCCGGCGACGCGTCCATCTTCGACGCCAGGTGGCAGGCGACGCTGGACAAGATCCTCGCGGTCATGAAGGAGCAGCAGCGCAAGAACGGTCCGCGCACCTCCTACCGCTTCCAGCGCCGCGCGAAGAACCCCACGGACACCCTCCCGAACGCCGGTTACGGCTGGCCGGTGAAGCCGTGCGGCCTCATCGCGAGCGCGTTCCGTCCCTCGGACGACGCGACGACCTATCCCTTCCTCGTGCCGTCGAACTTCTTCGCCGTGGACGTGCTCCGCAAGTCCGCGGAGATCCTCCGCACGGTGAACAAGGACGAAGCCCGCGCGAAGATCTGCCTCGACCTCGCGGACGAAGTCGAAGCCGCGCTGAAGAAGCATGCGGTCTTCAACCACCCGAAGTACGGTCCGGTCTATGCGTTTGAAGTGGACGGCTTCGGCAACGCGCTCTTCATCGACGACGCCAACGTGCCCTCGCTCCTCGCGCTCCCCTACATCAGCGCGGTGAAGAAGGACGATCCGATCTATCTCAACACCCGCCGTCTTGTGTGGGGCGAGGACAACCCGTACTTCTTCAACGGCAAGGCCGGCGCCGGCATCGGCGGCCCCCACTGCGGCCTCGACCGCATCTGGCCGATGAGCTACGTGCTCCGCGCCCTCACCTCGACCAGCGATGCGGAAGTGAAGGAATGCCTCGAGCTCCTCGAGAAGAGCGACGGCGGCCTCGGCTTCATGCACGAGTCCTACGACAAGGACGATCCGAAGAAGTTCTCGCGCTCCTGGTTCGCCTGGGCGAACACGCTCTTCGGCGAGCTCGTGCTCGACCTCTACGAAGAGGGCAAGCTGGCGAAGAAGGGTGTGAAGTGAAGCTCTTCGTCGCCACGCACAACGCGCACAAGCTGCGCGAAATCGGCGAGATTCTGCCCGGCTTCGAAATCTGCGCGGACGATCCCGACGTGGAGGAGAACGCGCCGACGTTCGAGGGCAATGCGCTCATCAAGGTGCGCGCCATCGCCGCCCGCCATGCGGGCGCCTGGTCGATGGCCGACGATTCCGGCCTCGAGGTCAAAGCGCTCGACGGTGCGCCGGGCGTGCGCTCGGCACGCTACGCGGGCGAACCGTGCAGCACGCCGGCGAACAACGCCTTGCTGATGCGGAATCTCGAGGGTGTGGCCGACCGCGCGGCGCGCTTCGTGTGCGCCGTCGCGCTCGTCGACCCCGCCGGCGTCGAACACGTCGTGCGCGGCGAATGCCCCGGCCGCATTGCGCGCGAAGCCTCGGGCGCGGGTGGCTTCGGCTACGATCCGCTGTTCATTCCGGACGGTTCTGCGCAGACGTATGCGGACCTCGGGGAAGTCGAAAAGAACAAGATCTCGCATCGCGCCCGTGCGCTGGCGGCGGTGAAGTCCCTTATCGGAGCCTGATCATGACACGCGCAGAAATCGAACAGAAACTCAAGGAGACGATCGTCTCCTCCCTCGACCTGGAAGACCTCACGGCCGCGGACATCGAGACGGACGTCGCGCTCTTCGGCGAAGGCCTCGGCCTTGACTCCATCGACGCCCTCGAGCTCGGCATGGCCGTCAAGAAGGCGTTTGGGGTGACGTTCTCGTCCGACCCCGCCGCGAACAGGAAAATCTTCCATTCGGTCAAGACGCTCGCCGACTTCGTCGAGGCGTCGTCCGCCAAGTGAACGGAGAGGAACAGGAAATGACGGAAGCTGAAATCGAACAGACGATCAAGAACATCCTGGTCGAAGAATTCGAGTGCGACCCGGCGGCGCTGAAGCCCGAGACGAATCTCTTCACCGAGCTCGATCTCGACTCCATCGACGCGGTCGACCTCGTCGTGCGCCTCCAGCAGGAGACGAAGAAGAAGGTGAACCCCGAGGACTTCCGCCAGATCCGCACGCTCGCGGATGTGACGAAGGCCGTCGTCAAGCTTCTCGCCGAGTGAACGCCCTGCGGAAATATTGGTCCCTGCTCGTGCTGGCGGCGTGTATCGCCGCCGCACTTGCATTTAGACGTTTCGTCTTCGTGGCGTGGTATCCCGTCTTGATGAGCTGCGCCGTGGCGGGCGGTTTCGCGCTCTCGCTGCTCGGGAAGGAACCGCTTTGCTACACGCTCGCGAAGAAGATCCCGCCGTACATCCTGCCGCCGGGCGCGAAGGCCTACTGCCGCGCGTACACGGTCTTCTGGGCCGTGTGGCTCGTCGTGAACGGACTCGTCGCCGTCGGCACGATCTACGCGCCGGGTCCGGTCTGGCATCTCGAAAAGGCCGGCATCGACGTGCCCGTCGCGTGGGTCGTGTGGAACTGCTGCCTCTCCTACTGCATGACCGGGCTCATCCTGCTCGTCGAAAAGGCCGTCCGCACGAAGCGTTTTGCGACGGTCTTCCACACGTCGGGCTCGACGGCCGCGCCCAAGCGCATCGTCAAGACATTCCCGATGCTGGCCCGGGAAGTCGCCTACCATCGGGACCACCTCGACTGTTTCAAGCCGGGCGGAACGAAGCCTGTCGTGCTCGCGACGATCGAGCCCGGCCACATGTACGGCATCCTCTGGCGCGTGCTGCTGCCGCAGGCGACGGACTGCGCCGTCGACCCCGAGGTGATTCTCACGCCCGAATCGCTGCTCGCGAAGATGCACGCCGCGGAGAAGGTGTTCCTCGTGACGACGCCGAGCTTCCTCGAACGCTTCTGTGCGTATGCGGACCAATACGACGTGCCGCGGAACTGCGTCGAAATCGTGACCTCGGGCGCGCTTCTGACGGCGGCGGCCAGCGCCGCGGCGAAGCGCGTGTTCGGCCGTGCGCCGCGCGAGATTTTCGGCAGCACGGAGACGGGCGGCGTCGCGTGGCGCCGGCAGGGCGTCGATGCCGAGACGGACGTGTGGTGGCATGTGTTCGAGCCGGTGACGGTACGGGTGGACGGGGAAGGGCGGCTCGTCGTGAAGTCCCCGTTCTCGTATGTGAAGGAATTTACGATGGGCGACGGAGCCGAACTCGCCGAAGACGGACGCCGCTTCAAGCTGCTCGGCCGCAGGGACCGGCTGGTGAAGATCGCCGAGCAGCGCGTGTCGCTGCCCGAGATGGAGGCGAAGATGGGCGCGCTCGACGACGTCCGCGAAGCGGCGCTCGCGACGATCGAGGGGAAGCACGGGCCCAGCCTCGGCGCCGTCGTCGTGCTGAAGGAGGGCGTCGACGTGTCGTGCGGCAAGCGCGCGCTTGCACGCGGCCTGCGCCGGCGCCTGCTGCCGGTCTTCCCGAAGGGGACAGTCCCCCGGAAGTACCGCTTCGTGCACGAGCTCCCGCGCAACGCGCAGGGCAAGGTGCAGGCCGCGCGTCTGCGGGAGATTCTCGAATCGGATTTTGTCGAGCCGTTCGTCTCGCAGGTCGTGCAGGACGAATCGTCCTGGCGGGCGGAGCTGGTGTTCGATGCGGACGCGCCCTACTTCCAGGGGCATTTCCCGGGTTTCGCCGTGCTGCCGGGCGTCGTGCAGCTGGGCATGGCGCACCATTTCGCCGAACAGTTCCTCGGCCGCGCGTTCACGCTCAAGGCGGTGAAGAAGGTGAAGTTCACGCATGTCGTCGTGCCCGGCGACGCGGTCGCTCTGGAGCTGAAGCGCATCGGCGGGAACGAAGTCGCGTATGCCTACCGGAAAGGAGAGGTCTCATGTGCAAGTGGCGTAATGTGTTTCTGAGCGTGCTGGTCGCGTGTGCGGGGGCACTGCAGGGGCTCGGCGCGGCGGCGGCCCCGGCGGATGCGGCGCTGCCCGAGCGGGCGAACGGCACGTTCGTGCAGAAGAAGACGCTGGCGGACGTGGATGTGACGATCGTCTCCACGGGCACGTTCCGTTTCGAGAAGGGGAAGTTCTTCGAGTGGAAGACGCTCGAGCCGCTGCCCTCCACTTTTTTGGCGACGCCCACGAACTATACGCTCACGGTCAACGGGAAGAAGACGACGCGCCGGCTGAAGAGCGATGTGGACCAGATTGCGAAGATCTTCACGATCAAGGAAGTGAAGGATTTCGTGAAAGACGTGAAGGCCGAGCCTGAGACGGGCTTCCCCGACAAGGTCACGGTCGATTTCCGCAACGGCGACCGCCTGCTGGTCGAAATGACGCGGTGAGCAAGGTCGTTGCCAGAATCGCCTTTGGCATCGCACTGGTTCTGTGTGCGGCCGTTTGGACGTTGCGGCTCGGCAACGGCGTCGAGACCGACCTCTACGGACTGGCCGACGCGCGGCAGGGCGGCGTGCTGCGCCAGATCGCGACGGGGTTGGCCGGGCAGGGCCGCGTCCTCCTGGAAGGCGACGACCTCGACCGGCTGAAGGCGAAGGCGGCGGAGATCCGCACGGCGTTCGCGCAGCCGCCGAGGGCCGACTACCGCGAGACGCTCGCCTACCTCGACACGCACAAGGCGGGACTGCTCGCGCCCGAGACGCGCGCGCTGCTGAAGGCGGGCCAGACCGCCGCCGTCGCGGAAGGCGCCGCGACGAAGCTCTTCGGCCTCGTGCCGCCCCTCTTCAGCGTCAAACGCGATCCCTTCCTTCTCGGCACCGACTACGCGCTCGCGCTCGAGTCGAACCTCGCCGCCGGCTGGTCGCTCGACGACGGCTATCCCGTGTGCGAGCAGGACGGCGCCAGCTTCCTGCTGCTCACGCTCGATCTCGCGACGTGCGACGGTGCGCGCATTGCCGACTTCCTCGCACGCGCCGAAGCGCAGAACGCCGACGCCGACGCCGCGTGCAAAATCTGGTGCGGCGGGCCGCCGTTCCACGCCGCGCGCACGGCCGCCCAGTCGAAGCGCGAGATCAACTGGCTTTCCGCCCTCTCCCTCGCCCTCGTCGTGCTCTTCGGCTGGCTGCTCTTCCGTTCGCTCCGCTTCCTTCCGCAGCTGCTGCTCGCCCTGGGCGTCGGCTTCCTCGCGGCGGGCGGCGCGCTCTTCGCCGTGTTCCCGAAGCCGCATGTGCTCACCTTCGTCTTCGGCACGTCGCTCATCGGCCTCTCCGTCGACTACGTGTACCACGCGCGCGCCGCGGGCGACGTGCGGAAGATCCTGAAGCCGCTCACGTTCTCGCTGCTCACGACGGTCGCGTGCTTCGCGCCGCTCCTCTTCGCCGAAGTCGGCGTGCTGCGCCAGATGGCGACCTTTACGATCGCCGGCCTCGTGGCGGTGTACGCGTTTGTCGTCTTGTTCGGCGGCGCCTTCGGCACGGCGGGGCGGACTCCCGCGCGCGCGTCGTGCGGGCCGTCGTCCCCGCCGGCGGCGCGCCCGCCGTATTTCTGGATCTTCTTTTTCCTCGTGGCGCCGTTCCTCCTGCCGGGTCTTTCGCGCGTGCGCGTGGTCGAGGACCCGAAGGCGTTCTACCGTCCCGAACCGTACCTCGCGGCGGGCGAGGCGCGCCTCTACCGGGTGAGTCCGGTTTCGGCGTCGCGCTTCGCGTTCGTGCCGGGCGAGACGCTGCAGGCCGCGCTCGAAGCCGAAGAGGCGGCTGGTGTCAAAGGCCTCTCCGCCGTCATTCCGTCCCTCGCGCGCCAGCGGGAGAATGCGGCGCTCGTCGAGGCGCTCGTTCGCGCGGAGGGAAGCAACTACACGGCGAAGACGAAGATCAAGATGCCCGCGGCGCGAACGGATGCGTTCCTCGATCCGGACGAACTTCCCGAAGGCGCGCTCAAGCAGATGGTGCGCGCGATGCACGTGCCCGGCGGACTTGTCTCGCCGTTGCCCGAAGGGGCGTCCGTCGCCCCCGGCGTGACGGTGCTCGAGCCGCGCGCGGCGCTTGAAGATCTCTTCCACCGGTTGACGGAGGCGACGTGGAAGCTCCTCGCCGTGTCCTTCGGCGCGTTCCTCGTGCTGCTCGCCGTGTGTTTCCGCGGGAACTTCATCCGCTTCGCGTGGCCTGTCGTGCTGGCGCTTCTGGCGACGGCGGCGACGCTGGGCCTCCTCCGCGTGCCGGTCACGTTCTTCACGCTCCTCTGCGCCTTCGTGCTGATGGGCCTCGGCATCGACTATGTCGTTTTCCATCGCGGACATCCGGGGGCCGAGACGAAACGCGTCGTCTTCTTCGCCTTTCTCACGAGCTTCGCCGGACTCGGCCTCCTCGCCTTCACGAAGTTCCCGGTGACGCATGCGATGGGCGTGACGTTCGCCGTGGGCCTCGCGTATGCGTATCTCTTCTCGCTTCCGACGGGCGGCGCGGCGCGCGAAGGGGAACCGCCGGCCGCCGCTGCGCAGGCGTGGCACGAGCAGGGCGAGCAGAGCGCGGGGCGTCTGCGGCTCGCGTTCATGTGGCTGGTCTACCGTTTTCTCGGCAAGGGATTCATGAAGATTCTGTGCGTGCCCGTGATGGCGTTCATCTATCCGTTTGCGAAGCCGGCGAAGAAGGCGTTGCGCGACTTCTACCGGGTTCTGGGGGAATTTCAACTTTCGGATTCCAGGGCCTCGCCTTTTCAGTTGTTCCGCCATCTGTTGGGCTTTGCGTGGTCGCTGGCCGACAAGACGGATGCGTGTGCGCTGAAGAAGAACCTGCCGGCGATGCGGGTGCGGGACGACGCGGGCGGACGGGCGTTTCAGGCCTGCGTCGCCGCGCGGCAGGGCGCCTTCCTCATTTCCACGCATGTCGGCACGATCGAGGTGCTGCCCGCGCTCGCGAAGGCCGGGAGTTCCCGCGCGCGCGTGCCGCATGTGCACGCCTTCCAGCAGATGGGGCACGACGCCGCGTTCACGCGCGTCTTCATGAAGCGCTTCGACGCAACGCAGCTCACGCTCCATGCGGTGGAGGATGTCGGCGTCGAGACGGCGGTTGAGATGCAGGCGGCGATCCGGCGCGGCGAACTCGTGCTGATGGCGGGAGACCGCGTCTCCGCCGGATCGGCCAAGACGCTGGCGCACGACTTCCTCGGGCGTCCCTGCCGCTGGCCGAAAGGCGTCTTCGCGTTTGCGAAGCTGATGGAGAGCCCCGTCTTCTTCGTGACCTGCGTGCGCACGGGCTGGAATGCCTACGAGGTGCATGTGCAGGCGTTCAAGCCCGGTGACGGGCCCGTGGTGAAAGACCTGCTCGACCAGTACGTGGCGTTCCTGACGGACGAAGTGCTGGAACATCCCGCGCAGTGGTATCAGTTCTACGATTTCTTCGGAGCCGGCAGCCGGTAGCAGGCAAGGGGCGTCGTCTATGTTGGAAAGTCTTCTCGTGGTCGCCCGGCAGGTGGGCATTCTCTTCGCGCTGATGGCCGTCGGCTATGTGTGCAACAAGCGGCGGGTGCTGGTGGAGACCGGCGTGAAGGGGCTCGTCGAAGTGCTCGTGCTCGTCGTCACGCCGTGTGTGATCCTGCAGGCGTTCCAGCGTCCGTTTGAAATGCGCCTGCTGGAAGGCCTCGGCTGGGCGCTCGGCGGCGCCGCGCTTTCGCACGCGCTCGGCATCGCGTCCGCCACGCTCTTCTTCCGCGGGGCGGACCGCCGCCGCGTCGCCGTGCTGCGCTTCGCGACGACGTTTTCGAACGCGGGCTTCATGGGCATTCCGCTCGAATATGCGCTGCTGGGGAACGACGGCGTGTTCTTCGGCGCGGTGTATGTGGCGGTGTTCAACGTGCTCTGCTGGAGCTGGGGGCTTGTCACGATGTGCGGCAGCGCGAAGGAGGTGCGCACGCGCACGCTCTTCGTCAACCCGGGCACGTTCGGGATCTTCTGCGGGCTGCCGTTCTTTCTCTTTTCGCTTCATCTCCCCGAGGTGGTCGCGAAACCGGTGGAACTGCTCGCCGACCTCAACACGCCCGTCGCGATGATCGTCATCGGCTACTATCTGGCGGAGGCGTCCTTCTCCACGGTCGTGCGCTGCCGGGCCGCGTATGTGGCGGGGCTGCTGCGGCTCGTCGTGTTGCCGGCGCTCGTTCTGGGCGCGGTGTGGGCGGCGTCCCCGGCGGACGGCACGATGGCCGTCGCGCTCGTCACGGCGTCGTGCGCGCCGGTCGCGGCGATGACCACGATGTTCGCGGCGAGGTACGCGCGTGACGTCGAGCTCTCGGTCGGACTCGTCTCGGGCACGACGCTGCTCTCGATCGTGACGATGCCGCCCGTCGTCGGTTTCGCGATGTGGCTCTTCGGCGTCGCGGCCTCCGGCCGGTAGACGCGGGACTCCACGCGACACCTGCGGGGATTCCTGTTGCAATCTGACGGAGAATTGAATATATTATTCCCATCACACCCGGCGGTCGAGTGGGATGCCACTGAACAGAAGAAGGAGTCCCTTATGCAGTTCAAGAAGTTGCTTGGCAGCGTTGCCGCAGCGGTGGCGGCATGTGGTATTGCGTTTGCCGATGCGCCGGCGACGGCGGTGTGGACGGGCGGCGGCAACCGCAGCGTCATAACGGACCCTGCGAACTGGCAGTGCTTCGACGCGGGCGGCAACGAGATCGCAGGCGCCATCCCCGACGCCTCCACAACTGCCGTGGCCGTGGCCGGCGAGACCACGTTCAACTGCCCCGAAGGACAGCCGGTCATCTGGAACTCGCTCACCGTCAGCGGCACCGTCACGCTCGCGGCGGACTGCGACTGGCGCGGCGTGGGGCAGGTGTTCGGCGGCTTCGTGGCCGCCGACACCACGCTCAACGTGAAGGGCCACAAGCTCTACGTCAAGGTGGCGGACGGCGGCACCAACAGGCGCATCAACGTGACAGACGATTCGCCTGACGGCAGCGGCGGCGAATTCCACATCGACGTGCCCGAAGGCGCAACTTTTGGCAACACCGGCGGATGGGGCAGCAACGACGCGTTCTGGTTCTCCGGCTCGGTCGAGGTCGTGAAGGACGGCAAGGGCGCGTACGTGCCGAACTATGCAAACGGCGGCACGGGGCTGCGCTACTACCAGCATACGGGCGGCACCACCATCCATGAAGGGCTTTTGTATCTCAGCAACGACGCGGAAGGCACGAAGAACGAGACGTACTACGCGCAGAACACGCGCCCCGTCTTCGGCGCATACGGCTCGTCCATCACGATCGAGGCCGGCGCCACGTTCGACTACAAGGGCATCTACGACATCAGCAACTACAAGATGTACATCAACGGCGGCACGTTCATGAACACGCGCATGCCCGCCCGCCCGGACTACGGCGCGAACGGCGCGATCGACTTCGGGGCCGACTCCTACATCGACATCGCGCGCACGGCGCACATCTCGGGACCGTTCCTGCTCCACGGACACACGCTGACCGCTACGATTGCCGCAGACCAGATCTGGTACTGCCGCTACGCCTCCGCTACGGACGGCACGATCAAACTCGAAGGCGACGGCGTGTGCCAGATCTACTTTGCCGAAGCCATTGCAACGGACAACGTGACGTACGACGTCAATTGCGCTCTTGACGTCGTGCAGCCGATCTCCGTTTCGAACTACGTGGCGAGGTATGAAGGCGAGTCCAACGCAGGCACGGCGGATTTCAAAGTGTACGGCACGTTCACTCCTGTTACGGACCGCTTCTATCCGGCGACGATGCAGAACGGCTCGACGATCGACCTTTCCGGCAAGAGCGCACCGTGGCCGCTCTCCGGCGCGTTCGGCACGCTCAAGTTCGCGGCCAGCTCGTCCGTGACGCTTGATGTCGGCGCGCGTCGGCTCGTTGACGGCGAGAAGGTCGTCACGTGGACCCAGATTCCGGAGAGCGTGGCGTTCCGCATCACGGGCACGGCGATCGCGCCCACGGAATCGGCGCGCATCGCGGCGGACGGCGTGTACTACGACGTGCCAGATGCGGGCGTGGTGGCCGTGGCGCACTGGACGGGAGAGGGCGCGCACAACGACTTCAACGACCCGGCGAACTGGACGTGCACGAACATGCTGGGCGAGCTCGCCCCGGGCGCCATTCCGGGCGAGCGCAGCAACGTCTATTTTGGCATACTCAACTTCGACGTGGCCGACGCAGCGGCCGTCGCGAAGCTCTCGACGTACCAGAGCGTGATGCTCGAGCCGCCGATGACGCTCACGGCCGACTGCGACTGGCGCGGACTTAGCGCGAACGACTCCCTGTTCTCCGGCGTGACCATCCATCTCGCCGGCCACTCCCTGCGCCTCACATGCCCCAACGGCACCTCGCAGTGCGCCTTCACCGTGACCGACGACGCGGAGACCGGCGGAAGCTTCGTCGCCGACGTTCCTGACGGGGCGCTGTTCGAGAACACGCTCATTTCCATAGGCGGCACCGCCGCGCTCGTCAAAGAAGGCGCGGGAACGTTCATGCCGCATCGCTACGACCAGCCCTACACTGGCGGTACCGCGATTGCCGCAGGCACGTTGAAGCTTTTCAACGACGACGTCGCAAACAGCTCCACCTTCTCGCCCGGCAAGGCGGGATACAAACAGCCGCTCGGCGTGGAAGGCTCGATCGTGCGCGTGGAGGCGGGCGCCTTCTACGACATCAACGGCATCTACGACACATACCTCTATCCCGTCATGCTCGCGGGCGGCACGCTCACCAACAGCAAGCAGCAGACGCAATACTCGTGGGGCGGCATCGGCCCCGTGGCGTTGGAGGCCGATTCCACGATTGACGTCGTCAACCACACGGTTGTATTCGCCAACTCGGTCGTGCCCTTGTTCGACCTCAACGGACACACGCTTTTCGTGAACTTCTCGAACCCCGCGGAGGCGAAGCACCTCTACCTCCGCAACGTGGTGGCCACGAACGGCACGATCAAGGCGAGCGGCGAGGGATGGCTTGACGTGAACGGGGGGCTGTTCGAGGCGCGCACGATCGCGCTGGACGCGAACGCGAGCCTTCTGCGCAACGGCGACATCGTCGTCTCGAACTACGTGGCCCGCTACGCGGGCAATCTCAAGCACGACATCGCCACCTACTTCGTGCAGGTGTACGGAAGGTTCACGCCTGTGGCCGACCGCTTCAATCCCGTGAAGCTGCACGACGGCGCGACAATCGACCTTTCGGAGCTCTCCGGCGTGATGCAGGCCGTCACCGCGCACGGGGCGATGCTCTTCGAAGACGCCACCAACATCACGATCGACGTGGGCGCGCGCGTCCTTCAGAACGAGGAGCAGCTCATCGCGTGGGACGCGGCGCCGGCGGGCGTCACATTCGCGCTCGAGGGCGACAACGTGCAGGAGGGCGACAGCCTGTGCGTGATCGAGAACGGCGTGTTCTACAACGTGGCGGCGGATTCAAGGCTCGTCACGCGGGCGTCGTGGACCGGCCAGGCCGGCGACGGCGACATCTCCAATTCCGGAAACTGGACGTGCTGGAACGCATACGAACGCGAGGTCGTGAACGGCGTGCCCGGAGCCTCCGCGAAGGTGCATGTGGCGGGCGCGTTCGGCGCCGGCATCCCCACGGCCGCTGCGATGCCGTGGCAGCGCGTGACATTCGGCAACCTCAACCTCGCGGACGACATGGACATGCGCGGCCTGACCAACTTCTTCGCCTGCGTCTATGCGGCGTCCACGATCGACCTTCGCGGCCACAGGCTCTTCGTGAACGTGACGAACGGCAATCCGCCCGAAGCGCTCACGGTCACGGACTCCACCGCCGCCGCCCCGGGCGAGCTGCACGTCGCGGTGCCTTCCGGCGCGACGTTCTCGAACAACCGCGTGACGCTTTCCGGCAACGTCAAGCTCGTCAAGGAGGGCGCCGGCGTGTTCGTTCCGCAGGTGTTCAAGGTCGCCTACTCCGGAGGGAACGTGGTGGCCGAGGGCATGCTGACGCTGTACAACGACGGCACTGCGGATTCCTCGACATACGCCTTCGGCCAGCCGAAGAATCCAAATCCGCTCGGCGTGTACGGCGTGCCCGTGGTCGTGGAGGAGGGCGCGACTTTTGACATCAACGGCAACTACGACACCAGCCTGCAGCATTTCACGCTCAACGGAGGCACGATCGCGAACAGCAAGGCGCAGTCGAAGACGGGGTGGGGCAGCTTCGGCAACGTGTCGCTTACGGCGGACTCGTCCGTGAACGTGGGCAACAATCTCGTCTCGGTGGCTCCGTACAACCTTGGCGGGCACACGCTTGAATGCAGCATCGCATCCGGCAAGGTGCTCTACCTCAAGGCCGACATCACGGACGGAACGCTCAAGACGACGGGCGAGGGCACGCTGCAGACAATCGGCGCGGCAGGCTCCGCCACCATGGACCTTGACGTGTCGACGCCGCTCAACGTGGGCGCGGACGTCACGGCCCGAAACTACACCGCGCGCTACGAGGGCACGGCCAACGCCGGCGCGGCGGCAATCAACGTGTACGGCACGTTCACGCCCGTCACGGACAAGTTCTACGGCTGCACGATGCAGAACGGCTCCACGCTCGACCTGATTGCGAAGACGGACATCTGGAGCACGAAGGGCGCGTTCGAGAGCGGCCTCAACGCGGTGACGTTCGCGGAGAACGCCGTGGTGAAGGTGGCGTTGTCGGCCGACCGCGAGCTGAACTTCGACGACAACGGCCTTGCGAAGGTGGTTGCCTGGGAGGAGTCGCCGCCGCAGAGCACGCAGTTCAAGCTGACGGGGCCGGCCGTGCAGAACCGGCGTGCGCTTCTGAAGCGTCCGGACGGCCTGTACATCATGAAGCTCGGCGTCATGATCATCTTCCGCTAGGGGGTGTGCGTTGCGCCTGCCGTTCCTCGCGGTCGCCGTCGCATGCGCGGCGGCGGCCATGGCCGAAACGCCGTTCGCGTCGCCGTCGTTCTCGGCGGAGTTCGGCGCGTACGCCGTCGGCGAGGCGCTGGGCGGGAAGGGAACGTCGGGCGGCGGATGGACGCTTGCCGAAGGCGCATCCGCCACCCATGTCGTGGACGGCGCGACGCGCGCGATGGCGCTCAGCGGGGCGGCCCACTTCACGGCGGCGGCGGAGACGACGGGCAACGTGGAGAGAATCGACTTTTCGCTCAGGGTGGAGGCGCTCGACGCGGGGCGTCCGGCGGCGGTGGCTGCGATGGGCGGACTGTCGCCGGCCTTGATCGACGGCGCGGCGGGGTACTACGGATGGGGAGACGGGCGCTGGAACGCGCTTTTCGCCGAAGGGGCCGAGCCGGTGGCGGAGACGTGGATGGAAGGCCGTCTCGAGACGAAGGTCGTGGAGGACGTGCGCTTCTTGAGCTATCTTGTGAAGGACGGCGCGGAAGGGGAATACGTGCGCTGCGCCGACAGGCAGGGACGCACATGGTTCCGGGCGGGTCCGGCGGCGGCGCGTCGCGGCGTGTCGTTTGTGGGCAGCGGGCTCTTCGCGGGGTTCGAGGGCGCGGAGGCGCAGGAGGCGTTCGCACCGGTCTATCATTGGACGGGCGGCGCGTCGGGCGACTGGAACGACGCCGCGAACTGGTCGCTGGGCGGTGTCGCGGGCGCGGGCGTGCCAGGGGCTGGATCGTATGCGTTTGTGACGAATTCGGTTGCGATCACGAACGGCAACGAGCGGGCGGTCGTGGACTTCCTCGCGGTGGCGGACGGTACGAGCGTCATGGGCGGAGACTTCGAGACCGAGATCTCGCTGGACGCGGACCGGCCGCGCGCCGGGCGCGCGCTCGAGCCGAAGATCGCCACCTTCCTCGGCGTTGCGCCCGCGTACGACTTTCTCTGGGAGCGCGCCGACTACGCCCAGACGTCGTTCTCGCCCGTGCGGCGAGATTCGTCGTACGCGCCGCGCGAGGAGGACTACTGCCACTGGCTCCGCTTCACGGCCTCCCGAGGCGGCGAGGTGAAGTACGCGCGCACGTTCTACTTCTCAAGCCTGCCGGTGTGCTATCTCGCCACCGACGACGGCAAAACGCCCACCGCGTCCAAGGAGAAGCACGAGGGCACGCTCTTCATGCAGGGCAACGACGCCTTCAAGAAGCAGTACGACGGCGCGATGACCATCAACGTGCGCGGCAACTCGTCGAAGAACTATCCCAAGAAGCCCTACAAGATCAAGCTCGCGGAGAAGGCGAAGATGTTCGACCTCGGCGCGAAGAAGAACAAGCATTGGGTGCTGCTTGCGAACTACAACGATCTTTCGCAGACGCGCAACAAGCTGCCGTACGACTTTACGGGGGAGATTGGCGGCCTCGGCATGCATTCGACGTGGGTGGACTGCGTGCTGAACGGCAAGCTGCTCGGCACCTACCAGTTCTGCGAGCATGTGCGCGTGGCGCCGGAGCGCGTGGACATCTACGACTGGGAGGAGGCCGCCGGGGAATACGGCGCCACCGAGACCGACTTCTCCGCGATCGACGCCGCGCTCGCCGCCGATCCGGGTTCGGTGGACATCACGGGCGGATACCTCTTCGAGTTCTCGACGGAGGCCGACGAAGTCACCCGCTTCGACATCCTTGCAGGATCGCTCAAGATGCACGTGATGGCCAACAAGCCGGAGTATCTGAAGACCTCGTCAAGAATGCTCGCATGGAGCGGGAACTATCTCCAGACCTACTTTTCGGCCATCACCGCCTGGGACGGCTGCGCGTCCGACGGCCGCCACTGGAGCGAGCTGTGCGACGTGGACTCCATGGTGGACTTCTTCATCGTGAACGAGCTGTTCGACAACGGCGACATGGGCCAGAAGAGCCGCTTCGCGTACATCGACCGCGGCGGGAAGCTCGTCTGGGGCCCGGTGTGGGACTTCGACTGGGGGTCGCATTCGCGCACGGTCGCCGACACCTGCGAGAAGTGGCGCAGCGCCGGCGGCGGCGAGGCCAACATGAACCGCGAGTGGACGGCGGATCCGTGGTTCTGCCTGCGCGCGTACGAGCGATACCACGAGGTGCGCGACCGCTACGCGGCGGTCTATGCGCCCGGCGGGACATTCGACCGGGCGATCGCCACCGTGCGGAGGTCCGCCGAAGTCGATGAGAGGCTGTGGGCGCCGCGCAAGGACACGGCAAACGCCGTGCGCACCTTCGACGGCGACGTGGCCATCCTCAAGAACTTCCATTCGAGGCGCCTCGCCTGGATGGACCGCCAGTTCACGGACGTGGCGACGCTCATGGCCTCGCTGAAGAACGCCTATCAGACGCATCCGTACACGCCGGACGCTTTCGAGATTGAGCCGCGCGTCGAAGAGGGCCGAAGCGTCTTCGCCGTCACGCTGCGCCGTGCGCACCTGGTGAAGGCGATTTTGAACGGGCATGTGCTCGGCACGTTCGACGTCAGGGACGGCGCGGTGCGCGGAAGGTTTCCAGCCGGCGCGCTTGTGGAGGGCAACGGCCGCCGCAACTGCCTTTCGCTTGTCGCATATGACCGCAGCGGCCATGTCCTCGCGCGCAACTACGCGCTGTTCCACCATGTGCCGAGGGCGTTCACGCTCTTTTTCAGGTAGTTCCTCTTCAGGTAGTTCCTCCCGCGGGGCTTTTCGGGTCTTTTTTTCTTCGTTTTGCCCCTTGCCGTCCATCAGAATTAATGCTATAATATTCAATTCACCGCCGAAACAGTTAACAAAGTGGTCGCTTACCACACTTCATTCGGCTGGGTGAAAGAGTCGGGTTTTCGTCTTTTTTGTCGTCATCTGTCTTGAAAACAGAAAGGTAAGCCAATGAAAGCAGAGCGCAAGGTATTCGGCAAACTGCAGA
>CADCPA010000155.1 GCA_902803135.1 uncultured bacterium
CCTTCGGCAGCAGCAGGCTCAATCCGTAATAGGAGACCGGCACGAGGAGAACGCCGCCGAGCAGCGTCGCCGCGACGCGCACCGCCAATTTGCGGGCGACGTGGTTCAGCACGCACATGCGGATGGAGAGGCCGAAGAAGTCGCTCTGCGCCTGGGAGAAGACGTTGTCGCGGCGGCGGGCCGGGGCGTCCTTGATGATGTTGAAGAATTCCTCGCGGTGGCGGTTGAAGTCCACCAGGTCGAAACTCGCCTCTGCCGGAGTTTTCGTGCGGCCGGAGTAGATCGTCCAGATCTTCGGCAAATCCTTCGTATGGAGCACGCGCGCGAGGTTCCAGCACACGGTGCCGTAGGTGCGGGCGAAGTCGTAGAGGCTCGAGAAGGCGTCGCATTTGTTGAGCAGCACGCGGAGCTTGAATTCCATGCCGCTCAGGCATTTCGCGAAGACGTTCACCGTCTCGCCTGTCGTGCCGGGCTTGTCTGGATCGAGCAGGAAGAAGACCATGTCGCAGAGCGCGGCGAGCAGGCGCACGACGCCTTCGAAGTCGTAGGAGCGGTTGACGGTGTGCTCGGCGGTGTCGATCATGCCGGGGCTGTCGATGAGCGTGACCGTCTTGAGGAGAGGCCGGTTCCGCACCTTGATGCGCAGGTGCTGGAGGAAGTTGCCGCCGAAGAGCTTGAGCTCGGCGAACTCCTCGGGCAGACGGGCGATCGCGGCGGGGCCGCAGATGTCCTCTTCCGTTTCGCCGTAGACGAGCAGGGTGAATCCGTCGTCCGTCGGCGCGAGGCCGACGTCCTGCACGGCGTCGCCGCCGACGAGTCCGTTGATGAGGGACGACTTGCCGGCCGAATGGTTGCCGAGGAACAGCATGCACGGCGTACCGTCCTTCGTCACGGTCGTGCGCGAGAAACGGTAGTAGTAGCTCTTCGCGAGCGCGCCGAAGCGGGCATAGGCAGTCTGGGCGAGTTCTTCAAAGGTATTCATGTCGGACATGTCGGTCTCTCCTTGGGTTGTGTGACAGTATAGCATATTCTGACCGATTTTGCCTGCGCGACGATTTCGCTTGCGCGTTGCTCTGGCGGCCATGTGCCGAACGCGCGTGGGGCCGGGTGTGGGGGTACGTGGGGCCGGGTGGGGTGCGCGCGGGCGGGAGGGGTGGCGGGCCAGATTTGAGGGGTGAATTTATAATGGCAAAAATGAGAGGTTTTTGCCGTAAAACGCGCAATGCGTTTTCGGCCCAAAAATTTTTTCATTTTTTTTTAATTTCGTCTTGACTCTTGGTGTCAGAAAGTGTTTAATAGTGTCAACAAATGTCAGAACAAGGCACACAGAGCGTCGAGAAAACGATTGGACGGCCCATCGCACTGATGGGCACGTTCGAGCGCAATCTCGACCCGAAGAAGCGCTTGACGATTCCTAGCGTCTGGCGTGACGCTCTGGGGCCCGGTTTCGTCTATGTCATGCCGGATGCGACGCGGCGGTGCATTCAGCTCATCCCCCGGGGTGTGATGGAAGCGCGGCTGGCGAAGTATCAGGAGCTGGCTCTGGGCAATCCGGAGATCAACGAAGTGCTGGACGCGATCGGTGCGGTTTCGGAAATGCTGGAGTTCGACGTTCAGGGGCGCATCCGCATCAGCGACAAGCTGCTTGCGTTTGCAAACCTCAAGGGTTCCGTCACGTTGAAGGGCTCTGTTCGCATGGCCACGATCTGGCCGGCCGAAGAGAAGTCCGGCGACATGGAGGAACAAGTGGCCAAATTGGGGGCCGCGATGGCGAAGATCCAATTCTAAGGAGGGATGGCGGATGCACATTCCCGTCCTTCTGAAGGAGACGGTCGACGCGCTTGCGGTCAAACCTGGCGGCGTGTATATTGACGGGACACTGGGGCGAGCCGGCCATGCGTGCGAAATCCTCGCGCGCGCCGGAACCGGAGCCGTCCTCGTGGGTATTGACCGCGACACGCAAGCGCTTGCCGAGAGCGCCGAACGCCTTAAGGCCTTTCCCTCGGCACGGGTGAAAGTCGTACACGGGTGTCATGGCGACCTCGCGCGGATCGTGCGCGACGAAGGGATAGGTGAAGTCGATGGGATTCTGCTTGATCTGGGCGTTTCGAGCCCTCAATTGGACGAGCCCGAACGGGGATTCAGCTTCCGGGGGGATGGACCCCTGGACATGCGGATGGATCGGTCGCGCGGGCTGACGGCAGCCGAGTTGGTGGCGACGGCGGATGAAGCGGCGTTGACGGACTTGTTTCGCACGCTCGGTGAAGAACCGAACGCGCGGCGCATTGCCCGGGCGATCGTGTGGGAGCGGACGGGGCACCCGCTTGCAACCACGATACAGTTGGCGGAGCTGGTGGAGAAGACGGTGGGGCGCAGGGGAGCGCACCATCCGGCAACGCGGGTGTTCCAGGCGTTGCGCATGGCGGTGAACGACGAAGTCGGAGAACTGGAACGCGCGCTCGAAGGAGGTCTGGGTCTGCTGAAGAGCGGAGGCCGCTTTGCGGTGATCACCTTCGAGAGCATTACGGACCGGATCGTGAAGAAGTTCTTCGCGGCCCATGCCGGTCGAATGGTCTCGCTCCAGCAGGGGGGCGAGCGCTGGGAGGGGATTCTCCCGCGTGTCCGGCTGGCGGCGCGCCACGCCGTGACGGCGGGCGAAGAGGAGTTGTCGGTGAATCCGCGTTCGCGGAGTGCGAAGCTACGGGTTGCAGAAAGGGTCTAGTCATGCGTCGCAAAAACAGAAGAATCAGAAAAAGCGTGTCGAACAAGGCGAGTTCGATGATCGCTCTCGTTTTCCTGATTGTCATCGGCGGCTTGGCGGGCCTGTTCTACATCCGGAGCGACTGCAAGTGCACGCTCATCCAGCGCGAGATCGACAAGGCGGAGCGCGAGCTCGCCGCGCTGGAATCGGACTACGTGCGCGAGATGGCGCACTGGGGCGCGATGAAGACGCCCGAGAAGCTGGCGGAACACCTGACGCGCTTTGGACTCGAGATGAAGTTGGCGCGCCAGGACCAGCTCGTGCGCATGAACCGCGACGGCCGTCCGGAACCGAACCAGGTCACCGTGAAGCGCGCCCGCGAGCGCGCGAACAACATGGCCAGCATGGCGTCGGTCTCCCGCACGCCGGCCCGCCCGTCGCCGTCTTCCCGCGGCGTCAACCTGAAGGACCGGACGGCGCGTCGCTGAGGCCGTCTGGAGGGAGGACCGTGTGAAGTTCACGGGCGTCGGCGACCAGCTCCGTTTTGCCATTGCTCCCGTCGTGATCGGCGTATTCGCGCTCGTTGTCGCGACGCGTCTCGTCTATCTGCACTGCGACTTGGTGAAGACGTCGCTCCCGGTTCCCAACTACTATTTCGACCGGGTGAAAGAAGGCCGCCGCGGCTCGATCTTTTCGGCTGACGGCATGGCGCTCGCCCAGACGACGACGCGCTGGGAATACCATCTCGACCCGAAGACGGCGCTCAAGGATCCCGTGCGCCCGAATCTGCCGATGCCTTCCGAGACGCGCATGGAGCACATCCGGCTCGTCGCGGACAATCTCGGACTCGACCAGGGCAAGGTGATGGACGCCTATGCGCGGCAGGATTCGCGCTTTGTCTTCCTGGCCGCCTCGAGCGATCCCGAAGTGCACGACGCGCTGGCGGATCCCAAGCGCCATCTCAAGGAGCTCTCCATTTCCGAGAAGCAGATTCGCGTCTATCCGCAGGGGCATCGCCTCTCCCACGTGCTCGGCTTCGTGAGCAAGGACCCGACCAACTCGATCGGCGGCGCGGGTCTCGAACTCAAGTACGAGACCTATCTGAAGGGGATGTCGGGCCAGATCCACGGCATGAAGGATGCGGTCGGACGGGAAGACCGCAGCCGCCGCGACCTCGACATCGACGCGAAGCCCGGGTGCGACCTCCATCTGACGATCGACAACAACATCCAGTACGCGACCGAGCGGATCCTGCGCAAGGGCCTGGCCGAACATCGCGCCGAACGCGGCTGGGCGATCGTACTCTCCGTGAAGACGGGTGCCGTGCTGGCAATGGCCTCGCTGCCGGACTACGAACCCGAGAAGTTCAACAAGTGCAAACCCGAGGACCGCATCAACCGCGCCATCTCCGAAGTCTACGAGCCCGGCAGCGTGATGAAGACGATCACGGCCTGCGCCGTGATCAACGAGGGACGGGTGGGGCCGGACACGATGGTCAACACGGCGCGCAACGATCCGAACTACTATCGCCTGCCGGGCGACGTGGGGCACAAGTGGGAGGAGACGATGAGCGTGCGCGACGCGCTCGTCCATTCGTCCAACATCGTGTTCGGCAAGCTCGGCTTCGATCTGGGGCCGACGCGTCTGCACCACTACATGACCCGGTTCGGACTCGGCCACAAGACGGGCATCGAGCTTCCCGGCGAGGAAGGCGGCATCATCCCGCTGCCGCAGAACTGGGACAAGGTGAAGTGGTCGCGCGCCCCGATCGGCCAGGGCGTCGCCGTGACCGCCCTGCAGCTGGTCGCCGCCTACGCCTGCATCGGCAACGACGGCGAGATGGTCAGGCCCTACATCGTCGAGAAGGTCGTGCAGGGCGACGGCGAAGTCGTGTACGCCCACCAGAAGCCGCTGCCGGACCGCGTTCTCAAGCCCGATGTCGCACGCAAGGTACGGGCGATGATGACGGGCGTCGCCAAGAAGGGCGGTACGGCCCGTCGCGCCGCGGTACCCGGCTATTCGGTGGCCGGCAAGACCGGCACGGCGCAGATGAAGGAAGGCCGCGGCTATTCGTCCACCAACTTCCACGCCTCCTTTATCGGCATCGTGCCGGCGACGTGTCCGGAAATCGTGATTCTCGTGACGTTCCAGAAGCCGTTCTACTGCCGGAGCAAAGCGACGTCGGAAGCCGAGGGCGTACCGGTCTTCAACCATCAGGGCGGCATCTGCGCAGCCCCGGTCTTCCGCGACATCGCCAAAGTGGTGCTGCGCTATCTGGAAGTCGAACCCGACATCCCCGAGGAAGTCCCGGACGAGGACGACGACGATCTGGAGACATGAGATGAGGATCTTCGGCATTACCGGGACGAACGGCAAGACGACGACGACGTGGATTCTGCGCGAATTCCTCGGCGGCGGCGGCATTGTCACCACGGTCGAGGTGGATACGGGCGCCCGCCGGTTCTCGTCGGGTTATACGACGCCGCCGTTGAAGGCGCTGAAGGAAATCTTCGCCGAGATGGAGGCGAACGGCCTTCAGGACTGCGTGATGGAGGTCTCGAGCCATGCCATCCACCAGCATCGCACGGGCGATACGGTGTTCGCAGGCTGCGCCTTCACGAATCTCACCGAAGACCATCTCGACTACCACAAGACGATGGAGGCGTACTTCGAGGCGAAGGCGGACCTCTTCCGCCGCCTGGCCGTGGCGAATCCCGGGGCGCCCGCGGCGATCTGCGTGGACGGTCCGTACGGGCGGCGTCTCGCCGAGATGTGCCGCGCGCTTCCGCTGACGGTGTCGACCTGCGGCTTTTCCGCGTCCGATCCCGCGTTCATCGACGAGATCCGCACGCGCTGCCCGCTCGTCGGCGACTACAACGTGCAGAACGTGCTTCTGGCCGCGGCTCTTGCCGAGGCGGCCGGTGTGCCGCATGAGACGATCCGGGCGAAACTGCCGGCGCTGACGCCGCGCTGGGGACGGCTCGAACGCGTCGAGACGGCGAGCGCGGCGGACGTCTTCGTCGATTTCGCGCATACGGACGACGCGCTCGCGAACGTACTGTCGACGGTGAAGGCCTTCACGAAGGGGAAGGTGTGGGCCGTGTTCGGCGCCGGCGGCGACCGCGACACGAAGAAGCGTCCGCTGATGGGCGCGGCGGCCGCGCGGTACGCGGACCGTCTCGTCGTCACGAGCGACAACCCGCGCAGCGAGGATCCGAACGAAATCATCAGGATGATCGTCGCCGGCATTCCGGCCGGAACCGACTACGCGGTGGAACCCGACCGTGCGAAGGCCATCCACTACGCGCTCGCCCAGGCGTCCGCCGGCGATGCCGTCGTCGTGTGCGGCAAGGGCCACGAGACGACGCAGACGATCGGGCGGCAGGTACTGCCGTTCGACGACCGCATCGTCTGCCGGGAGTTTGGCGTCAAGAGTGAAGCGTGCAGAGTCGGGTAGGGGAAATTCCGCGAGTTGGGCATGAAGCGTTTCTTCAGATATTTGATGGTGGCCGGCCTGATGGCGTGCGGGGGCTGCAAGACGCCGTGGGCGCTCGGCAGCGTGACCGAATGCCTGCCGCGACATGTCGAGAAATGCCGTCCCGACACGGCGTTTTTCGTCGAGAAAAATCCCAAACGGGCGAAATTCGTCCTGTCGGCGATCGAGTCGGCTTTGCGGAATCGGGGTTTCGAAGTCGTGTCGAAAGCCGCCGAGAGCGACGTGCTCGTGCGGGTGACGGTCGACGCGTGGGAATACAACGATGCGGGGTTCTCCGGTTTCGGCGAGCGCAACGACATGATTTTGACGATCGCGCTCGTCGACCGCCGGAAGGGCACGGTGACGGGACGCTGGCGGGTTGAGGTGAAATCCGATCTGCGGATTCTCGCGCGGTGTGTGGACAAATTCTGAGGGGGCGTGCATGACCGGCGGCTATCGAATCGAGGCTTTTGCCAGTTGGAGGGCGACGGCGGACACGCCGAAGCCGGACATTTCCTTTGTTCCGCCGATGGAGCGCCGTCGTCTGACGGGCGTCGAGCGTGCGGCGCTGTCCGTCGCGTGGCAGGTGAGGTCCGAAGGGGACATCCCCGTCGTCTTCGCGTCCCGCTGGGGCGAAATCGGCGTCACGGCGAAGCTCATGCAGCAGTTCCATGCGGACGGGGAAATGTCCCCCGCGGGCTTCTCGGCTTCGGTCCACAACGCGACGCCGGGCGCGTTTTCCCTCCTGACGAAGAACCATGCCCCCTACACCGCCATCGCGGCCCGCGCGCGCTCGCTCGAGGCGGGTCTCCTTGAAGCGCTGGCGCTGAAGCGGCCGGTCGTGTTCGTGTACGCGGAAGAGGCGACGCCGGAGCTCTATCGCGGTTCTTTCGGCGACGAGCAGGTCGCCTGCGCCGTCGCCGTGCGTCTGGCACCTGCGGACGACGCGACGTTCCAGGCCGCGTTCCAGGTGGCGGACGACGTGCCGCCGCTCGCAGTCGACGCCTTTGTCGCGTTCCTTGAAGGGCGCCTCGCGCGGATTTCCTCCGCCTCGTTCACGCTGGATCGCACCTGAGATGCGCGTGCTTCGCAGCATTCTCGGCGGCGGCTTCTTCGTCGCCTACGGCCTCGGCAGCCTCCTGATCGGCGGGGTGCTGTTTCCGCCGCTCGCGCTCGTCGGCGCGCGGCGGGCCATGCGTGCGCTGGTACGGGCGAGCTGGCGGCTGTTCGTGGGGTGCGCACGCCTGACCGGCCTCTTCACGGTCGAAATCTCCCCCGAAGACCGCGCGCGGCTGGCCTCCTGCCGCGGACGCGTCGTCGTCGCCAACCACATCACGCTCATCGACATCGTCATCCTGACGGCGCTGCTGCCGGACGCGACGGGCATCGCGAAGGCGGCGGCGGGGCGCAACTGTTTCTATTCGCTCATCGTGAAGGGGATGTTCCTGATCAACGACGATCCCGTGCGCATTCTCGACGCGGCGTCCGCAATGCTGGCAGCGGGCGTCAACCTCGTCGTATTCCCCGAAGGCACGCGTACGCTCCCGACGGCGACGTCGCGTCCTCTCCATCGCGGCGCGGCCCAGATCGCGCTGCGCGCCCAGGTGCCGGTTCTGCCCGTTTCAATCGTCTGCGACCCGCTCGTGCTGGCGAAGGGACAGCCGTGGCACGATCTGGCGGAACACACGATCGTGTGGCGTCTGCGGGTCCACGACGAGATTCCCGTCGTCGCGTTTCCATCCGCCGGCACGCCCCGCGCCTGCGCCGCGGCTTTGACTGAAACTGTCGGCCGCACGCTGTTCGGAAGTGTCCGGTGAGCCGTAGTCATGAAGACGGTGCACTGCACACTGACCACTATCCATGCGGCGTCTCTTTTGGTACAATAGACACCGTCCTTGTCAGATGTGTCGAGACGTTGAACCAGTATAAAACGTAGGAAGAGCGAGCATGAACGAAGAACGGTTTCCGGTTGCCGGACGCAGTCTCCGGCTGTTTCTGGCCAGCTGCTGCGCGCTCTGGGGCGCGCAGGGGCTGCTGGCGGCGGACGGCGAAGCCGAACGGGCGCGGCGGGGCGGCGAGTCCCTCGTGTCCAACTGGCATCTGGGGCCGTTCTTCGAATACCGACGCACCGCACCCGGCGACGCTTCGTTCTGGGCGGTGCGCCCGTTCTATTCGCAGGTGCGCGATCCGGCGACCGACACGTTCGTCTACGATGCCGTGTGGCCGCTGGCGACGCTCCACGACCACAAGGACGCGTCGTGGTGGCGTGCGCTGATCGCGTACGGCGACGCGCGGGCGACGGATCCGACCTGGAGCTTCGACATCTTCCCGTTCTGGTTCTCCGGGGCGGACCGGAAGGACGACGGCTACTGGGGCTTCTTCCCGTTCTACGGCCACCATCCGCATTTCCTGCTGATGGACGACTGGACGTTCGCCCTCTGGCCGCTCTGGCACACCTATACGGTGAAAGACGTGCGCAGCCACGCCGTGCTGTGGCCGTTCATCACCTGGCGCGACGAACCGCGCGCCGGCTTGGGCGTGTGGCCGTTCTACGGCTACAACCACCAGCGCGAAAGCCTGCACCATTACGTGCTCTGGCCGTTCGTCACCTGGGCGTCGTACGACGAAGACCGCGACACCTCGGGCGCGGGTTCCTCGTGGTGGTTCTTCCCGTTCTACGGCGAAGTGCGCCGGGCGCGCGAGTCGCAGACGATCGTCTTCCCGATCGGCTTTTCCTACACGACGGCGGACAACTCGCGCACGAAGGCCGAAGACACGACGCGCTGGCGTCTCTTCTGGCCGTTCATCGAATCCCTCCATTCCCCGTCGCGCGACCGTCTCTCCGTGTTTCCGTTCTGGGAACAGGTGACGGGCTACGCCTTCGACGAAGGGCGTCCCGCCGAAGAGCAGACATGGCGCGTCGGCTGGCAGCTGATCGAGAACACGAAGCTCGAGACGGCGAACAGCGTGGAGAAGCGCTTCAACTTCTTCCCGTTCTTCACCTGGGAACGCCGCTGGTTCCGCGGTCCGAAGACGGCGGAACCCGACAGGAAGGCGGCGAAGGCGGCACGCACGCCGATCGATACGGACGCCGAACCCGACGACAGCTATTTCCGCATCTGGCCGTTCTGGAGTTCCGAGACGGTGCGGGGCCGTACGCGCAGCCGCACGCTCGAACTGATGCCGATCCGCCACAGCGAAGGCGTCGAACGCAATTGGGCGCCGTTCTGGTCCCTCTGGGAGCGCGACGACCGTCCCGACGGCCGCACGCGCCACTCGATTTTCTTCAACCTCGTCCATTGGCAGACGGAACCTTCGAGTTGAAGGTGAGAGGGTGAGATGGGGAGAGGGTTGAGGGATGAGAGGGTTTTAAGGTGGTTTGAATGCCAAACAAAGGAGAATGGAATAACATGAAGAATCTCAAGCTTGTCGTTCTGTCCCTTGCAGCCGCGCTGTGCGCCGGCCGCGTATCCGCCGACGCGGCCGCCGATGCCGCGCTCGCCGCGCACCTGCCGCAGATCTTCGCGCAGGCGGCGGAGCAGTACCGCGGTCTCCTGAAGCAGATGGAGAGCCAGCCGGCGAACACCCATCCGAAGCGCTGGGAGAACGGCAAGCTCGTGACGGTCAAGCCGCTGGACTGGTGCAGCGGGTTCTTTCCCGGTTCGCTTTGGTATCTCTATGAATACACGAAGGCCGAGGACTTCAAAGCCGCGGCCGAGAAGTACACGGCGATCCAGGACCCGGTGCGCCGCTATACGGGCAACCACGACATCGGCTTCATGCTGATGACGTGCGCCGGCAACGGATTGCGTCTGGCGCCGAAGCCGGAGTACAAGGCGCTTCTGATGGACGGCGCCGCGTCGCTCGCGAAGCGCTATCGCCCCGACATGAAGCTCATCCGCAGCTGGGGTCCGATCGACAACATGAAGGAATATCTCGTCATCGTCGACAACATGATGAATCTCGAGCTGCTCGAGTGGGCGTCGAAGAACGGCGGCGACGCGAAGTTCGACGTCCTCGCGCGCGACCAGGCGGACATGACGGACGCCAACCACTTCCGTGCGGACGGTTCCGCGTTGCACGTCCTCAACTACGATCCCCGGCATCCGGGCCGCATCCTCGAGTACCGTGCGGGCCAGGGCGCGACGGTGACCGGCACCTGGAGCCGCGGCCACTCCTGGGGCATCTACGGCTTCACGATGATGTACCGCGAGACGAAGAATCCGAAGTACCTCGCGCGCGCGGTGAAGAGCGCCGAATACGCGATCAACCATCCGAACATGCCGGCGGACGGCATCCCGTACTGGGACTACTCGTGTCCGGGCGAAGAGCGCGACTCGTCGGCCGGCGCGATCATGGCCTCCGCGCTCATCGAGCTCGCGGGCTATGTGGAAGGGGCGCAGGCGGCGAAGTACCATGACTTCGCGGTGAAGGAACTGACCGCCCTGGCATCCCCCGCCTACTTCGCGGCCGTTGGCGCGAACGGCAACTTCCTCCTCATGCACGGCGTCGGCAGCAAGCCGGCCAACAGCGAGGTGGACGTGCCGCTGAACTACGGCGACTACTATTTCCTCGAAGGCCTCCTCCGCTTTGCGGGGAAGGGCCGGCGAGTTGAACGTTGAGAGGGGCGTTGAGATGGAAAAGCTTCTGGTGATGACGACGATGGCGGCGTGCGTGTTCGGCGCGTGCGGCGCCGCGTCGGAAAAGCGCGTGGCGGAAATCGCGGCGACGCTCCCGGCGCGTCCGACGGCGGAAGGCGCGTGCGCGGCGGACCGTGCGGCGTGGGGCCGCCTTGCGGCGACGAAGGAAGGCGCGGCGGCCGTCAAGGCGGCCGAGGAGCGCCTCGGCCAGCCCGTGCCCGACGCGCCCGACGCGAAGTATCTCGAGTTCACGCAGAACGGCAACCGCCGCAACTACGAAGCCGATCTGTCCCGCCGGCTCTCGAATTTCAAGACGCTGCTGAAGGCGGAGTGCCTGGAGGCGAAAGGGCGCTTTCTGCCGAAGCTCGTCGCGTACGTGGATGCCATCTGCGCGATGAAGAGTTGGACGCTGCCCGCGCACGACGGTTCGCTCAGCTGCTTCAAGGGGACGCCGCACGTCGATCTTGTGAGTTCGGCGATTTCGCTCGACCTCGCGTTCTGCTCGGCCTGGCTCGGCGACGCGCTGCCCGCCGCGACGCGCGCGAAGATCCTCTCGGAAGTCGACCGCCGCACGTTCCAGCCGCATCTGCGCCACGCGCGCGGCCAGGAGAAGATTCCCGGACACTGGTGGTTCCACGGCGGCAACAACTGGAACAGCGTGTGCAACGCCAACGTCGTGCGCGCGGCGCTGATGCTCGTCGAAGACCGCACGCTGCGCGCCGAGTTCGTCGCGCTGGCCGAGGAGAGCGTGCCGTATGCGCTGGCCGGCTATACGGCGGACGGCTACTGCTCCGAAGGCATGGGCTATTGGAACTACGGCTACGGCCACCATCTCGAGATGGGCCTCGCGCTGCGCGCGGCGACGCAGGGCGCGGTCGACCTCTTTGCGGACGCGAAGACGAAACGCGTCATGGAATATGCGTACGGCTTCCAGATCCAGCATGGCCTCTCGCCGCACTTTGCGGACGGTGGCGGCAATCCGAGTCCGCTCTATCTCGCGCTGGGCCGTCAGGTCTGGCCGGACCTCGTCGACTCCAGCGCGCTCAAGGTGCCGCTGCTCGCCGGCGATCCCGCACAGTTCGCGCTGCGCGCGTTCGGACAGGAACCCGCGCCGACGGAGCCGACGCGCGACATCCTGCCGATCCGCTCCTGGTTCCCCGACGCCCAGGTGCTCGTCTCGCGCGTCTACCATCCCGCGCGCACGCTCTCGTTCGGCGTGGCGATGAAGGGAGGGCACAACAACGAACTCCACAACCACAACGACGTGGGTTCGTATACGGTTATGCTCGACGCCTGTGAAATGGCGGGCGATCCGGGCGGCGAGGTCTACACGCGCCGCACGTTCTCGGGCCGGCGCTACGAGTCGAAGGTGCTGAACTCCTACGGACATCCCGTGCCCGTGATCGGCGGCAAGCTCCAGCCCGCCGGACGGAAGGCCGCGGCGAAGGTGCTCACGAGCGCGTTCTCGCCGGACAAGGATGTGCTCGTGCTGGACTGCACGGCGGCGTATGCGTCCGTCGTGCCGGCGCTCGTGTCGCTTGTGCGCACGTTCGAGTTCGACCGCACGGCGGACCGCTTCACGGTGACGGACAAGGTCGCGTTCAAGGCGCCGACGACGTTCGAAGTGCCCGTGATCACCTACCGCACGTGGAAGAAGGATGCGGACGGTCTGCACTTCGTCTTCGACAAGTCCGCGGGCGTCCGCAAGATGGAAATGTCCGTGGCGGCTTCCGCGCCGCTGACGTTCTCGGTCGAGGACATCGAGAACCCCGGCCGCGCCACCGCGCGGCGCCTTTCCTTCCGGTTCGCGGAGAGCGTGACGTCCGCCACGCTCGCGACGACCTACGCGACGCACTGATTTAAAAAAAAAAATTTTAACATCCCGCTTGCACGTTCGAGGTTTTTCTGCTATCCTTACAGCCAAGGTGAAATAGTAACTTTTTTTTTAAAGGGTACTCTAGGAGGAATTCAGCGATGCTCATGACAAAGAAAGAGCTTGCGGTTGTGTGCGGCGGCCTGTTGATGGCCAGTGCCGCTTTCGCGGCCGATGATGTGGTGAAGGAGTCTTTCGAATCGTACGATCCCGGTGTGGCCTTGTCGACGCTCGGGACCGTGTGGTCGGGTTCCGGCAGCGTGGCGGCGTTGGAAACCGTCTATGCGCAGGCGGCCGGCTTCGTGATTCCCGAAGCGGATCACGCGAAGATTCTTTCAATCGACGACTCGGTGCGCTACACGCCGGCGACGGCGTTGAACGACGGCGATCCGGCGCTCGTGGACATGATGGTTCAGGCGATGGTCCCGGAGGAAGCCCTGACGGATCCGACGGACGCAGACGTTCAGATTGCGGTCGGCGTCGACAAGGGAGAAGGTGAGAACAAGGGCGTCCTCAAGGTGTGGTGCACGCCGAAGGGCGGGACGTCTCCGGCTTGGTGCGCGCTGAAGAACGTCGACGGCGGCACGTGGCATCGCGTGACCTTCGTCTTCGACTATGTGGCCGGCTTTGCGCAGGTCCGCATCGACGGCGAGCCGGTCATGACGGCCAACGGTTCCCTGACGGTTTCCAGCGATCAGGCGGGTGCGTGGTACAAGTTGGCCGCCGCCAAGACGAAGCTCACCTCGGTCGAGGTGGTCGGTACGACGGGCCTTGACGATCTGCGCATCGCCGTCGGCGACGACGTGGTGGCTGCGGCCAATGTCGAGGGTCCTGTCGACGGCGTCAAGTATGCCTGGTTCGACAAGAACGGTCTTGCCTGGGATACCGACCTCACCCAGCCTGCGTTCGACGGTTCGGGCCTCACGCTCATGGCGAAGTACGAGACGGGCCTCTCCCCGTTCGACGGCGAGAAGTTCGCGCTCAAGACGATGGCGATGTCGGGCGACAAGACGACCTTCACGATTCCGAAGATGACGCCTCCGGATGGCTACACGGTCCGTCTCGTCTACGCGTCGGATCCCGGGTTCACGAAGGATGTCGGCAATGTTCCGGTCACAGCCGGCAATACGACGGTCGAGGTTTCGGGCCTCACGGGCTCGCTTTACTACTACCGTCTGGAAGCCGTCAAGTAATTCGGGCGTAGCGAATCTAGCAAGGAGAGTTTGAACATGAAGAAGATGTTTGTGATGGCTGCTGCGATGGGGCTTGCGGTTGCGAGCTTCGCGGCGATGGACGACGCGCTCCTGACGTTTGCGACGCAGGGCCCCGACAAGTACGCGGATGGCACGACGGTGCTCGACGGCGAGTGCTACGCGCTCGTGTGGACGGCCAACGGCGCGGAATTCGGCGGTTTCAAGGCCGACGGCACGCCGGCGGCCGCGACCGACAAGCTGATCCTCTGCGCCCCGCTCGCGAAGAACGGCGCGTGCGTGCAGACGCTCTTCCAGATTCCCGCCGAAACGGCGGCGGCGCTGGAAGGCAAGGGCACCTACTCGGTCTATCTGCTCGACTCCCGCGTGAAGGCGGCTGACGGCACGACGACGCTCGCCAAGCGCGACGCGGCGAACTTCCCCGTGCTGGTGAACGGCACGGAGTCGGTCGGCGAGAAGACGGACGCCGCTTCGGCCGGCGCCGTGACGATGAAGCTCGCGGCGACGGCGGTCGGCGGTGCGACGGTTGCGACGGAGACGATCGTCGACGTGCCCACGATCACGGGCATCAAGATCGAGGGTGCGAAGGTGACGGTGAAGGTGAGCGGCATGTCGCCGATCGCCACGTACAAGGTCGTGACGGGTGCCAAGCCCGGTCAGATTTCCGAGAAGATCGATGCGACGGTGAAGGGCGACACCTTCGAGTTCGCAAAGCCCGAGGGCGCCTTCTTCAAGGTCATCGGTACGCGCAACTTCAAGTAATCTCCCTAGGGATTTCTGGAAAGGATTTGACAAGATGAAATTCAAGACAGTTCTCTGTGCGCTGGCCGTGGCTGCGATGGCGCCGGTTTTCGCGAACCAGACGAGCAGCAACGTGTGCGGTTGGTTGAAGGTGACGAGCGCGCTCAAGCAGACGATCGTCGGCGTGCCGTGGGTTGAAGTCAACGGTACGGGCGATGCGGCCGTCAAGGTCGCCAAACTCGTGAAGACGGACAATCTGACGGCGGGCGACAAGCTCTACTTCTATCAGGCGGACGGCAACAAGTGGATGGCCTGGAACCTGGCGAACGGTGCGTGGGAGCCGATGACGACGGTTGGCGAGCTCAATTTCGTCCTCGCGCCGACGGCGGCCGACCAGGGCATTCAGCGTGGCCAGGCGCTCATTCTCGAGCGCAGTTCCACGGAGACGCCGTTCTTCCTCTACGGCCAGTATTCCGCGAGCGAAGTTCCGGCGCAGACGGTGACGGCCGGTACGGCTGAAGCGCCGACGAACACGCTCCTCGCGAGTCCGAAGGCCGAAGCCTACGACCTGAACGGCGATGGCAAGATCACGGGCGCCGGTGCGACGGATACGATTGTCATCCCGCTCAACGGCGGCGACTCCACGGTCTACCAGCTCAAGGATGGCGTGTGGGGATACTACAAGCTGACGACGAAGACGGTCGGCCAGCGTACGTTCAAGAGTCAGGTCTGGACGCCCGCGGAAGCGATTCCCGCCGGTACCGGCTTCTGGTATGTCTCCCGCGGCGGCGCGGCGACGATCAACTGGTAACCTCCTTCAGCGAAATTGAAAAGGGAAATGACAATGACGAAGAAACTGATGTGTGCGTTTGCCCTCGTGTGCGGCGCAATGGTTGCCCAGGCGGACTTCCTCTGGTGGCAGGTCGACCCGGTCTCGGGGCGTGAGTTCTCGCTTGCGGACCTCTATGTGACGGATGGCACCACGTCGACCGCTCTCGACACCGTCCAGCCGGCGGATGCCGATCCGACTACGGGCTTGGGCACGAAGGTTGAGACCGTGAGCACGGACGTCTCCGGCTACACGAGTTCCCAGTATTCCTTCTTCGTGGAGCTCGTCACGTACTCCGACGCGAACTACACCACGGTGACCGGCACGCAGAAACTGGATGCGGTTTCCTACGATTCCCTCATCACGGCCGGCTACATCACGGGGGCGAGCCAGGGTCCGGGTCTCCCCTCGGCTCCGGCGCCGTCGGGCGGTTACAACCTCGGTGGCAATGTTCCGGAGCCGACGAGCGGCATGCTGTTCCTGCTCGGCGGTGCGCTGATGGCTTTGCGCCGTCGCCGTCGGGCTTAAGTCCAAACAGACTAACTGAAAAACCTGCGGGGCGGACCGGAAACGGCCTGCCTCGCTTGCATAAGGGAAACAACGCATGTCTCGTCACTACCACGATGAAGAGGAGAGTTCCGAGCGTCAGGTCTTTGCCCAGCGCGAGCGTCTGAGCCTGCCGGACTGGATTCTGGCGGCTACGGCGGCGGTGCTCGTTTTTGTCGGTTTGTCGGTGTTTGCCTTTCCGAGTCTGAGCCCGGACGTCTGGGGCGATGCGGCGGTCGCGGCAGGGCTGCGTCCGCCGTCGTCCATCTTTCCCGGCCTCTGGCGCGTTCTCGCCGGCGTGTTCTACATGGGCGGCGTCGGCGCGGGCGATGCCGCGCTGCCGTGGCTGGGGCGTCTCTGCGGTGCGCTGACGGCGGGTGTTTCCTTCTTGTTCTTCCGCGTGCTGGTCGCCCAGCTGGTGCGTCTGCGTCTGCGCTACGCCCCCCGGCGGCACCGCGTGGTTCGACTGTCCGCCTTCGCCGGCGCGCTGTTCTTCGCGTGCTCCGATCCGATGTGGCGTGCGGGCCAGGCGTTTTCTCCGGGCGGACTCCTGATGCTGATGGTCCTGGTCTCCCTCATCTGCTTCGTGCAGTTCCTGCTGAGCGGCCGGATTCTCACGGCGATTGCGGCTCTGTTCCTCGGCGGCGTCATTACCGCTGAAACGCCGTATGGTTTCGTTCTTCTGGGCTTTTGCTGGTACGGCTATCAGCGTGCCTATCGCCGCGGTTCGCTCAGCGACGACAATCCGCTGCTCGACACCGGCGCCGGACAGTCGGCGCGCTGGCTCATTTCCTTCGTCTGGGTGCTCGGTCTCGCCTGCGGGATTGCGGCGAACTGCGTGTCCTTCATCCGCCTGCATGGTCTCGAGGCGGTCGGCAAGGTCGGTGGCGACATGCCGCTCATGTATCTCAAGGGGTGGTGGCACAATCTGATCGGGGTGGCGAATCCCCTGGGCTGGGCGCTTGCGCTCGGCATCTGCCTGTTGACGTTCGCCGTCGCGCTGGCCATGTTGCCGCGCGCGTCCGACGAAGAGCGTCTGCTCCCGTACCATGTGGGCTTCCTGACCTGCATCACGGGGCTCTTGGCTTTCGCGCAGCTGGCGATGTTGAGTCCGCTGTGGTTCTGGACGTGGAGCGATTCCATCAAGATCCATTCGGCGTTCTTCCTCCAGCTTCTCATGCTGGCCTGTTCCGGCACCGTGGTCTGCGCGCTCGTCGTTTTCGGCGTCGAGGCGGCCTGCCGCGATTACGAACGTCTGCAGCAGCGCCACTTCAGGCGGTTGAGCCAGGGCGGACGTTTTGTCCTGTATGTCATTGCATTGGCGTTTCTCGCTGCGGGCGTGCTGCCCGGCCGCGTGCAGACAGCGACGCGCGCGATGCTGGCCATCATCGACGACTATGCGCGTGAAGTCGTTGCGGAGTGCGGGCCCGTCCACTGGATTTTCACGGACGGTTCCTACGATGCCCGCTACGAGCTCCTCGCCGCCGAGCAGAAGAAAGACCTCTACGCGATCTCGCTCATGGGCAGCAGCTCGTACTACGACCAGTATCTCCGTCTGCGCGGCAAGCTCGACAACGAAGACCGCACGGCGCTGAGCGTCAACGGCGCCACCGGCCTTCGCGCCTGGATGCTCGAGAAGCCGGAGCGCATGGCCGATGCCGCGGTGCAGCAGGGCTTCGAGCTCTGGAAGCGCCAGGGCAAGGAACTGCCGCCGTGCTCGGGCGTGCTGGCGCGTCCGGTGGGCATGGACGAGGCCGACATGCTCAAGGGCGTCGCGAACAGCAAGAAGCTCGCCGAGCGGATTGTCGCGTTCTACGCGGCCGGCGGCATTGCGAAGTCGGCCAGCTTCTCGTTCACCGAGCTGTTCCGCTTCGCCCAGTGGCGCATCTCGCGTCTGGCCCGCATGCGTTCCGAGCGTGCGGACCGCGCACAGGACGTGGCCACGGCCGAGGCGGACCTGAACATTTCCGAGCGTCTGGACGACTACAACAGCTCGCTTCAACGCATTCTGGCCGACATGGAGCATGCGCGCGAGACGACGCTGCGCCAGGTGACGCCGCGCGAAGGCCTCCAGCTGGCGCTGGCGCGTGCGGACTTCGCGCTCGCCGCCAGCTATGCGCGCCCGATTCTCAAGGCGATTCCGGACGATCCCGAGGCGAATTTCGGCCTGGCGATGAGCTATGTCAAGCAGCAGCAGTGGGCGCGTGCGGCGGAACACCTCAAGGTCTTCGCCGAGAAGCGTCCGCAGGAACCGTCGGCCTGGAACAACCTGGCCATGATCTGCCTGAAGATGAACCGGTTTGCGGAGGCGGAGCGCCACGCGAAGAAGGCGTTGGAGCTGATTCCCGAATCCGCCGAAGTGAAAGATACGATTAAACAGATCGCGGAGGCGAAGGCGGCGGCGGAGGGGGCTGAGCCCAAGGCGAAAAAAGGAGACAAATGAGGAAATGCGTTGGAATGGCGGCGGCGTTGGTCGCCGCGACGGTGATGGCGGCGTCGACGATCGAGAAGGCCCCCGCGTTCGAAAAGGTGCCGGCGCAGGCGAAGAAGATGCTGAAGGGCGCCGTGGGCAAGCCCGTGGAGACCGGTCTGGTGTTTGCGAACGGTCAGTACATCCGTCCTCCCTACCGTGTCGCCCGCATCGGTACGGCCATCTACATCAACGACATTCAGGTGACGGACCAGATCCAGCCCTGGCGCAAGTTCCTCGCGACCCAGCCCGGCTACACGGGCAACGTGCCGGCGAAGGCGAATGACAACGGCGGAGAGGCGAAGAGCCTTGACGAGCTGTTTGCGGACGACGAACCGGAGCAGGCGAAGGGCGGCTCGGCCGTTGAAGAGCCGTTCTCGCCGAATGCGAAGAGCGCGGCGCTTCTCCGTGAAATCGACGAGTACCGCACCGATGTCCAGCGCAAGCTGCGCGCGGGCAACATCTGTTTCTTCGGTTCCCGCTATGCGCGCGTCATCGTCGAGCCGCGCCTCGCGAAGGGCCTGCTGGCGGCCCTGCCCGAAGCCATGCGCGATGCGGAAGACGGTGTCGACCTCGAGACGCGCGTGCGCGCCAAGGGGTTCGTCTTTCTGAACCGCACGCTGTGCATGGATCTGGTCGACCACCGTCCCGACTACCTGAAGCTGATCGACCGCCGGAAGCATCTGCAGGAACTCGAGCGGCTGGAGGAAATCGAAAAGCGCAACGCGCAGGAGCGGGGTCGTTGATGGAGCTCACGTCGCCATCCAACCCGAAGATCAAATACGTGGTCAGACTTCGCAGTTGTTCGGCGCGCGAAGAATCGGGTGAGATGATCGTCGAAGGGTTCCGCGAGTGCCGTCGTGCGCTCGACAACGGGTATCGTCCGCATGCCATCTTCCACTGTCCCGAGCTCTATCTGAAGAACGAGAACGAGCCGTCCCTCGTGGCGGACTGCCTCCGCCTTGGCGCCGAGGACTACTGCTGCTCGAAGACGGCGTTTCTCAAAATGGCGTACAAGGACCGTCCGGACGGCCTGCTCATGGTCGGCCCGCACGTCACCAAGCGCCTCTCCGACCTCCGGTTGCCGCCGCAGGCGCTCGTCATCGTGACGGAAGCCATCGAGAAGCCGGGCAATCTCGGCACCATCCTCCGCAGCGCGGACGCGGCGAACGCCGGCGCGGTCATCGTGTGCGACCGCACGACGGACGTCCACAACCCCAATGTCGTGCGCGCCTCGACGGGCACGATGTTTTCCGTGCCGATCGTCGAAGCGACGAGCGAGGAGGCGTTGGCCTGGCTGCGGGAACGCGGATTCAAGATTCTCGCCGCGACGCCCCATGCCGAAAAGCTCCACTTCGAAGTCGACCTCACGGGCAACGTCGCCCTGGCGGTGGGCGCGGAGCAGTATGGCCTGACCGCGAAGTGGATGGACAACGCCGATTTGCGCGTGCGCATCCCCATGTTGGGCCTGGCGGATTCGCTCAACGTGAGCGCGGCGACGACGATTCTGGTCTACGAGGCCGTGCGGCAGCGTATCGCCGCGGGAATCGACCACGTGCCGGCGTACGTGCCGTGGCACGGCGAAGGTACGCATGACCATTGACGCTTGAGAAGTTGAGGAGATGACGATGAAGAGAATTGTGCTTGTGACGACGGCGCTGCTGGCCGGTCTGACCCTCCGGGCCGCGCCGCAGAAGTCGGTGGCCGGCGCGGCGCCGGGCGGACAGTCCCCCTATGCGACGGACGCCTATCCGGGCTTCGACGGCCTTGACGAAATCAAGAAGCCGGAGCGTCGCGAGAAGAGCTGGTGGTTCGGCGTCAAGCGCGATACGCCCGCCGAGCAGTACGCCTATGCCAAGGACCTCGAGTCGAACGGTGATCTCGCCGGTGCGGCGAAGGCCTGCGACGCGCTGGTGCGCGAATGGCCGTCCTCGCTTGAAGCGCCCCAGGCCCAGCTGCGCTTTGCGAAGATCCTCGCCCAGCAGGAGGACTATGAAGAGGCGTTCAAGCAGCTCGAATACATGTTCGACTTCTACGCGCGGGATTGTCCGTACCAGGAACTGGTGGACTGGGGCTACCAGCTCGTCAACACGATGGTGGACAAGAAGAAGACCTGGTTCGGCTTCACTTTCCTCTCCAACCGTCTCGTGCGCCAGCACTACGAGTCGATCGTGCGCCGCGCGCCCGGCGCGTCCTATGTGGCCGAGGCCATGCTGAAGATCGCCAAGCTGCGCGAAGACGATCAGGAATACGAAGAAGCCCAGAAGGTCTACGCGATGCTGCAGAGCAAGTATCCGCTGCGTCCCGAAGCGCGCCTGGCCGGCTATCGCGAAGCCGCGGCGCGCATGTGGCTCTGCCGCCGTCTCGCCTACAATCAGGCGCGCTGCAAGGATTCGCTGAGCTTCCTGCGCCATCTGATGGCCCGCTATCCGGACCTCGAGCAGACGGCGGAAGTCAAGGCGTGGGAGACCGAGCTCGTCGACTACATGGCGGAAGACGCGTATCAGCATGCGAAATCGTACGACAACAAGCGTCGCACGCGCCATGCCGCCCGTTCCTCCTGGGAGCTCTTCCTCAAGAACTATCCCGAGTCGTCGCACGCCGACGAGGCCCGTGCGCGCATTCTCGAGCTTTCGACCGATCCGGCGGCCGCGAACGTGTTCCGCGTCGGCGGGGCGGACAACAACTGAAAGGATCTGCCATGAAACGCCGTACGCTTCTTCTCCTGCTGCCCGCATTTCTGCTGTGCGGCTGCGCCGGATACCGTTGGACCTCGCGCGTGCCCGAGGAAATCCGCACCGTCGCCGTGCCGGTCTTCCAGAACAAGACCCAGCTGGCCGAGCTTGGTCCGATGACGACGCAGTACACCCTGCGCGAATTCCAGCGCGAAGGCACGTTCTCCATCCGCCGTTCCGGGGATTCCTCGATCGAGGTCCAGGGCGTGGTGACGAAGGCGGACTTCTCGCCGGTCGCCTATGAGCGCGGCTACGGCATGCGCGCAGGCGAATACCGCTGCTTCGCGACGGTCGAGGTGTCCATCGTCGACAAGGACAACGGCAAGGTGCTGCAGGCGAATCGTCCCTACTCGGCCGAGACGACGATCTCGGTGCAGGGCGATTTGCTCACCGCGAAGCGCAATGCCGTGCCGCGTCTGGCGAGCGAGTTCGCGCGTCAGATCGTCGACGCCGTGCTGAGCTATCCCTACAACAAGCAGTAAGCCTCGGTGAAGCCTGCAGAGGAAGACCTTTTGGCGGCGCTCCAGCGCGGACTGCCGCTGACGGCGCGTCCGTTTGCCGAGCTGGCCGACGATTTGTCCTGCTCCGAGCAGGATCTGCTCGACTGTCTGGCGCGGACCCGAGCGGACGGAATCGTCCGCCGTTTCGGCGCCGTGTTCGATACGCGGCGCCTCGGTTACAAGTCCGCGCTCTGCGCGGCGGCCGTGCCCGTCGCCGAATTGGACGGCCTGGTCGCGCGCATTGCGCCGCTCGTCGGCGTCACGCACTGCTATCTGCGCGAAACGCCGGCGGGGACGGCATCCGCGGCGGCGGCGGACCAGCCGAATCTCTGGTTTACGCTGAGCTATCCGGCGGACATCTTCCCGGCGATGGCCGATGAGGTTTCCGCCCGTCTCACGCCCTACGCGGTGCACGTGCTGCCCGCCCTCAAGCGCTACAAGGTCGACGTCGTCTTCGGCGCGGCGACGCGTGCGCGCGAAGAGCAGGTCGACGACGACCTGCCGCCGCTGACGTCCCGCGAACGCCGCCTCGTCGGCGCGTTGCAGGGCGACACGGAGGTCCGATCCGACTATTTCGCCGGCATTGGCGAGAAGATTGGCCTCAAGGAATGGGATGTGCTGTCGATGCTCGAGGTCTGGCGCCGCAAGGGCCGCCTCAAGCGAATCGGTCTTCTGCTCCAGCACCGCGCGGCGGGCTGGATCGCGAACGGCATGTGCTGCTGGCGCGTGGAAGGGGATTCCACTGAAGCCGGTCGCGCGCTGGCCGCCCGCGACGAGGTGACGCACTGCTACGAGCGTCCCCTGTCGCCGGGCTTCCCGTACAATCTGTTCGCGATGGTCCATGCGCGGGCGCTGGATGAATCGCTCGCGCAGTTCGCGGCACTCGATGCGCATCTCGCCGAGACGCTCGGATCTCCGCTGCCCGGCACGCTGCTCCTCTCGACGCGCGAGTTCAAGAAGACGTCGATGACATTCTTCGCCGGCGCGCCCTACGGCGTTTGACCTCCCGGAGGTGCGTCGGGGGTGCGGCAGGTTCCGCGGCGGCCGAGCGGGTTTGAGGCCTGCGCGAGGAGGGCGCGGAAATCGCAATCGACGTCGCGGATGTTGCCGCAGGACACGTCGATGAAGCCGCAGGTCTGCAGGTCGCCGACATGGGAGAGAAATGCGAAGCCGCGTCCGCCCAGGCAGCCGCAGGGCGGCCGCATCTGCGCCGCGGGCGCATGGGCCGGCTTCCAGCCGCCCCAGTAGGCGGGGGCCGAGGGACAGCATGTTTCCTTGACCGCGAGCGGCCCCTCCACGGCCTTCTGAAACGCCCAGTCCAGCACCCGGCGCGTCTGCTCGTCGGAGAGCGCGTAGTCGGCGATCGCCTTGCCGCGTCCAACCGGCACGAGGAAGAAGAGATCGAGCTGGACGGCGCCGAGTGCGACGGCGCGCGCGTAGATTTCGGGCAGGCGGTCGACGTTGAGCGTGGAGACCGTCGTGTTCACCTGGAAGGGCATGCCGATTTCGCGGGCGACGGCCATCGCGCGCGTGACGTTGTCGTAGGCGCCGGGCACGCCGCGGAATGCGTCGTGGGACGCGGCATCGGGTCCGTCGAGGGAGAAGGAGCAGGCCCTGACGCCGGCGTCCTTCAGGGCGCGCAGACGCGCTTCGGTCACCAGCAGGCCGCACGGGGCCATCACGCTGCGGATGCCGTTCGCCGTGGCGTCCGCGACGAGTTCGAGAATGTCGGGGCGCAGCATCGGCTCGCCGCCGGTCCAGATGACCATCGGCTTCGGCTCCGCCGCGGCGAGCGAGGCGATGACGCGCTTGCACTCGTCCGTCGTCAGTTCGTTCCGGTAGGGCATGTCGGTCGCGCCCGCGCGGCAGTGGCGGCAGTGAAGGGGACAGCGCCGCGTCACTTCCCAGGCGACGACGCGCGGCGGCATGAAGTTGGAACTTGTGTTCTCCATTGCCGATAGTTTATCAAATTTCCGCATTTCCCGCTTGCCATTCAAGCCGTTTTTTTGTTATGATATCCGCGTTCTCCGACTGGAGGGATGGCCGAGTGGCTGAAGGCAGCGGTTTGCTAAATCGCCATACGGTTTAATCGCCGTATCGGGGGTTCGAATCCCCCTCCCTCCGCCAGTTTGGTTGGTGTTGTCATCCCCAAGAAATTGGGGATTTTTTATCAACGGAGGTACCCGATGAATCAGTGGACGAAGAAAGCCGGCTGGGTGCTGGGATGCGCGTTGGGCGTTTCCGGCGTGTTCGCCGCGACGACGATCAATCTGGCCGAGACGGAGCTGGCGGCTTCGGACGCCTATACCGTGTCCGGCGGCACCGTCACGCTCGTGAAGCGAGGCGAAGCCTACACGCTCAAGGGCACGGGCAAGTGGAACGTCAAGGCCGGCGCCGACTGCTATGTGACGCTGAGCAGCGCGACGAATGCACCGACGGCCGGTGCGGCGCTGGATGCCGACGGACACACCCTGCGTGTGACCTTGACGGGCACGAGCAGTCTGACCGGCGCCTCCGCGGCGGCGGGCTTGCAGGTCAATGCGGGCTCGACGGTGACGATCGACGGCTCCGGCACGCTCGTGTGCAAAGGCGACGGCGGTGCGGCCTCCCTCGGCAGCGCGTCCGGGACGGATGCCGGCACGCTGACGGTTCTTTCGGGCACGGTCGACGCGCAGGCCCCCGGCAACGGCGGCACGGCGAAGTGCGGCGCGGCCATCGGCGCGGGTGCGCACGGCAACGGCGGCGTGCTGACGATCGCGGGCGGCAATGTGACCGCGACCGGGACAAAGTGGGGCGTCGCCATCGGCGCCGGCACGACCTACAACACGTCGTACAACGTGAACGCGGGTACCATCCGCATTACGGGCGGCCAGGTCAAGGCGACGGGCGGCCAGGACGGCGGCGCGGCCATCGGCGGCGGCCACGGCCATGCCAGCGACAAGCGCTACCAGAGCGGCGGCGGCAAGCTCGACATCCTCGGCGGCACGGTCGAACTCGTCTCCGGCGACGGCGATACGTTCGCGACGATCGGCGGCGGCAAGATCGCGGGTCCGGGCCTCGATGTGACGATCGACGCGGCGGCAACCGTGACCCTGCAGGCGCGCAACAACAACAACCACCAGTTCGGCTGCCGCGATACGTCCGTGTCGCAGGGTTCGCTCAAGCTGACGAACAAGACGGGCGCCTCGAACCGCGTGTTCCTCAAGCTGACGGGGAATGACACGACGGACTACCTCCAGCCGAACGCCGGCTATGTGCAGGCAACGGTCGAGGACGGCATGACGATCCAGACCTGGACGTCGACGAACACATCCACGGCGACGCGCACGTACAAGGTGGCGGGCGGTGAAGGCGAGGCGGCGGTGCCGGAAGGCTTCGACGCGGCGCTCAACCTGTCGCTGCTGCGTCCGGGGGCATCCGGCGAAAACTACACGGTGACGTCGGACGGCATCATCGAGCTTGCGGCGAACAAGAAGTTCTACATCACGGGAAAGGGTTGGTTTGAGACTTCGGCCGACATGACGCTCAAGCCGCTTGGCGCGTTCGACATCACGCTGGACAACGTCACGATTCGCGGCGCGAACAACCAGCCGGGCTTTGACGTGAACGGCCAGACCGGCACGCTGCGGACGCTGCAGGGTACGCAGTCGACCATCTGGGGCGGCTATCCGAGCACAAAGGGCGGCATCAGTCTCGAAAACGCGGCCAGCCATCTGACGCTGGTCGGCGACGGTTCGCTTTTCGTCCATGGCAACAGCCTGGGCGCGGCGGGCATCGGCGGCGGCCGCGGCGAATCGATGCGCGGCACGCTGGTGGTCGAAAGCGGCACGGTGGAGGTGCGGTCCGGCGGTGCCGTGAGTGGCGGAAAGGCCGGTGCGGCCATCGGCGGCGGCTATGAAGGCTCCGGCGGCACGGTCGTCGTCAACGGCGGCGTTGTCAAGGCAGTGCCGAGCTGCAGCTGGACGTGCGGCATCGGTGCGGGCTCGACGCATGAATCGAGCGTCCAGGTGAACGCCGGCTCGATCACGATCAACGGCGGCTGGGTCGAGGCGACGGGTACGAAGGACGGCGGCGCGGCCATCGGCTGCGGACACTGTGCGGACGGACGGGACAACTTCACGGGCGGTTCGCTCACGGTCAACGGCGGTACGCTCATCGCCACGGGCTGCGACGAAGGCGTGGTCGGCGACGGCTACAGCGCGGTCATCGGCGGCGGCAAGAACTCCTCGCGCGGCATGGATGTCACAATCGACGTGGCGGCGACGGTCGTCGTGCAGGCTCGCAACGGCGTGACGGTCGACTTCGGCTCGACACGCGCGACGGAGGCGACGAAGGGCACGCTGACGTTTACGAACAAGTCGGGCCTGACGGGCTTCCGCCGCTTCCTCGTGACGGATGTCGGTACGGCCGGTTCGGCGCCGGTCGCCCCGACGACGGCGGACGGTCTGATGGACCGCATCGTCTACCAGGAAGGTACGGGTACGCGCGGCTTTGCGCGCGCCTGGGCGCTCGATCTTCCGTCCGGTGTCGAACTGCTCAACGTCGAGGTGGTGCCGGCGAACGGCACGTCCACGCGCTGGACGCTGAACAACGATGTGTATGAAGTGACGGGCACTGAGCCGGCGCTCTATGTGGTCGGTTCGACGACGAAGGCGTTCCGCGCGACGGCCGATGCGGCGCTCAATCTGGCGGGGGTGACGGTGTCGACGGGCGGTCCTGCGTTCAATGCGAACGGCCATGCCGTGACGCTGAACCTTGAGAACGGTTCGAAGAACTCGTTCACGGCGACGGGCGACGGGCATGCGGGCATCCGCGTGAACGACTCCGCCACGCTTGTGGTCACCGGCGCGGCGTGGGACGCTGAAAATGCGGGCGAACTGCTCGCGCAGGGACGCTGGCAGGGCGCGGGCCTCGGCGGCGAGAACGGCGAACGCTGCGGTACGGTGCGCATCGAAGGCGGCGCGGTGACGGCGCAGACGACGGGCGACGGCGGCCAGAGCGGTGCCGGCCTTGGCGGCGGCTACGGCGCGGACGGACCGGTGCTCTTCGAGATGATCGACGGCCGGCTCATCGCGGGCAAGTCGGGCCGACATGGCGCCGGCATCGGCACGGGCTGCGCGTATGGGCGTCCAGACGGGACGATTCTTGATGCGGGGCACATCGTCTTCAGGGGCGGCTTGACCGAGGCTTTCGGCGGCGAAGACGGTGGTGCGGCCATCGGTGGCGGGCATTCGAAGCCGAAAAACGCCACCGGCGGCGGCACGATCGAATTCCTGGGCGGGCAGGTGATTGCGACGGGCGCGAAGGGCGACAGCGAGGCGGCGGTCATCGGCGCGGGCAAACAGGGCGGCTACGGCAGCGACGTGACGCTCGACGTGTCGGCGTATCTCGAAATCCACCGCGGCGACACGACGAACACGTGGGCCATCGGCAGCGTGGGCGTGGGCGGCTATGATGCCATCGCCGAAGGCCACAAGGGTTCGCTCGCGCTGACGAACGCGAAGGGCATTACGGAGCCGACGCAGTTCTATTTGTGCGACTTCTGCAACGACCTGATGGCGTCGACGGGGTCGGGTCTCGCGCGGACCAACACGGCCGATACGGACACGCTCAAGGTCTATCCGGTGATGTGTGCGTCGGGCGGCGTCGGCGAGTACGGTCCCGCCAGCGTGCAGGACGCCTTTGTCGACCTCGCGACGGCGAGCGGCGAGACGGCGTACTACAGCGTGTCGGGCTCGACGGTGACGATCAAGGACGGTGCCCAGGTGACGATTTCCGGCAGCGGCAAATCCGTCGTCTGCGCGGGCGATGCGACGGTGGTGCTCGCGAATGCCACGCTGGACGGCTTCACGACGGGGTCGCATGCGGTGGACGTCAGGCTCTGGGGCGTCAACAAGACGACGGGGCAGGGCGGTAAGGCCGGTCTCACGGTGAGCCCGGATGGCTCGGTGCGCATTTTCGGCGACGGCGAGCTGACGGCCCAGGGCAACGGCGGCGGCGCGGGCATCGGCGGCGACTGGAACATGGGCACGGCCGGTAGCATCACGATCGACGGCGGAACGATCAACGCGGCGGGTTCGCAGAAGGGCGGCGGACAGTGCGGTGCCGGCATTGGCGCGGGCGGCTACGGTTCCTGCGACATCATCACGATCAACAACGGTCTCGTGAATGCGACGGGTACGCGCTGGACGGCGGCCATCGGCGGCAGCGCGAATGCGAACTGGGGCGGCACGCCGCGCGTGGGCAAGATCACGATCAACGGCGGCGTAGTGAACGCGAAGGCCGACATCTCCGGCGGTTCGGCGATCGGCAGCGGCCACGAGGCGGCGAACAATGTGACGCCCTCGATCGAAATCGAAATCAACGGCGGCACCGTCACTGCGCAGACGGGTCTTGGCGAAGGCGCTTCGGACTTCAACGGCGCCGTCATCGGCGGCGGCCGCAAGTGCACGGACGTCAAGGTGACGATCTCCACGGCGGCCAAGGTGACCTGCTCGTATGCGGGCGGCAACAACTGCGCCAGTGCGCGGGCGGACATCGGTTCGTCGGTGCCGGGCACGGCGGGTTCTCTGACGATCGTGCCGAAGGCGGGAACGGAGAACCAGGTGTTCCTTGTGACGTCGGCGATGGACGTCTTCAGTTCCGAGCAGGTGACGCTGGCGAATCCGTCCGTCGCGCTGCAGGTGGCGAAGACGGCGCAAGGCGGCGGCTTCTCGTACGCGCTCACGCCGGCGGCCGGTCTCGTGTGGACGGGCGCGGGCGACGGCGTGCATTGGAGCGATCCGGCGAACTGGAACGGGACGCTCGACGCGACGGGCTCGAACGGCACGATCATCTTTGTCGGCGCTGCGGCGGCGACCGAGAACGACGTGGGCCCGATTGCCGTGACGGGCCTCCGTACGGCGGCGGACATGCCGGTCGCGATCGCGGGACAGCCGATTCTCGCGCCGGGCACGCTTGAACTGGAAGGCGAGTTCACGTTTGCCTCGTTCACGGTGGGCCGGGAACTGAAGGCGTGTGCGCCGGGCGCGACGGTGAACGGCACGGGTTTCGTGGGCGTGCTGGGTCCGAACTATCCCGCGCCGGTCACCTTCAAGTCGGGTACGTTCACGGTCGGCCTGCTGACGGCACCGACGCAGGCCGGCGCATTCGTGGTCGGCGACGCGGCGACGGTCCACGTCTACGAGGCCGCCGCGCCGTCGGACAATGTCTTCTCCTGTCTGCAGCGGACGGATGGTACGCTCGTTCTGGACACTGCGCTGCCGGTGGTCTATAGCCAGGCCCAGCTCGGTGGCGCGGGCACGCTTCAGTTTAAGAAGGGACTGCTCCTCGCCGGCTCGATGGGCAGCGCCAATTGGATTGGTTCGGCGACGTTCCTCCTGGGCGGCGATGTGGCGGGCGACATGATCGACTTCCATTGCATCTATGGTTCGGGCGAGGGCCTCGTGTGGCAGCCGATGGCGAACGACGTCGTCTTCGACGACACGGTGAGCCTCGAGGGCGTGGCCGTGGTACAGACGACGGATGCGGCGGGCGATCCGCGCACGGTGACCTTCGCGCGTGGACTTATGAGCCGTGCGAAGGGCACGGCGGCCGGCAATGTGGACATTGCCGAGGGCAGCTGCACGCTCGCCGTCAAGGGTTCGGGTGCGGTGAAGGTGCAGGCGGCCGCAGTGCCGGGACGCGGCATCGCGTTCAACCAGAACCTGAACGTCGAGGACACGGCGACCTTCGCGTTCGGAAAGGATGCGACGTGGAACGGCAGCGGCTTCCTCTCCGTCGGTGCGACGGCGACCCTTGCGGTCGATGCGTCGTCGACGACGCTGCCGTCCGTCAAGCAGGCCACATTCGCCGCCGGCGCCACGGTGCGCATCGACGGCGCGGAGAGCTGGACGGGCGTTCAGCCGCTGCCGCTGCTGCAGGCGGCGACGTTCACGGGCAAGCCGGCCGGCATGCTGGCGAACGGCAAGGCGGTGACGACGGCCATCCGCGACGGCGTGCTGTACGCGATTCGCGGCGGCCTGGCCATCCTCATCCGCTGATGCGGGATTCGGAAAGGCAGACAATGAGAACGCTCCTCGGTTTGACGGTCGCGGTGTGCGCGGCGATGGCGGCTTCGGCGGCGGATGTTTCCGTATGCAAGTTTCCCGACGGCAAATCGGGCGCGTTCCTGCTCGCCTTCGACGACGGCTGCCCGTCGCAGCTCGCGCATGCGATTCCGGTGTTGGAGAAGTACCGCGTGCCGGGTACGTTCTATCCGATTACGGAGGCCGGGCATTTCAAGGCGCGCAAGGCGGATTGGATCAAGGCCGCGAAGAGTCCGTACGTGACGCTCGGCAACCACACGTCGACGCATCGGGGCGTTACGACGCCGGACGAGCTCGACAAGCAGCTCGCGGATGCGAATGCGGTGTTGAAGGAGATGCAGCCGGAGTTGCCGTGGCCGCGGCTCATCTCCTTCGCCGTACCGGGCGGCGTGCCGTGGAAGATCGAGCCGGCGGAGCTGAAGGCGAAGCTCGACGCGCAGCACCTCGTGGAACGGCCGAAATTCCAGACGCCGCCCTGGTTCTGCAAGACGGTGGCGGACGCCGAAGCCTATATCGACCGGTGCATCGCCACGAAGCAGATGGGGCACATCGACTTCCACGGCATCGGCGGCGACTGGCTCTCCAATCCGACCGAATACCTCGAAGGCGTCGCGAAAAAGCTGGATTCGGTGCGCGACCGCCTGTGGCTCGCACCGGCCGAGGACTGGAACAAGTACACGGCCGAGCAGGCCGTGGCGCAGGTGAAGGTCGAGAAGGAGACGGCGAACGAAGTCGCGCTGACGGTGTCGCTGGGCGCGCTGGATCCGGCAATCTACGATTTCCCGCTCACGCTCGAACTGAAGACGGACTGGAAACGCGTCCGGCTCGAGGCCGGGTGTGCGGTTTCCGAGCTTGCGGCGCAGGACGGAAAGGTGAAGTTCTCCGTGCCGGCGGGTGTGAAGGCCGTGCTGAAGAAGCTGGATTGACGCGGTGAGGGAACGGGTGATGCGCGTGCGGTGGCCGATGCCGAACATCGGGATGGTCGCGGCGGTGGCCGCGGCGGGACTGGCGTTCGCGGCGGGGGCGCGCACGTTCACGCATCCGCTCGAGCGGGTCGCCTCGGTGGATCCGATCCGCTCCCAGGCAACCAACGATTCGTTCATCATCCATCTCCTGTACGAGACGATTCTCAAGATCGACTATTTCGCGCGGCCCTACAAGCTGTCGCCGGGCGTGTGCGAGCTGCCGGACGTGTCGGCCGACGGGCTCGAATACACGCTCACGCTGCGTGAAGGCGTCGCCTTCAACCCCCACGAGGCGCTGGGCGGGAAGGGGCGTCCTGTCACGGCGGAGGACGTCGCCTACACGTTGCGGCGGCTGGCCGATCCGAAGAACGCCTCGGGCGGCATGTGGACCATGTCGTGCGTCAAGCGGATCGACGTGCTCGACGCGCGCCGTCTGAAGATTACGCTCACCCGGCCGCAGCACGTCTTTCCGTGGTTGCTGGCGATGCCGTTTACGGGCGTTGTGGCGCGCGAGGGCGTGGAGAAATACGGGGCGCGCTTCGGCGGCGAATCCGTGGGATCGGGTCCGTACCGCCTCGCGGCCTGGCGCCGCAACCACCAGATGAGCCTCGAACGGATGCCGGCCTGGCATGGGTGGAAAGAGATCAAGACCGAGCCCTACGACCGAATGGAGTTTCCGGTCGTGGACGACACGTCGACCAAGTGGCTGATGTTCCTCGCGCATGAAGTCGACTTTCTGCGCGGCATCGCGACGGACAACTGGGACGCCATCGTGGGGCCGGACGGTCACCTGCTGCCCGAACTGTACGCCAGGGGCGTGCGTCTTCATTCCACGCCGATGCTCGAGACGACGTTCATCGGCTGCAACATGAAGGACCCGGTCCTCGGCAAGAACCGCAAGCTACGCCAGGCGCTCAACTGTGCGTTCGACTTCGAAACCTGGAACAAGTTCAGCAACGGACGCCTGCTTCCCTGTTCGGCCCCCGTGCCGCCGGGCATCGAAGGGTACCTCGACACGCCGAACCCCTATTCCTACAATCCCGAGAAGGCGAAGCGGCTTTTGCGCGAGGCGGGCTATCCCGACGGCATCGATCCGGCAACGAGACGGCATCTCGTCCTGGAGATTTCGCTCGGCAATCCCTCGCAGGCGATGCGCGAGCAGATGGAGCTGATCATCGAGTTCTACGACCGCGTGGGCATCCGTCTCGAGCCGCGCTATCTGACGTGGAACGCCTTTCTGCAGGCCGTGGACGAAGGGCGCACGGCGCTGTTCCTGCTCGGCTGGGTGGCGGACTATCCCGACGCCGAGAACTTCATGCAGCTGTTCCACTCGAAGAACGTCTCGCCCGGCGCCAACCATGCGAACTACGTCAATCCCGAGGTGGACGCCCTCTACGACCGGGCGATGGCGACGCTGGACAAGGCGGAGCGCCTGGCCTGCTGGCGGAAGGCGCAGGAGATCGTGCGCGAGGATTGTCCGCTGATCTGGCTCGACTGTCCCAAACGCTACTGGCTCTCGTGGAAGCACGTCGGGAACTTCATCCCCTCCGACTTCATGAATGGCGCCGAGAACTTCAGCTACGTCGCGGACGGGGACTGATCATTTCATCGATGGCAGCACGATGCCGCGCAGGATGATCTTCTGGCAGGCGAGGAAGACGATCGCCGTCGGAATCGAGACGAGCACGAAGCCCGCCATGACGCACCAGGGCTGCCCGCCCATCTGCTGGCTCATCTGGTACATCCACACGGCCAGGGTCCAGTTCGATTCCTTCTGGCACACGAGGAAGGCCCATTCCCACGAGTTGTAGGCGGCGACGAAGCTGTTGAGCGCGTTGACTGCGAGAATCGGCGTCGTCATGGGCAGGGTGATCTTGAGGAAGACGGTGCCTTCGGAGGCGCCGTCGATCGCGGCGGCCTCGTAGAGCTCGCGCGGCAGGGCGTCGAAGAAGCCCTTGAGGATGAAGATGCTCATGCCGCTGGCGACGGTGGGAAGCACGAGTGCGGCAAGCGTGTTGAGCAGCCCGAGGTCGCGCACGAGCAGGAAGCCGGGGATGGCCGTGACGGCGGCGGGGAAGGCCATCGTCGCGAGGAGGAAGAGCAGGATCTTCTCCGTGCCGCGCAGGCGGAAGCGCGAAAGGGCGTAGGCCGCGAGCGGGTTCACCGTGAGATGGGCGAGCACGGAGAGGATGACCAGCAGGAGCGTGTTGAAGAAGGCGCGTCCGCGTTGGAACAGATACTGGCCGACGAGCCTGTAGTTTGCGGCGCAGGAACGGAAATAGTCGCGGCGACCGTGCTCGATGAACTGCACCGCGAGGGCGCACCGCAGTTTTTCCCGAATGGACTCCGCCTCGTCCGGCGTCGTCTTCCCGAGAAAGGGGAGGGTACGGCAGACGTAGTCGCCGTCCGCCCGCATGGTCTGGCGGTAGGAGTCCTTGAACTTCAGCCACATCTCGTACTTTGGGTCGCCATGGGCGGGCTGGTAGGAGGCGTGGCCGAGCGGGAGCTTCGATTCCGCGGTGAAGGAGACGTCGAAGAACGAGCGGTAGCGCACGGGCCACGTGCGGTTCAGTTCGTCGAGCGTGATCTGGGAGGAAATGAACGGGGCGACGTCGCGGGCGTCGTAGGAACAGGTCGTGTAGTCGAGGTTCCAGTTCGCGCAGATGTCGCGGAAGGCGACGGCGCGCTGCTTCCAGTCCGCAAACACGGCCGCGTTCGTGCGCGCCGGCTCGAGATGGGTCTCGGCGAAGCGGGCGACGCCGTCCCGGTCGCGGGCGACGGAGATCCAGCTGCCCCAGTTTTCGGGGGCGTCCGGAAAGACGTCGCGCGGGAAGCGGGGAAAGTAGGTCGCGACGGACCTCATGAAACGATCGCTTCGGTTCCACAACGCGCGCGGCACGAATTCGTGCCGGTTGTAGTCGTAGGGACCGGAGACGCTGGCGGTGAGCATCACCGCGAACGGATAGACCATCGTGAGCCCGCCGAGCGCGAGCAGTCCGTAGACGATCCCGAGGAAGAGCTTCCCCTTGAAGGATCGACGTTCGCTCGCCAGCAGCACGCCCACGGAATGGTGTCCGTCGATGTCTTACTTGACGGGCTTGACGTCGCCTTCGTTCGTTCCGCGGATCTTGATGTGAAGCTCGCGGAGCTGCTGTTCGGTGACGTAGTTCGGCGCATTCATCATGAGGTCCTGAGCCTTCTGGTTCATCGGGAACGCGATGACCTCGCGGATGTTGGGCGTGTCCTGGAGCAGCATGACCATGCGGTCGACGCCCGGGGCGATGCCGCCGTGCGGCGGCGCCCCGTACTGGAACGCGTTGTAGAGGCAGCCGAACTTCTGCTGCACGACTTCCTTCGGGTAGCCGGCGATCTCGAACGCCTTCTCCATGATGTCGATGCGGTGGTTGCGGATCGCGCCCGAGGAGAGCTCGATGCCGTTGCACACGACGTCG